>NZ_JAFLMY010000013.1:0-145544 GCF_017313375.1 Agrobacterium sp. Ap1
GCTGACCCAAAGCTCGCCGTTGTATCGCAGTCCGTGCCATAGTACCCAAGCCATGAAAGCGAGGGAAACATGCAGGATATGCCAAGCGGATCCGTTATGCCTGCCGACGACCAAGGATCCAGAGATCCGCTTCTCCCCCAAATATTGAACAAGCCCCATCTGGGGCTTTTTTTGTTTTTGAGGACATTTCCGGCTTGTTTATCGCGGCTAGCGGAGCGGCCGTTCCTGGTGGCGCAGTGATCGCAGCTCGCCAAAGTGCCCGAGCGGCACGCCATATTGCGGCGTTTCGCAAACTTGCGTGAATGTAGCTCCATGCAAGACATCGAATATGTCCCGAAAGTTGCGAAATGTGCGGTGACACGTCGCGAGATCAAAGACATCTACGATCTCGTCATCTTCAAATCGCGGGTCACTCTTTCATCAATGCCTTTGCATCAAGGAAAAAGATATATGAAACGTCTCGATGAGAGCTTTCTCAAGGACCGCGCCCGCCCGACTCCGCGCGTTCTGCAATGGGGAGAAGGCAATTTCCTGCGCTCTTTCGTCGATTGGAAGATCGACCTTCTGAACGAGAAGGCCGGTTCCGACTGGGGTGTCATCGTTCTTCGGCCGATCGCCGGCGGTCTGCCATTCACGCTGAACGAGCAGGATGGCGTCTACACGGTTCTCTCCCGCGGCATGAACGATGCCGGCGAGAAGGTTTCCGAGCCGCGGCTGATCGCCTGCGTGCGCCAGGAGATCCCCTCGCACGAAAGCTGGAAGGACGTGCTGGCTCTGGCACATGATGCCAACATCACCGTCGTCGTCTCGAATACGACCGATGCCGGCATTGCCTATGTGCCGACGGTCAAATTCGATGATGCGCCGCAGGTGTCCTTCCCCGGCAAGTTGACCCGTTTCCTCTATGAGCGCTGGACGGCGTTTGGCGGCAAGGCGGAAGCCGGGTTGCAGATGATTGCCTGCGAATTGATCGACCATAATGGTGATGAATTGCGACGCATCGTTCTGCAGCATGCCGACGAATGGCAGCTTGATCCGGCCTTCATCACCTGGCTGGAGAAGGACAATGCCTTCTACAACACGCTGGTTGACCGCATCGTGCCCGGTTATCCCCGCGCCGAGGCAGATGCGCTGATGCAGGAACTCGGATACGAAGACAAGTTCATGTCGGCGGCCGAACTCTTCCATTTCTTCGTCATCGAAAAGAAGCCGGGCATGCCGGATCTGAGGATCCCGCTTGCCGAATACGATGAGGGAACGCTCGTCGTTGACGATGCAACGCCGTACAAGGCGCGCAAGGTGGCGATCCTCAATGGCGCGCATACCGGTCTTTGCGCGCTCTCGCTGCTGGCAGGCGTCGAATCTGTCGGCGAGGCCGTCACGCAGCCTGCGGGTGCGAAATTCCTCGACCGGCTGTTGAACGAAGAAGTCATCCCGTTTCTGACGCTGCCCAAGGCGGAGCTGGAGGAGTTTGCCGCAGCCGTGCTGCGCCGGTTCCAGAACCCTTATATCCGGCACCTCTGGTATGACATCAGCCTCAACGGCATCGTCAAATACCAGACGCGCAATCTGGAGCGCTTGCTTGCCTATCAAGAAAAGTTCGGCAAGCCGGCACCGCTGATGACGCTGTCGCTCGCCTCGTGGCTGGCTTTCTATCTCGGCAAGTTCAAGGGCGCAGATTCCTTGCCGCCACGTGATGCACTCGAAGTGGTCGAAAAGATCAAGGCGATCGGCGCGCTCGGTGACGTCGAGGCCGTGGTTGCTGCCTATCTGCAGGAAACGTCCTTCTGGGGCCGCTCGATCGATACGCCCGAGCTGCGGGCCAAGGTTGTCGAGGATTTCCGTTACCTGACCGAAGAAGCCTTCTCCTTCGACCGCCTGCAGGCGTTCCTCGACAAGGCCTGAGCCGAACAAAAAACGTGCCCCGACCTGTTTCGGGGCACGTCCTTCACGATTAAAGATAAAATGGCGGCGGCGCGATCGGGAGGGATTATCGCACCGCCTGGGTCGGCAGGCCCTTCTCAGACCGGAATTGGGATAAGTGCCCAGAAACCGAGGAAAGTCAGCCCGTTGAAGACCAGCGTCATCAGCGCGATGGTGCAGGCTGGCGGGTCGATATGCGTGTCGCCATGGCAGAGAAACAGCCGGGCGAAAAATTCACCGACGAAGGCACAGACGAGACCGGCGATTGCGGCCCAGATGATACTGCCGGACGATGCGCCGACGATGGCAGCCGGCAGCATAATATGGTGGGTCACCGGCGTCAGCACCCCGACAGTCAGGAACAGCAGGCTGGATGCGGCGATGCCGAAGGCGAGAAGCGCGCCCGGCGTGCCATAGGTTAGCCCAAGCCATCCTCCAAGCAGGCCGCCACCGATACCGATCATCACCAGCTGGCCGACACCGCTCTGGAAGACCAGCCACTTGGTCGCATCGGTCGGTTCGAAGAACTTGCGACCGGGTTCTGCCTTGCCGCACAGGCCGCAGGTGCCCCAGATGAAACGGGCGATGAAGGCCGAGATGACGACGGTCATGCCGGGCAGGTCAGTCCAGGCGAGCGTGGGCGAAAAATTCGGCACCATGGTGAGCAGCCAGAAAACTACATAGCCGACAATGCCGAAGGCGCCGCCGACAAGAAGTACATCCGGGCTGTTGAGGCCCATGCCGGCAGTCACGATATTGCGGCCGGTATCAAGCTTACCCTTGCTGGCGGCATAGGCTGCTGCGGCAACACCCGAGGCGAAGCCACCGACATGGGGGCCGAACACACCGAAAGGGATGCCGAAGAAATCCGTCGCCGCGGGGGCAACCGCAAGCTGGATGCCGACGCCAAGCATCGTCAGGATGCCGACGAAGGCGAAAGCAGGCAAGGCGCCGATTGCGGCGCCGAAAATCCCGCCGCCAAAGGCGACGAGCAGACCGAGCATTGTCATTCCATTTCCTCCTTGGGATGCCGGTGGCACGATACGTGCCGCCCCGGCCGTCACCTGTCCAAATCTCGTGGACACCTCTCTCTTCTGTCCCGATCGGACATCCCAGCCTCTCCGCGCGCATGTTCCCACCGGCTGAGCGCAACTGCCCAGCCGCCGCAATCGCTGACGCGTCTTGCGAGTCCCATGTTTTTAAGGAATGTCGATCAAGGCGAAGATTATCGAGACGCGCTCGAACGGGTCAACGCAACAGGTTTGGCCTCGAAGGGTAGTTTCTTGACAGCCGACACTCCGATGTCAGTAGTTCGGAAAAATTTTTATCAAAATCAGTGACTTGCGCTTTTGGTCGCAGGCTTTTGAGCGGTGCAGGACGGCCTCGGAAGCGTCCCCAGTGCTTGCTGCGATGACAAGAAAACACCGCATGTGGTGATCCCTTGTCATGCGCTTTTCGCCGAATTGCGCCGATGATGGTCCGAACCACCTCATTTCTAAGGTGTTTTCCGATTTTCCCTGTCAGGTCAATTATTTACCCGCGCTGGTCAAGACGGTCTCGTTGACCCTTGAGGTGCGGCGGGCCTACCTTTTTCGACAGGAGGTGCCGGACCAAACGACCAGTGAATGGCCGTTGGGCGATCCCGGCAGATAGTGAAATTCATGGCAAAGCCCAGCGACAACAAGATCCTGATGATCGTCGGTGACTATACCGAGGATTATGAAGCGATGGTGCCGTTTCAGGCCTTGCAGATGCTCGGCCTTCAGGTTGACGCAGTCTGTCCCGGCAAGCGTCGGGGCGAGATGGTCAAGACCGCGATCCACGATTTCGAGGGCGACCAGACCTATTCCGAAAAGCCCGGACACCTGTTTCGGATCAATGCCGATTTCGCGCTGGTGGAGCCGGAGAATTACGCCGGTCTTTATGTCGCCGGCGGCCGTGCCTGCGAATATCTGCGCCTCGATAAACAGGTGCTGAACATCATCAGGGCGTTCATGACCGGGAACCGGCCGGTGGCCGCTATCTGTCATGGCCCGCAATTGCTGACCGCCGCCGATGTGGTGCGTGGGCGCAAGCTGACAGCCTATCCCGCGGTCGAACCCGAGGTTCGGTTGGCCGGCGGTAACTTCGTTTCGATCGCTGCCGATGACGCCGTGACCGATGGAAACCTCGCAACCGCGCCGGCCTGGCCGGCGCATCCGAAACTGATGCGCAGCTTCGTGCGTCTGGTTTCGCCAAACATTCTGAACTGCCCAACACCCTGAACTGCAAGACGCGCTCCCGTCGGCTCAAGGTCGCGGGAACGACATTCACTCCTGGAGGACGTAATGATTGAGAAGGGCTTTTCCAAACCGACCGACCGCATATTGCGGTTGAAGAAACAGATCATCGACGCGCGGCCGCATGTCGAGTCCGAGCGTGCGGTGCTTGCGACCCAGGCCTATAAGGAAACAGAAGGCCTGCCGCCGATCCTTCGTCGCGCCAAGGTGGTCGAGAAGATTTTTAACGAGTTGCCGGTGACGATCCGTGACGACGAACTGGTCGTCGGCGCCATCACCAAGAACCCGCGCTCGACCGAAATCTGCCCGGAATTCTCTTTCGACTGGGTCGAAAAGGAATTCGAGACCATGGCAACGCGTGTTGCCGATCCTTTCGAGATCCCGAAGCAGACGGCAGACGAGCTGCGTGAGGCCTTCAAATACTGGCCGGGCCGCACGACGAGCGATCTCGCCTCATCCTACATGTCGCAGAAGGCCAAGGACTGCATCGCCAATGGTGTGTTCACCGTCGGCAACTATTTCTATGGCGGCGTCGGCCATGTCTGCGTCGATTACGGCAAGATCCTCAATATCGGCTTCAGCGGTGTGATCGCCGAAGCGGTCCGGCACCTCGAAGCGCTCGACCAGATGGATCCGTCCTATATCAAGAAGCAGCAGTTCTATAACGCGGTCATCATCTCCTATAAGGCCGCCATCGATTTTGCGCATCGTTATGCCGCAAAGGCGCAGGAACTGGCCGGCCGCGAAAGCAACCCGACACGCCGGGCCGAACTGGAGCAGATTGCCAAGAACTGCCGCCTGGTGCCGGAATATCCGGCTTCCAACTTCTGGGAAGCCTGCCAGACGATGTGGTTCATCCAATGCATGCTGCAGATCGAATCCTCGGGCCATTCCATCTCGCCCGGCCGTTTCGACCAGTACATGTATCCCTTCCTCAAGGCCGACACGTCGATCAGCCGCGAATTCGCCCAGGAACTGGTCGACTGCATCTGGATCAAGCTCAACGACGTCAACAAGACCCGCGACGAAGTTTCGGCCCAGGCCTTTGCCGGTTATGCGGTGTTCCAGAACCTCTGCGTCGGCGGCCAGACGTCCGAAGGCCGCGATGCGACCAACGACGTTTCCTACATGTGCATGGAAGCAACCGTTCATTGCCGCCTGCCGGCACCGTCCTTCTCCATCCGTGTCTGGCAGGGCACGCCGGACGAATTCCTCTACCGTGCCGCGGAAGTCATCCGTCTCGGTCTTGGCGTTCCGGCTGTCTATAACGACGAAGTCATCATTCCAGCGCTGCAGAACCGCGGTGTCTCGCTGGCCGATGCCCGCGATTACGGCATTGTCGGCTGCGTCGAACCGCAGGCAATCCACAAGACCGAAGGCTGGCACGATGCTGCCTTCTTCAACGTTGCCAAGGTTCTCGAAATCACGCTGAACGACGGCAAGGTGGGCTCGACCCAGCTCGGCCCGGTCACCGGCGATCCGAAGCGCTGGACCTCGATCGAAGACTTCTACGGTGCCTTCAACAAGCAGATGGCCTTCTTCGTCAAATATCTGGCCGAAGCCGACAACTGCGTCGACATTGCCCATGGCGAGCGTGCACCGCTGCCGTTCCTGTCTCCGATGGTCGAAGACTGCATGGGACGGGGCAAGTCGCTGCAGGAAGGTGGAGCGCTCTACAACTTCACCGGTCCGCAGGCCTTCGGTGTCGCCGATACGGGTGACTCCGTCTACGCCATGAAGAAATTCGTCTTCGACGAAAAGAAGATCTCCATGGCCGAACTGAAGGAAGCGCTCGACGCCAATTTCGGGCTTGCCATCGGCCAGAAGGCCAATACGGCCGGCGGTGACGAACTGACGGAAGGCCAGATCTACGAGGCCGTCCGCAAGGTGTTGTCGTCCAACAAATCGATGGATGTGACGGCGCTGAAGGAAGAGGTCTATCGCACGCTATCGACCGATACGATCACGGCGCCTGCCGGTTCGTCGAAATATGACGGCATCCGTCGCCTGCTCGACTCGGCTGAAAGCTTCGGCAACGACATCGACGACGTCGATCTGATCGCCCGCAAATGCGCCCAGATCTATTGCCTCGAAGTCGAAAAGTACAAGAACCCGCGCGGTGGCCAGTTCCAGGCCGGTATCTATCCGGTCTCGGCCAACGTGTTGTTCGGCAAGGATGTCGGTGCATTGCCTGACGGCCGCCCGGCCAAGGCCCCGCTTGCAGACGGTGTTTCGCCCCGCCAGGGCAAGGACCATCTGGGACCGACGGCTGCGGCAAACTCGGTGGCCAAACTCGACCACTTCATCGCCTCCAACGGCACGCTGTATAACCAGAAGTTCCTGCCCTCCGCTCTCGCCGGCGACAACGGGTTGCGCAACTTCGCCTCGCTGGTCCGCTCCTACTTCGACCAGAAGGGCATGCACGTACAGTTCAACGTCGTCGACCGCGATACGCTGCTCGCAGCCCAGAAGGACCCGGAAGCCTATCGCGATCTCGTCGTTCGCGTGGCCGGTTACTCCGCCCAGTTCGTCGTGCTCGCCAAGGAAGTGCAGGACGACATCATCAGCCGTACGGAACAGCATTTCTAAGACGGCAATCCTGACCTTGGCCGGACCCTGCCCGAAATGGGGTCAGGATGAAGACAGGGCACGGACGGACATGACGCCCGCCCGTGCCACACGAAACCGAACGATACCGTGAAACCTAAACTGCAACAGGTGACATATGCCTTCCTACAAAAGCTTCTCCCCCCGGACCGAGATCGTGTTCGGCGAAGGGTTGCTTGACCGGCTGCATGCCTATCGCGGGCAGCGGGTCGGGATCGTCACCGATGCCTTCATGGCCAAGTCCGGTCCGCTTGACCGGGTGCTGCGCCATCTCGATGGCTGCGAGGTCAAGGTTTTCGACGAAGCCATTCCCGAGCCTCCGATTACAACCGTGACCAAGGGGGCCGGTATCTTTGCCGAATTCCGTCCGCAGGTCCTTCTGGCGCTCGGCGGCGGGTCGCCGATCGATGCGGCCAAGGCCATTCTTTCGGTTGTTCGCGCCACGGATACGGCGCAAAAAATTGAATTCGTCGCCATTCCGACGACCAGCGGCACGGGGTCGGAAGTGACCTCATTCGCCATCATCTCCGATCCGGCAAACGGCAAGAAGTTCCCGCTGATCGCGAAAGAAATGGTGCCGGATGTGGCGATCCTCGATCCCGAATTCGTCCGCACGGCGCCGCCGAAAGTGACGGCGGATACGGGCATGGATGTCATCACCCATGCGCTTGAGGCCGTGGTTGCCAATGGCGCATCGCATTTTACCGACGCCTTTGCCGAAAAGTCGTTGGAGCTTGCCTTTGCGAACCTGGCGCGCGCCTATGACGACGGCAACGACATGGAGGCACGCGACGCGATGCATCAGTCCTCCTGCCTTGCCGGGCTTGCCTTCAGCGAAGCCGGGCTCGGGGTGAACCATGGTCTTGCACATGCGATCGGCGGGCGCATGCATCTCGTTCACGGGCGCATCAATGCGGTGCTTTTGCCGCATGTGATCGCATGGAATGCGGGTCTTGAGGACGATGCGCCGGGCTGCCGCGAAACCGCCGGCCGCTACGCACGCATCGCTTCGCGCATCGGGCTGGACGTGCCGAGTATCAGGGCCGGGGTCATCGCGCTGATCCGTGCGATCCAGGCACTCAATCAACGGTTCTCCATCCCGTCCACGCTTCGTGGCTTCGGCATGGATGCCGAGGAATATCGTCGGGCAATGCCCGATATGGCAGCGGCCGCCATGGCGGACGCCTGCACCGCAGGAAACCCACGCAGGCCCACGCTCGGGGAGCTTTCCATGCTTCTCGGCCGGGCCGGGGGCTAGGCCGGGAGGGAGGGGGCCGACGATTAAGTCCAACCCGCGAGAAACGGTCATTACATCAACGTCTGAACACCGAAACGCTAAGGAGTTAAGTCATGCAACAGGAAGCTCTCGGAATGGTCGAAACCAAAGGTCTGGTTGCTGCCATCGAAGCCGCCGATGCCATGGTCAAGTCGGCTAACGTCGCCATGGTCGGTTATGAAAAGATCGGTTCCGGCCTCGTCACGGTTATGGTCCGCGGCGATGTCGGCGCAGTCAAGGCCGCCACCGATGCCGGTGCCGTCGCCGCCGAAAAGGTCGGCACGGTCGTTTCCGTCCACGTGATCCCGCGTCCTCACATGGAGGTCGAGAAGATCCTGCCGGAAGGCAAGGTCGCCTGAACCCCTGAACACACAAAGGAGGATCGACAATGCAGGATGCTCTTGTCGAAAAACTCATGGACGAGGTGATCCGGAAGATGGGTGGGAGCGAAAGCTCCCCGGCCCCGGCCGCCTCTCGCGCTGAGAAGCCGGCTGCCCAGAAGACGGCGCCGAAGGCCTGTAATCTTACCGAATTCGTCGGCACGGCAATCGGGCATACGGTCGGTCTGGTGATTGCCAATGTAGACCCGCTGCTGCACGAGCAGATGAAGATCGACAAGAAATACCGGTCGATCGGCATCGTCGGTGCACGTACCGGCGCCGGTCCGCATATCTTTGCTGCAGACGAAGCGGTGAAGGCCACCAACAGTGAAGTGCTGCTGATCGAACTGCCGCGCGACACGGAAGGCGGCGGCGGCCACGGCAGCTTGATCATCTTCGGCGCAGAGGACGTTTCAGACGCCCGCCGTGCCGTCGAAGTGACACTGTCGGAACTCGATCGTACCTTCGGCGACGTCTACGGCACGCCGGCCGGCCACCTGGAATTCCAGTATACCGCCCGCGCCAGTTATGCGCTGAACAAGGCCTTCGGGGCACCGCTCGGACAGGCATTCGGCATCACGGTCGGCTCTCCTGCCGCAATCGGCGTGCTTCTGGCCGATACCGCCGCAAAGGCCGCAACCGTGGTACCGACCGGTTTTGCTTCTCCAGGCAATGGCGGAACGAGCTACTCGAACGAAGCCATCTTCCTGTTCAGTGGCGATTCCGGGGCCGTCCGTCAGGCCATCCGCGCCGCACGCGATGTCGGCAAGCAGGTGCTCGGGACGCTTGATCCGGCGGCGGTGGTCTCCTCGACCAAGCCTTACATCTGAACCTGAAAGGAGACTGTCATGTTGCAGGAAAGCCTTGGATTGATCGAGACCATCGGATTGACGGCTGCCGTGGCTGCCGCCGATGCGGCGGTGAAATCCGCCAATGTCACGCTCGTGGGCTACGAGCTTGCCAATGGTGACGGCATGACAGTCGTCAAGGTTCGGGGGGATGTCGGGGCCGTCAAGGCTGCGGTTTCCGCAGCCGCTGCAGAAGCTTCACGTGTGGGAACGGTTGTGTCAACCAGCGTGATTGCCCGCCCCGCAAACGGGTTGGGCAAGATCGTGGAAAGCGGGTCCACTGTCGGTCTGAAACCACCTGCCGCAGCGGTTGCTGCGGCGGAGGTTTCCCCGGAGGTTTCTCTGGCGGTCGAGGATGTTGTTGCAGACGATCTATCGCCTGAGCCGGAAACTCCGGTGACCGAAGCCGCTGAAGCTCCGGTAGAAGAAGTCGCATCGGTAGAGCCGGAAGTCCCGGCCGTTGGCGAGGCTGCCGTGGAGCCTGAGGTCGAGGTGGCGGCTGAGCCGGCACCCCAAGCTGCAAGCCATGCGCAATCCCGCGCCGATCGTCGCCATCGCCGGCGGTAGTCAGCGCCAAACAGACGAGAATTTCAGGTGACAGCGAAGGCCGGCGGCAACACCGCCGGGTGGATCGTTGCGCCCATGAAAGGCCCGGTCGTCATGTCGGGCCAGGACGAACAGGACACCATAATGCAAATCAACAGCCCCATGATCGACCGCGTGATCGCCGAGCTTCTGGCACAGAGCCTCACCGTCTCGGCGGAGCAGGCGAAACCTGCCGCAAAGGGCGCCGAGGACCGCGATCCGTGGCTTGTGCCGATCGGCGTGTCGAACCGCCACATCCATCTTTCCCGGCCGGACATGGACGCGCTTTTCGGCCCCGGTTCGGAACTGACGCGGATGAAGGCGATGAAACAGCCCGGCCAGTATGCGGCGGAAGAAACCGTGACGATCCGCGGCCCCAAGGGGCAGATCGGCAAGGTGCGGGTGCTCGGGCCGCTGCGCAAGGAAACGCAGATCGAGGTTTCGGTCGCCGACGGGTTCACCCTGGGCATCAAGCCGCCGCTGCGGATGTCGGGAAAACTGGAACAGTCGCCGGGTATCGAAGTGATCGGCCCCTATGGGACGATCCGAAAGGAGCGCGGCGTGATCGTGGCGCTGCGCCACATTCACATGCTGCCGGCTGAAGCCGCAAGACTTGGCCTGAAGAACGGCGAAGAGGTCGATGTCGAGGTTGGCGGCGTGCGCGGCGGCATCATGCACAATGTCACGATCCGCGCGGCCGAAGCCTCATTCATGGAAATGCATATCGACGTCGAGGAGGCCAATGCATTCGGCCTGAAGAACGACGCGATGGTGCGGATCCGCAAGGTCTGATCGGAGAGAAGTCATGTCGAGCATCGACAGCAAACTCAAGGCTTTCGGGGAACTCGTCCGGCAGGGCACGATCGTGCCGCAGCCGGAATGGGCGCCCGGCCGGCTGAAAGTTGGCGTCGATCTCGGCACGGCCAATCTGGTGCTTTCGGTGGTCGATGCGGACAATAATCCGGTGGCCGGAACGTCCTGGCGCTCGACCGTCGTGCGCGATGGGATCGTCGTCGATTATATCGGCGCGGTTCACGCTGTCCGCCGCATGAAGGAAGAGCTCGAAGAACGGCTCGGTCAGCCGCTTCTTCGCGCTGCGACCGCCATTCCACCCGGCGTGCATCCGTCCAATGCGAAGGCGATCGGCCATGTGGTCGAGTCGGCCGATTTCGAGCTGGCGGAGATTGTCGACGAGCCCACCGCTGCGGCGCGCCTGCTTGGCGTCGAGAATGGCGCGGTGGTCGATGTCGGTGGCGGCACGACGGGCATTTCCGTTCTCAAGGACGGCGAGGTGGTTGCCACATTCGACGAGCCGACTGGCGGCACGCATATGACGCTGGTTCTGGCCGGCGCCAGAAAAATCTCCTTCGAGGATGCCGAGGCTGAAAAGCTCAATCACGCATTGGAGCGGGATGTGTTTTCGATCATCCGGCCGGTGGCCGACAAGATGGGGCGCATCGTTTCCGGATTCCTTTCCGATTACCCTTATGTCGACACGATCCATGTCGTCGGCGGTGCCTGCTCGTTCAAGGATTTTGCTGCGGTTCTCGTCAGTCATACCGGACGCCGGGTCATCAAGCCCGTCGAACCGCTGCTGGTTACGCCGCTCGGGATCGCGATGTATGACGATGGAGGCCAGGCATGAGCATCGATGCCGTTCTCGATCGTATCCTCCTCGATCTGCTCTCCGATCGCATCATCGCGCGTATGGGTGGCAGAGTGCCAGCAAAGCCGCGCTCGGCGCTGTTGCTTTTTGCGGAAACGGATTTCGGGCTTGAGGCTGCGCTCGAACAATTGCAGCAGCTTCGCGATGCGGGATGGGCATTCGAGACGGTCATTGCGCCGGAGGCACGGCAATCGCTGAAGGACCGGCTTGCCGGTTTCGGAGCAGCCGAAGTCGAAGGCAAGGCCGGGGATATTCTGGATCAGCATACGACCATATTGGTTCCAACACTCAGCATTTCGCTTGCAGCCAAGGTGGCGCTCGGCATTGCCGACGATCCGCTGTCGAAAATTCTGCAGGGTGGACTGGAAAGAGGTGTCCGCATCATCGCCGCCCGAGATGGCGGCTGCCCCAATGGACGGGATCGGCGCGCGCGCGGCTTGCTGCCAAATGCGGCCTATCAGGCGACGATGAGCGGCCATCTGCAGAGGCTGATGGATTACGGCATCGAATTGAGCTGGGCTGCACGGCTTGCCGTCGCCGTCGAGGGTGACACGCTTGCGGCTGCACCGCCGATAGCTGCACCGAAGCTTATTGCTGCACGAACCGAGGGCGTGTTCGGCCTGCGCGAGGCTCGCAGCCTCAACGCCACGGAACTGCGTCTGGGTCATGCCGTGATCGTGACGCCGGCCGCCGCGGAAGAACTGCGCGCGCGCGACATCGCGCTTGTGAGGGAGTGAGGATCAAGCCATGTATCTCGCCAGGGTTATCGGACGGGTGGTCGCCACGACCAAGGATGCGAGCCTCTCGGGCTCGAAGCTGCTGATCATTACCCGGCTCAACGAAATGTTGCAGCCGCAGGACCTGACGCTGATTGCCGTCGATACGGTCGGTGCGGGCAAGGGCGAAACGGTTATCGTCACATCCGGCAGCGCCAGCCGTTTTGCTGGCACGCTGCAACAGTCCGTGGTCGATGCCACGATTGTCGGCATTGTCGATACAGTCGAAACAGACGGAGGCGTGAACGATGTTCGCCACCCGTAATTTCGCCCCCCGCGACCTGCAATTGATCGAAGCGGCACTCGCAGCCGAGCTTGCCGGGCGTATTGCCGACAGAGGGTTTGCGACCGGCATTTCGCTTGCCGATTCCTGCGCCATTGCCGAGCGTGCGGAGAGCCGCGCGCGGCAGATGTCGGTGCCGGTCTGCATCGCCATCGCCGATGCCGAAGGACGGCCGATCCTGTTTCACCGGATGGAGGGCAGCCTGCCGGCAAGCACCAAGCTTGCCAGCGCCAAGGCCTGGACTTCTGCCGCCTATCGCATGGGGACAGATGAACTTGGGTGTCTCGCCCAGCCGGGCGGCATGCTTTTTGGCGTGGGCCACACGGGCAGCGGGGCCGGCAACGGCTCGGGCGAAGGCCAGGTCGTGCTTTTCGGCGGGGGCATTCCCTGCCGCGTCGGAGGCGCCGTGATCGGTGCCATCGGCATCAGTGGCGGAACGGTCGCTGAAGACATGGAGATCGCCCGCTACGCGATCGATGGATTTCCCGAAAGAAGGGGAACGGTCCCCGAGGAAGGAAGAGGATTATGAACGACCAAGATATCAACGCCGCCGTCAATCGCGTGCTTGCCGCGTTCAACGGCACAATCGCTCCGGCTCCGAACCATGTTCCCGCTCCTCCTCCAGTAAAGAGTGCAGCATCCTCGGTCGAAGATACGGTTGCGCGCATCATCGCGGAAATGGGCGGTTCCAAATCTGCTCCAGCTGCTGACCCTACTGCGCCGTTCAGCCAGGGCTGCATCGTTGCCGACGGCATGGTGACGAAGTCTGCCGGTGAGGTGAACTGCTCCTGCTGCGAACGCGGTGACTGCGCCTTGTCAGGCGCATCGGTCTCGCTCGATATTTCGGATGAGGAAGCGGTCGTTCTCGGTGACGGCGTGTTTGCCAGCATGGACGAGGCGGTTGAGGCCGCTGCCGAAGCGCAGAGGCAATATCTGTTCTGCTCCATGGCTGCGCGAAAGAGTTTTGTCGACGGTATCCGCGAGATTTTCCTCGATCCGGCCATGCTGGAACGGATTTCCCGAATGACCGTCGAACAGACCGGCATGGGCAATGCCAGCGACAAGGTGATCAAGAACCGTCTGGCCGCCTCCAAGACCCCCGGTATCGAGGATCTGAAGACCGAAGCCGAAAGCGGCGATGGCGGCCTGACGCTGGTCGAGTATTCCGCCTATGGCGTCATCGGTTCGATCACGCCGACCACCAATCCGACGGAAACGATCATCTGCAATACGATCGGCATGCTGGCAGCCGGCAATGCTGTCGTGTTCAGCCCCCATCCGCGTGCGAAGATCGTGTCGCTTCTGGCAATCAAGCTGATCAACCGCAAGCTTGCGAGCCTCGGTGCGCCGGCAAATCTCGTCGTCACCGTCCAAGCTCCCTCGATCGACAATACCAATGCCATGATGGCGCATCCCAAGGTACGCATGCTGGTAGCAACCGGCGGCCCGGCCATCGTCAAGACGGTGATGTCGACCGGCAAGAAGGCGATCGGTGCCGGTGCCGGCAACCCGCCGGTCGTGGTCGATGAAACGGCCGATATCGAAAAGGCCGCCAAGGACATCGTCAGCGGTTGCAGCTTCGACAACAACCTGCCCTGCATTGCCGAAAAGGAAGTGATCGCGGTCAGCCAGATCGCCGATTTCCTGATCTCGCAGATGCAGAAGAACGGCGCCTATCTGGTCAAGGATATGGCTGTCGTGAAGAAGCTCGAAGAGTTGGTGCTGACCGCGAAGGGTGGGCCGCAGACCAATTGCGTTGGCAAGAGCGCCGTCTATCTGCTCGACAAGGTCGGGATCTCGGTCGGTCCGGACATCCGCGCCATCCTGATCGAACTGCCGAAGGATCATCCGTTCGTGCAGGAGGAGTTGATGATGCCGATCCTGCCGCTGGTGCGGGCAGGGGATGTCGATGAGGCGATCGATCTTGCCGTCGAGCTGGAGCATGGCAACCGCCACACGGCGATGATCCATTCCACCGATGTGCGCAAGATCACCAAGATGGCGAAGCTGATTCAGACGACGATCTTCGTCAAGAATGGCCCGTCCTATGCCGGCATCGGCGTCGGTGGCGAGGGTTACACGACCTTTACCATTGCCGGGCCGACCGGTGAGGGCCTGACATCGCCGAAATCCTTCGCCCGCCGTCGCAAGTGCGTGATGGTGGAGGCGCTGAACGTCCGCTGACGCACAGGCGTCCAGCGTTCGATTAAGACCGGAAGAGAGGAGATCCGCCATGGCGACCCGCATCATCAACGCTCCGCATCCCGACGTGTTGCAGATGCTGCAGCGACGGATGCCGCCGCATGGCCGGGCCTGGGTGCAGGCCAACCGGGTGGATTCCGTCGGGCTGATGCAGATCCCGGTGGCGGACCTTTTCTACTTCTCCGATCTCGCATTGAAGGCTGCAGGCGTTTTCACCGTGGAACTCTACGGCACCTGTCCGCAGCACGTCACTTCGCTTGCCATCATGGGAGAGACCTCGTCCGTCCGCATGGCGATGGATGCCATCGCAGCAGCACAACACTCCGAGTTCTGAACGGCGCCGGAGGAGGCGCCGGAACCCGGCATAAAAAGACAGGATATTGAAATGACCGCGATCGACTACGACAGGCAAGGGATTGTCTTCGACATCCAGCGCTATTCCATCCATGACGGGCCGGGTGTGCGCACGATCGTGTTTCTGAAAGGCTGCCCGCTGCGGTGCCGCTGGTGCTCCAACCCGGAATCGCAGAACCCCGAGCCGGAACTATTCTACCGCCGTTCAGCCTGCATCAAATGCGGCCAGTGCATGGCGGTCTGTCCGACCAAGGCGATTGCCTATGAGAATCCCGATTTCGTCGACCGCAGCAAATGCATCAAGTGCGGAGCATGTACGAAAGTCTGTCCGACACAGGCATTGAAACGCGCCGGAAAGACGATGAGCATTGCCGAGGTGATGCAGGAATTGCGCAAGGATGCGCATCATTACCGTCGTTCCGGTGGCGGGATCACGCTTTCGGGTGGTGAGCCGCTGTTCCAGCACGAATTTGCCAAAAACCTTTTGATGGCCTGCCATGAGCAGGGCTGGAACACGGCGATGGAGACGACGGGCTGCACGACCCGCGAGATCGTTCGTGATGTCATTCCATTTGTCGATCACGTGCTGATGGACCTGAAGGCCATCGATCCGGCGGTGCATCGGGCCAATACCGGTATCGACAACCGCATCATTCTCGAAAACGCGCTCTGCATCGCCTCGCTCACCCATACGGTGGTGCGCATTCCGGTCGTGCCGGGGGTAAATGACAGCGTCGAGGCGATTACCGCGATCGGCAATTTCGCCAAGCTGATGCCGGGCGTCGATACCGTGCATCTGCTGCCCTACCACACCTATGGCGAAAACAAATACGAGCTGCTCGGCCGGCCTTACCCGATGGCGGATGCTCCCAATCTCAAGCCAGAGGACATGACACCGTTCAAGGCGGCAGTCGAAGGGCTTGGCTTCAATTGCGTCATCGGCGGCTGAACCAAAAAGACGATGACCCGGGACCCGCATCCCGGGCCTGGATAAAGGAGGCGATCATGGTCGCGCGCTACACGACGGCAGAATCGGTGACGGAAGGTCACCCCGACAAGGTTTGCGACCAGATTTCGGACGCCATTCTCGACGCCCATCTTGCGCAGGATCCGATGGCACGCGTGGCGGCCGAAGTCCTGGTCTCGGGCAATACAGTCCATATCGCAGGCGAGGTGACGTCGCGGGCTTCTGTTGATGTGACCCGCATTGCGCGCGAGGTGATCCGGCGCATTGGCTATACGGATCCCGACGTGGGTTTCGATGCCGATGGATGTTTCATTCTCGCCGACCTGCACGAACAGTCGCCCGATATTGCGCAGGGCGTCTTGCGCGAAAAGGATTTCGGCGCCGGCGACCAGGGGATTTTCTACGGTTACGCCAGCAATGAAACCGAAAGCCTGATGCCTGCCTCGATCGATTTTGCCCACAAGCTGACCCGCAGGTTGGCAGAGATGCGCAAGAGTGGCCGTCTCGCCTGGCTGCGGCCGGATGGCAAGGCACAGGTGACATTCGCCCATGATAAGGAGGGTCGACCGGAAAGGTTGATCAGTGTCGTGGTCTCGACCCAGCATTCGGCAGAGATCGAACGCGAGCAATTGCTGCGCGGCGTGCTGGAAGAGGTTATCGCGCCGGTGATGGGGCCATGGCTGAAGCGCGATACGCGGGTTCTCATCAATCCCACAGGGCGTTTCGTCAAAGGCGGCCCCGCGGCCGATACGGGGCTTACCGGGCGCAAGATCATCGTCGACACCTATGGCGGCATCGGTCGTCATGGGGGTGGTGCGTTTTCCGGCAAGGACGCCACCAAGGTGGATCGCACCGGCGCCTATATGGCGCGCTACATCGCCAAAAACATCGTTTCCGCCGGACTTGCGACAAATTGCGAAATATCGCTGGCTTTTGCGATAGGTCAGAAAGAACCGGAAATGGTGGCGGTATCATCCGCGGAGAAATTGTCGGTCGATTCCGCTTTGCTTGAGGAGGCGATACGCGAGCTTTTCCCGCTCAGCGTATCCGGAATGATCGATGTGCTTGGACTGAGACGTCCGATATTCGAGAAAACCGCTTCTTACGGCCATTTCGGCCGTGACGCGGAGGGGTGGTCATGGGAGCAGACCGACCGAGCGGGCAGCCTGAGGAGGTGGTGCCGCAGATAAATCCGGAGATCACGATCTTTCCGGCCGCGATAGATCGGCCGGCTGAAAATTCGCTGGCGACCAAAGCTGCGCGACGCAAGAGATTGCTGGAGCTGATGAGCACCGAAATGCTCCAGAAGGTCCAGGACAATTTCAGCGCTGCGGTCGGGGTGGCGATGGTAATCGTTGATCCGGAAGGCGTACCGGTCACCAAGCCGTCAGGGTTTTCGGCATTCTGCCAGGCGGTTCGAGCTCGGGCTGAGTGGCGGGAACGGTGTTTTCACTGCGATGCCGTGGGTGGTCGCACCGCGCTCTCCACCGGGGAGCCATCCATCTATCGATGCCACTGCAGTCTGGTTGATTTTGCGGCACCCATCATCGTGCGCGGTGAATATCTCGGGGCGGTCATTTGCGGCCAGGTCAAGCTTACCTCGGATGAAGGCGCGACCGGTCTCGTCGATCTTTCTAATATCTTTCCCTTCGAAGGGTCGTGGCGAGAGCATCAGCCGCTGCTGGAAGAGCACCACAGGATCAACGAGGTAACCTACGAGAAGCTCCGGTCAGCTGCCTATTCGCTGTTTTATATCGCATCGCATATCGTCGAGGAGAGTTATTCCCGCGGTGTGGCGCAGGAGCTTTATGCAAAGAACCTGAGGCTTGCGGAGGAATCGAAGCGGCGGGCAGAGCTTGAAAGGCTTCTGCGAGAGGCTGAACTGCAGGCTCTTTCCTACCAGGTTAACCCGCATTTCCTGTTCAACGTCCTGAACACAATCGGTCGGCTGGCTTTGGTCGAAAATGCACCTGAAACCGAAAACACGGTGCATTCCTTTGCAGAGATGATGCGTTACGTGCTGAAAAAGAGCGGGTCGCAATTCGTGCCATTGCGAATGGAAGTGGAGCACGTTCGCAATTACCTTCATCTCCTGAAGCTTCGAGTCGGTGATCGTTTCGAGTTCTCGCTCGATGTGCCGGAGGAGTTTCTTGACGTGCTCTGTCCGGTCATGGTGCTCCAGCCGATCGTCGAGAACTGCATCAGTTATGCGATAGAGCCGCGCGAGAGCGGCGGCGTGATCGAGATCTCCGCCTACCGCGACGGGGTCGAGCTGATCATCGACATCGTCGACAACGGTGACGGCATCTCGTCGGAGCGCAAGCAGGCGGTTCTGCGCGGCGAGGCGGATCGCGGCGGGCGTAAGAGTATTGGGATCTACAATATCGATAGCCGGCTTCGTTATTACTTTGGCACGGATCACGGACTGGAGATCCTCAGTCCTTTTCGCCAGGGGCGCGGAACGCTTGTGCGCATGCGTTTCCCTCTGGAATTCGAGCCGTTCGACTTCTGAAGGGCGGGCGGCTGACGCTTGAGAGGGGATTTGCATGTTCAACATGGCAATCGTCGAAGACGAGGAACTGGAGCGGCGCGCCCTGCGCTCGATCATCGAGCGCAATACGGATGACATCAGGATCGTCGGCGAAGCCAAGAACGGGTCGGAGGCGGTCAGGCTGCTTGAGAGCGAACGCATCGACGTGATGCTGCTCGACATCAAGATACCACGTCCCAACGGGCTGGAACTGCTGCAGATGGTGCGTGAGCGGCATCTGGCGACGAAAGTGCTGATTGTTACGGCCTACGACTATTTCGACATCATGCAGGCGGCGATCCAGTACAAGGCCGACGGTTTTCTCTTAAAGCCGGTACGGACCGAGGCGTTGCTTGATGGGGTTCGTGATTGCCTGGCCATGCCGGTTCCTGAAAAGGTAGTGCCGAACCTGCGTCTGATGCCGGCGATGGATGCCGCTGAGGATGAGGTGGAGGACGAAATCGACATCGCAGATCGTATCCGGTCTCTGGTCGAAAGGCGCGCCTATCGTGACTGCCTTCGTCTGGTGCGGACGCGGCTGGAAGGCATCTATGCTCACAAGGACGTGGCGCCGCGCCATGAAGTACTCGATCTTGCCGAAATCCTGACGGATCTTCTGGAGGAGATGGACCGCAAATTACCTTTGCCGATGGCGCGGCAGGTCGCAGAGCTGGAAAACCAGCGCCTCGATGCCCGCAGCCAGTACAAGGTCCAGGAATTGCTATGTCAGATCACCGACATTCTTTTCGACCCCGGACAGGAGCATGGCGGGGCAGCCGGGGAGCGGATCGAAACAGTTCTGCATTTCATCGAGCGCAATCTCTCCAAGGGGGTAACGCTTGAGGACGCGGCGGAATTCGCGCATGTCAGCCCCTGTTATCTCAGCCGGCTGTTTCGCAAGAAAATGAATACGACCTTCATTTCCTATCTGAAGGGGCAACGGATTGAGCGCGCTAAGGTTTTGCTGCAAAACAGCGACCTGCCGATCAGCAATGTTTCGCTGGACCTTTCCTATGCGGATGCGAATTATTTCTGCAAGGCGTTCAAGAAGGAGGTCGGCATCTCGCCTTCGGAATATCGGCAGCAGTTCCACAAAGCCCGCGTCGGGTGAACCGATGTCAGTCGGAAGCCGTTTTCTTGTCCTTGGGGCAAATGGCGACACAGCCATCTTCCACTGTCACGAAAGCCAGCCCGCCCTCTTCGAAGGCGCGCCTGAGCTGGGCTTCGGTCGAGCGGTGAACCTCATGGCGATCACCTTCATAGTCCCTGATCGTGCTGCGGGACACGCCTGAGCGATCCGCCAGATCGCCTTGCGTCCAGTCGAGGAAGCCACGGCCTGCCCGACAGAGCGCCGGTGACAAAATCTTTCCCTGATCCGGTTGACCCATTGTTCCAAATTGCCCATATTGGTCAGAATAAATCATATATGGCAGTTTGATCCGGTTGGCTAGTGGGGCACCCCATTACATGATAAAGGACTGAAATGCCTCGAGAATGAAGGGATGGGACATTGGGATAACGCTTGCGCCGCACTTTCTTGTCTTGCTGCTGGCCCTGCCGTTTATCGGAAGTCTCCTTTCCGTACTGCTCCTGAACACGGCATCGACGGCTTTGCCGTCGCGACTGGCCTCGCTGGTGGCGTTCGGCTGCCTCGTCATTACCGTGCTTGCCTATCCGCAGGTGACCGACGGCAATGTCCTTCGTTACACCATAGAATGGATCCCTCAGCTCGGGCTGAATTTTTCGCTGCGTCTGGACGGTTTCGCCTGGATGTTCTGCGTGCTGATCAACGGCATCGGCTTCCTGGTTACGGTTTACGCCCGCTACTACATGTCCGAGGAAGATCCGGTTCCGCGGTTCTTTTCCTTCTTTCTCGCATTCATGGGGGCGATGCTCGGCATCGTGCTTTCCGGGAATGTGATCCTGCTATCGATCTTCTGGGAACTGACGAGCATCTCGTCCTTCCTTCTGATCAGCTACTGGAACAACTCGGCTGCGGCGCGCGATGGCGCCCGTATGGCCCTGACGATCACCGGTATTGGCGGTTTCTGCCTGCTGATCGGCCTTCTTCTGCTTGGCAATATTGTCGGCAGCTACGATCTCGACAAGATCCTCGCCTCGGGTGATCTGATCCGCAGCCACTCGCTCTATGTTCCGGCGCTGGTCTTCATCCTGCTCGGTGCGCTGACGAAAAGTGCGCAGTTTCCGTTTCATTTCTGGCTGCCGAATGCCATGGCGGCGCCCACGCCAGTGTCCGCCTTCCTTCATTCGGCAACCATGGTGAAGGCCGGGGTCTTCCTGCTGGCACGTTTTTCGCCCGCCCTTTCCGGTACCTACGAATGGTTCTTCATTCTGGGAGCCGCCGGCATTGTTACGCTTCTGCTCGGCGCATTTTTCGCGATCTTCCAGCAGGATCTGAAAGGGCTTCTTGCCTATTCGACCATAAGCCATCTCGGGCTGATCACTACGCTGCTCAGTCTCGGAAGTCCGCTGGCCACGGTGGCGGCGATCTTCCACATGCTCAACCACGCGACCTTCAAGGCATCGCTGTTCATGGCGGCCGGTATCATCGATCATGAGACCGGAACGCGCGACATGCGGCGATTAAGCGGGCTATTCCGCTATCTGCCATATACAGCGACGCTTGCCATGGTGGCGAGCGCGGCTATGGCGGGCGTGCCGCTGCTCAACGGCTTCCTGTCAAAGGAAATGTTCTTCGCCGAGGCAATCGAGACGCATGCGGATTCGGTTCTCGACATCATCCTCCCCTATGTCGCAACGCTTGCCGGCGCGTTCAGCGTCGCCTATTCGCTGCGCTTCATCCATACGGTCTTCTTCGGTCCGTCGCCAACCAATCTGCCGAAGGATACGCCGCACGAACCGCCGCGCTGGATGCGTTTTCCGATCGAGCTGCTGGTCGTCATCTGCCTGATCGTCGGGATCGTGCCGGCATTTTCGGTCGGGCCGTTCCTGCATACGGCTGTGGTCAGCGTGCTCGGTACGCAGACGCCGGAATACAGCCTTTCCATGTGGCACGGCTTCAATCTGCCGCTGATCATGAGCCTTATCGCGCTCGCAGGCGGTGCGGCGCTCTATTTCGTCCTGCGCCATTATCTTGCGACCTGCGAGGATGGGCCTCCGCTGATCCGGCGGCTCAAGGGCCAGCGCATCTTCGAGCGCATACTGGTCGAGGTTTCATGGCGCTGGGCGCGCATGGCCGAGCAGCGGATCGGTACGCGCAATCTGCAGCCGCAATTGCGCTGGGTTGTCGTGACCGGTTTCCTGGCGGGACTGCTGCCGCTCTGGCATTCCGGTTTCGAGCCACGGACCTTCGTCTTTTCGGGCGTCGACAAGGTGTTTGCCGGCATCTGGCTGATCGGTATCTGCCTTGCGCTCGGAACGGCCTATCTCGCCAAATACCACCGGCTTGCCGCACTGGTCATGTTGGGCGGCATCGGGCTTATCGTCTGCATCACGTTTGTCTGGCTTTCAGCTCCGGATCTCGCGATCACCCAGCTGCTGGTCGAGATCGTTACCACCGTTCTCATTCTTCTCGGCCTGCGCTGGCTGCCCAAGCGGACGGAGAAGATGGATGAATCAGTGACCTTCCGCGCCCGTTTCCGGCGTTTCCGCGACCTGCTGATTGCAATCATCTGCGGTATCGGCATGACCTTCATTGCCTATGCCGTCATGACAATGCCGGTGCCGGATGCGATCGCGACCTACTTCCTGGAGAACGCCTATTCCGAAGGTGGTGGTCGCAATGTCGTCAACGTTATTCTCGTCGATTTCCGCGGGTTCGATACGCTCGGCGAAATCGTTGTTCTCGGCATCGTTGCACTCACCGTCTTCGCGCTTCTCCGCCGTTTCCGTCCGGCGCCTGACACGATGGTCATGCCTGAACAGCAGCGGATCCAGAACCGTTTTGATGAGGAGCGGCCGGAGCGGAACGCAGGCGATACGGTGCGCGAATACCTGCTCGTGCCATCGGTGATCATGCAGTGGATGTTCCCGGTCATCATCACCTTTGCCGTCTATCTCTTCATACGCGGGCATGATTTGCCGGGCGGCGGCTTCTCGGCCGGGTTGACGCTGTCGATCGCCTTCCTGCTGCAATATCTGGCGGGCGGTACGCGCTGGGCGGAAGACCGCATCCGCATCCTGCCACTCTGGTGGATGGGGCTCGGGCTGATCATCGCCACGCTCACGGGCATAGGCGCATGGTTCCTCGGCTATCCGTTCCTGACGTCCCATTCGCAGTATCTGACGCTGCCGCTCATCGGCAAGGTGCCGGCTGCAACGGCGTTGCTCTTCGATCTCGGGGTGTTCCTTCTGGTGGTAGGGTCGACGGTGCTTATTCTCGTCGCGCTTGCGCACCAGTCCATCCGCATAACCCGCCTTCGCACGATCGAGGCCGAAAAGGCGAAGGAGAGCTAATGGAGATCATCCTTTCCATCGCCATCGGCGTCATGACCAGTTGCGGCGTGTGGCTCATCCTGCGTCCGCGCACCTATCAAGTCATCATCGGGCTCTCGCTCCTGTCTTATGCAGTGAACCTGTTCATCTTCAGCGTCGGTGGCGTGAAGACGAATGTTCCGCCAATTCTGAGTGAAGGGGGCGGGCATGACGTTCTGGCCGATCCGGTGCCGCAGGCGCTGGTGCTGACCGCCATCGTCATCGGATTTGCAACGACGGCACTCTTCCTCGTTGTCCTGCTCGCTTCACGCGGCATGACCGGCACCGACCATGTGGACGGCAGAGGGGAGAAGCGATGAACGGCTGGTCGCATCACCTCATCATCGCACCGATCCTGATCCCGCTTGTGGCAGCGGCCATCCTGGTTGTCATCGATGAACGACAGCGCGTGACCAAGGCGATGGTAAGCCTCGTCTCGATGCTTCTGCTTCTGACGGTCGCCTTCATTCTTTTCCGCATCGAAAGCGGCCCGAACGGCTACGAAGGTGTCTATCTGCTCGGCAACTGGTCGGCGCCGTTCGGTATCGTTCTCGTGCTGGACGGCCTGTCTGCCCTGATGCTGCTTCTGACAGCGTCGGTCGCTGTCGCCGCACTCGTCTATTCGCTGGCGCGCTGGCATGCGATGGGCTCGCATTTTCATTCGATGTTCCAGTTGCTGCTGATGGGCGTGAACGGCGCTTTCCTGACCGGCGACCTGTTCAATCTCTTCGTTTTCTTCGAGGTGATGCTCGCGGCATCCTATGGTCTGTTGCTGCACGGTTCGGGTCAGCTGCGCGTCAAGGCCGGGATGCACTATATCGCGGTCAACCTTGCGGCAGCGCTGCTCTTCCTGATCGGCGTCAGCCTGATCTACGGCACGGCCGGCACGCTCAATATGGCGGATCTCGCGGCCCGTATTCCGGACATGGAAGCGGATCGCAGAATGCTGATGGAGGCGGGGGCCGGGGTGCTCGGCATTGCCTTCCTGATCAAGGCCGGCATGTGGCCGCTCTGCTTCTGGCTGCCCACGGCCTATAGCGCAGCTTCGGCCCCGGTTGCCGGCGTTTTTGCCATCCTCAGCAAGCTGGGCATCTATGTCATCCTGCGGCTGACCATGCTCCTCTTCGATAACGGGCCGTCGGCCGGCTTCGGTTCCACGGTGCTGCTCTATGGCGGCATGGCGACGCTGATCTTCGGTACGATCGGTATCCTGGCATCGCAGGCACTCGGCAGGTTGGCCGGCTTTTCGGTGCTTGTGTCTTCAGGCACGCTGCTGATGGTTCTCGGCATCAATGATGGTGCGGTGTCCTCGGGTGCGCTGCTTTATCTGGTCAGTTCGACACTGACGATCAGCGCCTTCTTCATGCTGATCGAGCTTGTCGAACGAAGCCAGGATGCAGGCGCCAACGTTCTTGCCGTGACGATGGAAGCCTATGGCGATGCCGACGAGGACGAGCCGGAAGAGGGCGATGGTGTTACCATGCCCGGCACGATGGCGATCCTCGGTACCTGCTTTGCCATGTGCGGCATTCTTCTCTCCGGCCTGCCGCCGCTCTCGGGCTTCATCGCCAAGTTCGCCATGCTGTCGGCAATGATGGGCACCGGTGCGATCGGTGTTCCGCCAACTGCCCCCGTCTGGACGCTGATCATCCTCGTCATCCTGTCCGGTGTCGCAGCGCTGATTTCGATGACGCGCGTCGGTATCCGTACTTTCTGGACCTCGCTCGAAGGCGTAGTGCCAAGGGTTCTGGTGATCGAGATCGTGCCGGTAATGTTCCTTCTGGCGCTGACTCTGTTCCTGACGGTTCAGGCCAACTCGGCGATGCAGTATATGGATACGACCATCCGTACGCTCAGCAATCCGAGCCTCTATATCGACGCGGTGCGCAATGCGACGGTCGTGCCGGGTGTCGATGACGGCACAGGGGGGGGGCACTGATGCTTCCCTATCCGATCCTGACGATCTCGCTGACGCTGATGTGGATGCTGCTCAACAGCTTCACGCTCGGACATCTGATCCTCGGCGCGCTGGTTGCGGTATTTGCCTCCTGGGCGATGGCGTCGCTTAGGCCGGACAAACCGAAGCTGAACAAGTGGTACCTTCTGCCCAAGCTGTTCTTCATCGTGCTTTACGATATCGCGCTTTCCAACATCGCGGTGGCGTGGCTGATCATCCGGGGCCGAACGAAGGGTGGGAAGGCCGGTTTCCTGACGATCCCACTGGAGATCAAGGACCGCACCGCGCTGGCGCTTTTGGCGATCATCCTGACGAGCACGCCCGGATCAGTCTGGCTGGAATATGATTCCTATGACGGTTCGATCCTTATGCATGTGCTCAATCTCGATGAGGAAGAGCAGTGGATCGCAACGATCAAGAACCGCTATGAAAAGTTGCTGATGGAGATATTCGCATGAGTGCCGTCATCATCTATACCGCAGTCGCCATTGCGCAATTCATGCTTGTCGTCGCCATGGCGATCGCCGCAATCCGGATGTTCCGCGGCCCGCGGGCACAGGACAGGATCATCGGTCTCGACACGATCTATATCAACGCAATGCTGCTGCTCGTGACATTCGGCATCGGCACGGGTCGGGTCATCTATTTCGAGGCGGCGCTGGTGATCGGCCTGCTCGGGTTCGTTTCCACCGTGGCGCTGGCAAAATTCCTGATGCGCGGGGAGGTGATCGAATGATCTATCCTGCAGTAGACCTTCCCCTACCCGTCGCATTTGCGGTGGCTTTTTTCCTTCTCGTCGGCGCAGCTCTTGCGCTGATCGGTGCGATCGGTTTCCTGCGCCTGCCGTCCTTCTACGAACGGCTGCATGCGCCGGCGCTTGGCACCAGCTGGGGTATCGGCGGCATCATGCTTGCATCGATGATCTATTTCACCGCCGCGTCTTCGCGGCTTGTCATCCATGAAATCCTGATCGGCATTTTCGTTACCTTCACAACGCCGATCACCTTCATGCTTCTGGCGCGTGCAGCCCTGCACCGGGATCGCACGGCCCGCAGCCATGGTGTTCCGCGCAAATATCCGATCGGCCCGGAAGAACGGCCCCGCGAGGATGACGAGTCGCAGGCTTCCTGACCTCAGGCGAGTTAAGTCGATCGTGCTTCGGATGCGCTTGGCTCACCGATCGCGAAGTCATGCCTGCCAAGGAATGCAGTTGCCCTAAAAATCACCACCGAGGCGATCTGCCGCGTTGAGCGGCACTTCGTAATTGTGTGTATAGGTCATCAACCTGCGTGAAACGCGTATTGTTTGCGTCGCAGCAGGCGCTTTCGCTCTGCGAATGCTGGACTTTTCCAATGTTGTGCTGCAATGCAGCATTTCGGTGTTTGTCCTGCAGGCAGGGCATCGCCGCGTACTGCAGATTGTTGATATCACCGAATTCCATTTCAAGATTTCTCGTCGTTCCGCACATGCGTGTCGGGTCGGAGCCTGTCCCGGAGTTATCCATCCATGAGCAAGGGTGCCTCAGCCGCAACGCTGCAAAAGCAGCAGGTTATCAGCTGGGCAGATGTACTTACCCTCACAGGTGCGTTTCTCTTCGTTCTTGCAAATGTGACCTCGGGGTCCGTATGGCTGCTCCGGGCTGCCGCTGCTCTGGCCACAGTGGCGGTGCTGTCGGATTGGAAACGGCTTGCGACGATTGCCAAAGTGTTCGTCACCGCCGGCTTCATACTCTGCGCAACGTCGGAATTCCTGCTTCCGGCCGGCAAGGCTGCGATCGTGGAGCGCGCGCTCTACCAGGGCGTCGGCTTCTCCTCGTTCCTGTCTGTGCTCGGCATGCTGCGTTATGCGGTCGGACGTTCGGACATCATCAGGAATGCGGCGGAATATCTGATGAGCATGCCCGGGCGTAGGCGTTACCAGGCGGTGAAGGTCGGCAGCCATCTGCTTAGCCTGCTCTTCAATATCGGCATCATCTCGCTGCTCGGGCAGATGGTGGCAAAGGCGACCGAAGGTCAGGACCGGCAGGGTGAGCGTCGTTCCATCCTGCTTGCGGCCATGCGCGGAACGGTTCTGATGACGATCTGGTCGCCGCTCGGTGTCGGTTTTGCCATCATCACCCAGTCCATTCCCAATCTCGCGCCGACGGCTTTTATCATTGCCGCCTTCGCGACTGCTGCGGCTTTGATCCTCGTGACGACGTTCTTCCACACCGAGGTGACAGGCCAGACAATCAATGCTGTGCTCGACGACGGTGACAGGCCATCGGCCGGGCCGCTTGCGATAACGCTTTGCGCCTGCGTCGGGCTGTTTGGCGGCACGCTGGCGATACACGCTGCGATCGATGTAAGTCCGCTTGTCGCCTCGCTGATCCTCCTGCCGCTGTTTGCTCTCGGCTGGATCGTTTACGAGCAGCGTGTGCCGATTTCGGGGCTCGCACGCGAGGTCAAAGGCATGGTCGGCAACATGTCGGTGATGCGGACGGAGAGTGCTATCTATCTCTCGGCCAGCGTCATCGGGGCAACGGCTGTCGTCTTCCTCGATGGCAGGGGAGATTTTCTGGCAGAGTTGAACCAGTTACCGCCTTCGCTGCTGGCAGGTCTGTGCATCGTGGCGATCGCGGCGAGCGCGCTTCTCTTCGTGCCGCATTCGATCGTGGTGGTGTTTCTCGCCCAGTTGTTCGGGGCAGCCGCCTTCGGCAATGCTCATCCGATGCTGCTGGCACTGGCGCTTTCGCTCGGCTGGGCGGCGGGGATCGCGCTTTCGCCGATCAGCGCGATGACGATTACCATGGCGCGCCTGACATCCACCTCGGCTACGACGATCGTCCTCAAATGGAACGGTGCATTCGCAGCGACCGTGATGGCCAGCTCGCTTCTGCTTGTGCTGGCCGTTTCATTCTTCTGAGTTCAGAAGAGCTTCCGCGGATGCGGGAACTCGATGATGGAGACGATGTTGCTCGCAGCACGTTGGCCCAGAGTTGGCTCAGAGCTCGCGATCAGCGATCTGCTGTTCGATCAGTTCGCGGGCGAGTTCGTGCGTGCCGTCTTCGTCATCGCCGGCCACCTCACTGATCTTGTCCATGGCAGAGAGGTAGATTTCCTTTTCCTCCTCGCCGGTCAGAATTCCCTTTTCGACCAGGGCGTCGATCAAGGAGTAGAAAACCGCCGCTGAAGAAAGCGTTATAGCCTCAGACATAAGTCTGGCGGATTCGTAAGTCATGCCCGCACCTCAATTATCCGATTCAGAAACACGCACTAAAGGGCGACCGCGACATTGCTGTGACGCCTCCACTTTGCGGCACTATTAGCTCCGCGAGCGCTCTTATTTAATGAAAAGTGCCCATTTTTCAGCTTTGAGCAAGCAAGAATACCAAGCGAGGTTACGGGGTAAGGTTAATTCGAGCAATTCCTGTGCTTGCGGGTATTAGGATACCTTAAAACAGGGACATCAAAAATTCCCGTGCATCCCGGCATGTCCGAGCGTGGCAAATCCCTCTACTGCTTCTGCTTTCAGAGGTTCCGCCCGGCTGCTCAATTCCAGTAGGCGGCGGCCGTGAAATCACGTTTCTGCATGCCGCGAGCGGTCAGGCATGCGCGCGCAACGCGTGCCTGATCTGCATGCCCTGCAAACCACACATAAGCGCCGTCGACCAAGTTGATAGCCTCCAGAGCCGGGATCAGATCGTCGACGGTCGAGACCCTGTGATCGGCCGCGAGTTCGCAGAGATCCTCACGGCTTGCCTTGATAAATGCGCGGACGTCGCCTGAGGCTTCCTGAAGGATCCGGATGATGGCCGGCACGGCGGTTTCATCGCCGAAAAGGACAAGGTTGCGGCTTTCGGGGCAGCCGCCGCCGCCAGGACCGATGATGCCGATCGTCCGTCCGACCGGATCTTCCGCCAGCCAGGCGGATGTCGGGCTGCCAGCGTGTTCGAAGATGTCGAATTCGAGCCAGTTCTGGCCATAAGCCACGGTGGTGTAGACGGGCCGGTGCAGGGCGTCGTCACCCTCTGGCCATACGGTGCGGCCGGATGCAGCGATGCGCGGCCAGCAGGGTGGGCGGCCCTTGCGGGGGATAAGGAGGCGGAAGTGGTAGCTGCAGCCTTCCCCAAAACGTTCCGTATCGTGCCCTTCGAGGCGCACGCGGGTGAAGCCGGGCGACCGTTTGGTGATGGATGCGACCTGCATCAGCGACATGCCGGGTGCGAGCGCGCCTTCGGCCACTTCATCCCATTTCGGGCAGAGGAGACATTCTTCGAAAAGCTCGGTCAGGCTGCCCTGAAGGGTCTGCAGCAGACGCTGTTCGGGCGACGAGATCTCGATCGTGACGCCGGTTTCGTCCGGATAAAGCGTTGCCTTGGAATTCCAGACATGGAAGCAGAAACCTTTTGCTTCCTGCGTCAGCGGCACTTCCCACTCGGCTGCGCGTTTCTTCAGCGCATCGATTGCGGCACCGTTGTCACGGGTAATGCGGCCTCGGGTCTGGTGAAGCATGGCGGTTGTCCGGAATATCTATCGTCTCCCCGGACTAAGATCATTCATGAGTTATGAAGTCAACTATTGTTGACCGTGACAGGCTTGCGGGTGTCGATCGCGTTCTTATCCGAGCCGCGGAGCGATCCGCGAATACGGCTCTTGCCGACCTCGATCACATGCCGCATTGCCGACATCGCCTTGGCCGGATCACGCGAGGCGATGGCATGGACGATCCGCAAATGGTTGGTCGCCACTTCGTCGATTGTTTCCGGTGAAGCGGCGGGGGACGAGAGTTCGAACGAAATCGCGAGTGCCGCTTCGATCAGTGCGCTCGCCGAACGCATGAACGGGTTACCGGACATGCGGGCGATGGCCAGATGGAATTCGAGATCCACCTTTGCGATCGATTCCGGCGTGTGGTTGAGGTTGTCGAATTTCGCCGCGATCGCATAGAGCGCGACGATGTCGTCGCTTGTGGCGCGGGCCGCAGCTGCGGAGGCTGCTGCCGGTTCAAGGGCAAGGCGGATCTCGGCAAGATGTTCGATGAATTCGTAATCCAGCCCGCTCTCGAAACGCCAGCCGAGGACATCCGAATCAAAGAAATTCCAGCTGTCCCGCGGCAGCACGCGCGTGCCGACCTTTGCCTTTGCTTCGATCAGCCGTTTGGCGGAAAGCGTCTTCATCGCCTCGCGCAGAACGGTGCGGGAGACGCCGAAACGGCCCGAAAGCTCCGCATCGCCGGGCAGGAGCGAGCCTTCCGGTATCTTGCCGGAGACGATACCGCGCCCGAGCTCGGCGACCACATGGGCGTGGTTGCCGCGCCGCTTCCGGCCGCTGATGGTCGTTTCCAGAAGACCCAAAATCAAACTTCCTTCAATTGTCGTACCGCAAGTCGGCGGTCCGAATACCAGATGATGGTGCGCTGCAACACAATGAATACGAATAACAGGATGCCGATGACGATTTTCGTCCACCAGGAGGACAGTGTTCCGTCGAAGACGATGTAGGTCTGGATCAGCCCCTGCAGCAGGATGCCAATGAACGTGCCGGCAACCAGGCCGACGCCGCCGGTCAGCAACGTGCCTCCGATCACCACAGCGGCAATCGCATCGAGTTCGACACCGACCGTCGCCAGCGAATAACCGGAGGATGTGTAAAGCGTATAGACGATGCCGGCGAGACCGGACAGGAAGCCCGACAAGGCGTAGATGCGGATCGTCGTCGCACCCACTGGCACGCCCATCAGCTCGGCTGACTGAAGATTGCCGCCGATCGCATAGACATTGGCGCCGAAGCGGGTGCGCGAGGCGACGATGATGCCGACGGCAAAGACTAAGAGCATCACCATGGCAAGCAGCGTCAGCCGTCCGCCACCGGGGAAGCGGATGTAAAAGCCGAGCATGGTGTCGATGAATTCATGGGTGATCGGCACGGACTGGGTGGACACGAGATAGGCCGCGCCACGGGCAAGGAACATGCCGGCAAGCGTCACCACGAAGGGCGGGATCATCAAGTAACGGATCATCGCACCCATCAAACAGCCGAACAGGGTGGAGATGACCAGTGCCGCAAGGAAGGCGGTGAGCGGATGCACGCCGAAGGAGCCGACCAAAACGGCGACAAAGACGCTGGTGAAGGCGATGACCGAACCGACCGAAAGATCGATGCCGCCCGATAGGATGACGAAGGTCATCCCTACTGCAGCGATGCCCAAAAAGGCGTTGTCGGTCAGAAGGTTGCCGATTACCCGCGTCGACAGCATGTTGGGAAACTGCAGGACGCAGAGCCCGTAGGCGATGACGAAGATCGCCAGCGTGGTGATGAAGGGCAGGTTGCGGGCATGGATCATCGTGTCGCCTCCTTCGTGCCGTGGTTGAGCTTGTCACTTCGCCGGGTGGCCTTGATGAAACCGAAGATGGTCATGATCGCCGGCGATTGCAGCGTCAGCACCACGATGATGATGCCTGCCTTGATGATGAGGTTGAATTCCGGCGGAAAGCCCGAAACGAGAATGCCGGTATTGATCGACTGGATGATCAGCGCGCCGATCAGCGAGGCGGTGATCGAGAAACGTCCGCCATTGAGCGACGTGCCGCCGACCACGACTGCGAGGATCGCATCGAGTTCCAGCCAGAGACCGGCATTGTTGGCGTCGGCGCCGCGAATATCTGCTGTGACGATCATGCCGGCGATGGCGGCGCAGAGGCCGGAGATCGCATAGGCCGAGAAGAGCAGGAAGCGAGCACGCACACCGGCAAGGCTTGCCGCGCGACGGTTGATGCCGGTCGCCTCGATCAGGAAGCCGAGGGCGGTGCGTCGCATCAGCAGGCCGATGACGAGTGCGGTTCCGACCCAGAGATAGATCGGGATTGGAATGCCGGCGAGTGAGCCGGAGCCGAGTGCTGCAAATGTGTCATCGTTGAAGGTGAGGATGACGCCCTCGGTGATCAGCTGGGCTATGCCGCGGCCGGCCACCATCAGGATAAGCGTTGCGATGATCGGCTGGATATCGAGGACGGCGACAAGAACGCCGTTCCACAATCCGCAGACTACGCCGACACCGAGAGATACGGCAATCACAACCGGAAGCGAATAACCGTCGCTTATCAGTGTTGCGGCGACCGCGCCGCAGATGGCGATCACGGCACCGATCGAAAGGTCGATGCCGCGTGTTGCAATCACCAATGTCATGCCGACAGTCAGGAGCGCGACGGGGGCAGCGCGAACCAGAATGTCGATCAGGCTGCCGTAAAGCCGCCCGTTCTGGACGGAGACCGTCAGGAAGCCGGGGGCGATGAGACTGATAATGCCGAGAATGATCGCGAGCGCGACAAGCTGTGGTGCCAGGCGACGTAGACGGCGGGTAAACCAGGTCATTATGCGGCCTCCGTTTCGCCGGTGCCGGCAATCGCCCTTATGATGCCGTCGGTGGTCAGTTGGCGGCCCGAAAGCTCGGCGACATGCCGACGGTCGGAAAGCACGATAACGCGGTGGGCCACTGCGGTGAGTTCTTCCAGCTCGGAAGATATGACGACGAGCGACATGCCCTCGGAGCACAATCTTTCGATCATTTTCAGGATTTCCGCATGAGCGCCGATATCGATGCCGCGGGTCGGCTCGTCGAGGATAAGCAGCCGTGGTTCCGTCACCAGCCAGCGGGCAAGGATCGCCTTCTGCTGGTTGCCGCCGGAGAGAAACTTGATCGGCCGTTCGCGGTCCGCGGGGCGAATGTCGAGAGACTTGATGAAGCTGTCGGCGAGTTCGCGCTTCTGGGCTGACGAGATCGGCCGCATCCAGCCGCGCTGCGCCTGCAGCGCCAGCACGATATTGTCGGCCACCGACAGGTCGCCGACGATGCCATCCGTCTTGCGTTCTTCCGGACAGAAACCGAAGCGGTTCGCGATAGCGGCTTCCGGCGAGGCGATTGAGACCTGTTGACCATCGATCGTGGCGGTGCCGCTGTCGGCGCGGTCGATGCCGAAAAGCAGAAAAGCGGTCTCGCTGCGGCCGGAACCAAGCAGGCCTGCAATGCCAACGACCTCGCCCGGCCTGATATCAAGATCGAAGGGCGCGACGCTGCCCTTCTTGCCGTAATTCTGGAACTGAATAGAGGGCGCGCCGCGATCGTCGATGGTTTCCGGCTCTGCCTGATGATCGCGGGTGATGTGCTGCAGCTCGCGGCCGAGCATCATCGAGATCAGATCGAGGCGCGGCAGTTCGGAAATCGCCCGGCTGCCGACCAGTCGTCCGTTGCGCAGCACGGTGACGCGATCGGCGATCTCGTAAACCTGATCGAGGAAATGGGTGATGATGACGATGCCGACGCCGTCCTCGCGCAGCTGGCGCAGAACGGTGAAAAGGCCCTTCACCTCGTTGGCGTCAAGGCTTGCCGTCGGTTCGTCGAGAACCAGAACCTTGCCGGAAAGGTCGACCGCGCGGGCAATCGCGATGATCTGGCGGATCGCGACGGAATAGGAAGAAAGAAGAGCATCGACGTCGATATCGAGGCCATATCGCGCAAGCAATGCCCTGGAGCGGTCGCGCATAGTGCGGCGGTCAATCATGCCGAAGCGGCGCGGCTGGCGGCCTAGAAACAGGTTTTCCGCTACCGTCAGGTTTTCCAGAAGATTGACCTCCTGATAGACGGTGCCGATGCCGAGCGCCTGTGCGGCGGCGACATCATCGGGGGAAACCTCGTTGCCTTGCAGATAGATCGTGCCACGATCGCGGCGATAGACACCGGTCAGAATCTTGATCAGTGTTGATTTGCCTGCGCCGTTTTCGCCGAGAAGCGCATGAATCTCGCCCTGCTGAAGGGTGAAATCGACGTCTTCAAGGGCGGATATGCCGAAAAAGGATTTGCCGATGCCTCGGGCTTCGAGAAGAGCGTGTGGTGCTGACATGTCTTCGTCCCGCATGCTGATGAGAAACCGAAGCGGGAAATCCCGCTCCGGTCATTGATCCTGTCCGGCTTAGAGCGCCGGACAGCGGGAGATCAGTAGCCGAGGCCTTTCTTGGCTTCGTAGACCTTCATCGGATCGTCCTTCTGAGTGTAGAGCTTGGACTCAGTCTGGATCCACTTCTTCGGTTCCTTCTTGTCCTTCAGATAGGCTTCCAAAGCATCGAAGGCGGGGCCGGCCATGTTCGGCGTCAGTTCGACGGTCGCGTTGGCTTCACCCTTGGCCATAGCCTGGAAGATATCCGGCACGGCGTCGATCGAGACGATCTTGATGTCGGTGCCCGGCTTCAGGCCGGCTTCCTTGATCGCCTGGATTGCGCCGACGGCCATGTCGTCGTTATGGGCGTAAACGGCACAGATATCCTTGCCGCCGCCTTCCGCCTTGATGAAGCTTTCCATGACTTCCTTGCCCTTGGTGCGGGTGAAGTCGCCGGTCTGCGAGCGCACGATCTTGATGTTGGACGCAGCCTTGATGCCTTCCTCAAAGCCCTTCTTGCGGTTGATTGCCGGCGAAGAGCCGGTCGTGCCCTGAAGCTCGACGACCTTGCAGTCCTTGGAGCCGACGTCCTTGGCAAGCCATTCGCCGGCGACCTTGCCTTCGAAGACCTGGTCGGAGGTTACTGCGGTCAGATAAAGATCCTTGGGGGACTCGATTTCGCGGTCGAGAAGAATGACCGGGATCTTCTCTTCCTTGGCTTCCTTCAGAACCGCATCCCAGCCGGTGGCGACCACCGGAGCGATCAGGATGGCGTCGACGCCCTGGGCAATGAAGCCGCGGATCGCCTTGATCTGGTTTTCCTGCTTTTGCTGGGCGTCAGCAAATTTCAGCGTAACGCCACGCTTTTCGGCTTCCTGCTTGGTCACAGTCGTTTCGGCTGCGCGCCAGCCGGATTCAGATCCGATCTGCGAGAAGCCGACTGTCAGTGATTTTGCGGAAACGCCGGATGCAAGAGTTGCAAAAATAGCGGCAGCAGTTGCCGCGACGAGAGCTTTTTTCATCTTAATCCTCCCAGAGATGATGAAGCAAACTGGCGAGGCAAGGATTGGCATATAATAATACTTTTTCAACCCCCAATTTAACGACTTGCCGAAAATTCGATCAAACTGTCGGAAATGTTGGCGAATTGCGTGTATTGGTTGGGCCTATAGCCTGAAAATTGACCAATGCCGATTTACCTTTACGGAAAAAGACGTTCTTGACATCGGCAGCGCAAATCCAATAGTCGTATTTTTGAAAGATGTCAGGTCCGCGACCTGATAGGAGGACGGCATGGCCTGTGGAGGCGCCATGTCAAATCAGACAAAATGGATGACGGGTTTGATGCTGAGAATTCTGCAGATTGCCGATGACGCTGGTGCAACCAAGGTTGTTGCATGGGAGGGGCAGGGCTCCGGCCATGTCGTCAATGGTGTGACTTCGACCTATGATCTGGCGATGCAGGCAATTGCTGCGGGCCGCAGTCTTGCGGCGCAGATCGAAGCGCTCGGCTTTGGTGCAGATATCGATGTCGAGCTTGCTGCGCGCGAAGGCCGTATCGGTCTGCCGATCTCGCATCCCGATCCCGCTCATTTCATCGTTGCCGGCACAGGTCTGACGCATCTCGGTTCGGCCGATGGTCGCGACAAGATGCACAAGGCCGCTCAGGCTGAAGACAAGCCGACCGATTCCATGCGCATGTTCCTGTCGGGCGTCGAAGGCGGCAAGCCTGCCCCGGGCCAGATTGGTGCGCAGCCGGAATGGTTCTACAAGGGCAATGGCTCGCAACTCAGGTCCACCGGCTCCGATCTCGTCTCGCCTTCCTTCGCGCTCGATGGTGGCGAAGAGCCGGAACTTGCCGGCATCTATCTGATCGGTCCTGATGGCACGCCCTTCCGCGTCGGTTTCTGTCTCGCCAACGAGTTTTCCGATCACGTGACCGAGAAGGGCAACTATCTGTGGCTCGCCCATTCCAAGCTGCGCCAGGCGTCGCTCGGGCCGGAGCTTCTGGTCGGCGATCTGCCGGATCACGTCGAGGGTACTTCGCGCATTCGTCGTGGTGATGAGGTGATCTTCGAGAAGCCCTTCCTGTCGGGCGAAGCCAACATGTCGCACTCGATCGCCAATCTCGAATACCATAACTTCAAATACGACATCTTCCGCGCGCCGGGCGACCTGCACGTTCATTTCTTCGGCACGGCTACTCTGTCCGTCTCGCACGGCATCAATACCGAAGAAGGTGATGTGTTCGAGATCGATGCTGCGCCCTTCAAGCTGCCGCTCGTCAACCGTCTGACCGTCGCCGCGGCGATGTCGGTTGACGTGCGCAAGCTTTAAGGAAAATTGACATGAGCAAAATTCGTCTCGGCATCGTCGGACTTGGAAAGATCGCCAGGGATCAGCATCTCGGCGCAATCGAAGCGACCGACGGTATCGAACTGACGGCTGTCGCCAGCCGTAACGCCAAGCTGGAAGGCGTTCACTGCTTTCACGACATCGATGCAATGCTGGCATCCGGCATCGAACTGGATGCGATCTCGCTCTGCACGCCGCCGCAGGGGCGCTTCGCCCAGGCCAAGGCCGCGATCGAGGCTGGCAAGCATGTGATGCTGGAAAAGCCGCCGGGCGCGACGCTGTCTGAAGTCTTTGCGCTGGAAAAGCTGGCCAAGTCCAAGGGCTTGAGCCTGTTTGCCACCTGGCATTCCCGCGGTGCCGCAGGCGTTGAGCCGGCGCGGGCACTGCTTGCCAAGCGCAAGATCAAAAGCGCTTCGGTCTCCTGGAAGGAAGACGTGCGTCACTGGCATCCGGGCCAGGCCTGGATCTGGGAGCCGGGTGGTCTCGGCGTGTTCGACCCGGGCATCAATGCGCTGTCGATCGTTACCCGCATCATGCCGGAGACGTTCCACCTCACCCATTCGGATCTCACCATTCCGTCCAATCGCGCCGCACCGATCGCCGCCAACCTGACGTTCGAAACCGCGTCCGGCCTGCCGATCGCCGCCGAGTTCGACTGGCGCCAGACCGGTCCGCAGACCTGGGATATCCGCGTCGAGACGGAAGAAGGCTCGGTCGTGCTGACCCATGGCGGCAGCCGCCTGATCGTCGATGGCGAGGCGCAGATCGTCGAGGAAGATCGCGAATATCGCAATCTCTATCGCGATTTCGTCGCGCTCGTCTCCAAGGACGAAAGCGATACCGACTTTTCGCCGCTGGTGCATGTGGCCGATGCCTTCATGCTGGGCCGGCGCATCGAAACTGAAGCATTCGAGGACTGACAATGGCAGATCACGGCAAAACCCCGTCCACCGAGATTGCAACGACGGGAGCGCGCAAACTTCGTTCGCGCGCCTGGTTCGACAATCCCGACAATGTCGACATGACGGCGCTCTATCTGGAGCGCTACATGAATTTCGGCCTCAGCCAGGCCGAACTTCAGTCCGATCGCCCGATCATCGGCATCGCGCAGACCGGTTCCGACCTGTCGCCCTGCAACCGTCACCATCTCGAACTGGCCAATCGTCTGCGCGAAGGCATTCGTGAAGCCGGCGGCATCGCGATCGAGTTCCCGGTGCATCCGATCCAGGAAACGGGAAAACGCCCGACCGCGGGTCTCGACCGTAACCTTGCCTATCTCGGGCTGGTCGAAGTTCTCTACGGCTATCCGCTCGATGGCGTCGTCTTGACGATCGGCTGCGACAAGACCACGCCAGCCTGTCTTATGGCGGCGGCCACCGTGAACATTCCGTCTATCGCTCTTTCCGTCGGCCCGATGCTGAACGGCTGGTTCCGCGGCGAGCGCACCGGTTCGGGCACGATCGTCTGGAAGGCGCGCGAACTTCTGGCCAAGGGCGAAATCGACTATGCCGGCTTCGTCAAGCTGGTGGCGTCGTCGGCTCCGTCGACCGGCTATTGCAACACGATGGGCACGGCGACCACGATGAACTCGCTTGCCGAAGCGCTCGGCATGCAGCTTCCGGGGTCTGCCGCCATTCCGGCGCCTTACCGCGATCGCCAGGAAGTCTCGTATCTCACCGGCCTGCGCATCGTCGAAATGGTCAAGGAAGACCTGAAGCCGTCCGATATCCTGACCAAGGATGCGTTCGTCAACGCCATCCGCGTCAACTCGGCGATCGGCGGTTCGACCAATGCGCCGATCCATTTGAACGCGCTTGCCCGCCATATTGGCGTGGAACTGACCGTTGACGACTGGCAGACCTATGGCGAGGAAGTTCCGCTTCTCGTCAACCTGCAGCCGGCCGGTGAATATCTCGGTGAGGATTATTATCACGCGGGCGGTGTTCCGGCCGTCGTCAACCAGCTGATGGGCCAGGGCCTGATCAACGAAGACGCGATCACGGTCAACGGCAAGACGATCGGTGAGAACTGTCGCGGGGCGATCATCGAGGATGACAAGGTCATCAAGCGTTACGACGAACCGCTGAAGGCGCGTGCCGGATTCCGTGTGCTGCGCGGCAACCTGTTCTCGTCAGCTATCATGAAGACCAGCGTCATCTCGCCGGAATTCCGTGAGCGCTACCTGTCGAACCCGAACGACCCGGAAGCCTTCGAAGGCAAGGCCGTGGTGTTCGACGGTCCGGAAGATTATCATCACCGCATCGACGATCCGTCGCTCGGCATCGACGAGCATACGGTGCTGTTCATGCGCGGTGCCGGTCCGATCGGTTATCCGGGTGCCGCCGAAGTCGTCAACATGCGTGCGCCGGATTACCTTCTGAAGCGCGGCATCAGCTCGCTTGCCTGCATCGGCGACGGTCGCCAGTCCGGCACGTCGGGCAGCCCGTCGATCCTCAACGCTTCCCCGGAGGCGGCAGCAGGCGGCGGCCTGGCGCTTCTGAAGACCGGCGACCGGGTGCGTATCGACCTTGGCCGCGGCGAAGCGAACATCCTGATTTCCGACGACGAGCTTTCTGCCCGTCGCCGCGAGCTGGAAGCCAATGGCGGCTATCACTATCCCAAGCACCAGACGCCCTGGCAGGAAATCCAGCGCGGCATCGTCGGACAGATGGAGACCGGCGCGGTTCTTGAGCCGGCTGTCAAATACCAGCGCATTGCGCAGACCGAAGGTCTGCCGCGCGACAATCACTGACCTTTAAAGGCAGGCGTCCTTTTTGAGGTCGTGAGGGCGGCGAGGAGCCAGCCCAAACAAACTCGGTGGCCCGTTGGGGGCCACCGTTACGGAGGAGTGTACAATGAAAATACTTAAGTTGCTTGCTTCTGCGGCGATGATGGCTTCGATCGCCTTCGCTGCTCCCGCATTCTCGCAGGACAAGGGCCTCGTCGGCGTTGCCATGCCGACCAAGTCCTCGGCCCGCTGGATCGCCGACGGCGACAACATGATCAAGGTGCTTCAGGAGCGCGGCTACACCACCGATCTCCAATATGCCGAAGACGACATTCCGAACCAGCTTTCCCAGATCGAAAACATGATCACCAAGGGCGCCAAGGTGCTCGTGGTCGCTTCGATCGACGGTACGACGCTTTCCGACGTGCTTGCCCAGGCCCATAATGCCGGCATCAAGGTCATCGCTTATGACCGCCTGATCCGTGACACCCCGAATGTCGACTATTACGCAACCTTCGACAACTTCCAGGTCGGCGTTCTGCAGGCAACCTCACTGGTCAAGGCTCTCAAGGCCGATACCGAAAAGGGCCCGTTCAACATCGAACTGTTCGGCGGTTCTCCGGACGACAACAACGCCTACTTTTTCTATGACGGTGCCATGAGCGTTCTGCAGCCGCTGATCGACAAGGGCACGCTCGTCGTCGGTTCCGGCCAGACCGGCATGGACAAGGTCGCCACCCTTCGCTGGGACCCGGCAACTGCGCAGTCGCGTATGGACGCTATCCTGTCCTCGACCTATTCCGACAAGAAGCTGAACGCCGTTCTGTCGCCTTATGACGGTCTGTCGATCGGTATTCTCTCGTCGGTCAAGGGCGTCGGTTACGGCTCCGGCGACATGCCGATGCCGTTCGTGTCCGGTCAGGACGCGGAAGTCCCGTCGGTCAAGTCGATCATTGCCGGCGAGCAGTATTCGACCATCTTCAAGGACACGCGCGATCTCGCCAAGGTCACTGTCGACATGGTCGATGCCGTGATGAGCGGCAAGGAGCCTCAGGTCAACGACACCAAGACCTACAATAACGGTAACAAGGTCGTTCCGTCCTACCTCCTGAAGCCGGTTGCCATCGACAAGACCAATGTCGATGTTCTGGTCAAGAGCGGGTACTACACCGAAGCGCAGATCAAGTAATCCATTCAGGCCGCGCGGCGACCTGCCGCGCGGCTTCTTCATATTGGGAGTCGTCATGCTTGATCCCGTATTATCTGCGGCGGAAAAGCCGCCTATTCTCGAAATGCGGGGCATTTCGAAGAGTTTTGGCGCCGTGAAGGCGCTTTCCGATGTCAGCTTCACCGTTCGGGAAGGCGAGATTCATGCTCTCGTCGGCGAAAACGGTGCCGGCAAGTCGACGCTGATGAAGGTTCTGTCGGGTGTCTACCCGCATGGGTCCTACGAGGGATCGATCCTCTTTGGCGGCGAAGAACGCCAGTTCCGCGACATCAACGATTCCGAAAAGCTCGGCATCATCATCATTCACCAGGAGCTCGCGCTCATTCCGCTGATGTCGATCGCGGAAAACATCTTTCTGGCCAATGCACCGTCCAGGTTCGGCGTGATTGATCGCGATGAGCGTTACATTCGCACAAAGGAACTGCTCGCCAAGGTAGGTCTGACCGAAGCACCGGAAACGCTGATCACCAATCTCGGCGTTGGCAAGCAGCAGCTCGTCGAGATCGCCAAAGCACTGTCGAAGGATGTGCGCCTGCTGATCCTCGACGAGCCGACCGCGTCGCTCAACGAAACCGACAGTGCGGCTCTCTTGGAGCTACTGAAGGAATTCCGCCGGCGCGGCATTACCTCGATCATGATCAGCCACAAGCTGAACGAGATTACCGAAGTCGCCGACCGCATCACAGTTCTGCGCGACGGCCGCACCGTCGGCACGCTCGATTGCCATGAAGGCGCGGTCGACGAGGACGAGATCGTGCGCCGCATGGTCGATCGCGATCTCGAAAGCCGGTATCCGGCCCGCGTGTCGAAAATCGGCGATGTGATCTTCGAAGTCGAGAACTGGTCCGTCTACCATCCGCAGCATTCCAGCCGCCAGATGGTCAAGAACGTCTCGATAAAGGTCCGGGCCGGCGAGGTGGTCGGCATATCGGGCCTGATGGGGGCCGGCCGCACCGAGTTCGCCATGAGCGTGTTCGGCCGCACCTATGGCCGCGACATTACCGGAACCGTGAAGATCCACGGGAAAGAGGCCGATACGTCGAATGTTCACCGGGCGATCAAGGCGGGTCTGGCTTATGTTACCGAAGACCGCAAGCAGCTCGGGCTGATCCTTGCCGAAGACATCCGCAAGAATGTCTCGCTTGCTCATCTCGGCGGCGTCTCGTCCAGTGGTGTCATCGACGACATCAGGGAAATGAAGGTGGCGCAGGAATTCCGCTCCCGCATGCGGATCCGCAGCCACAACGTCTATCAGGAAACCGGCAAGCTCTCGGGCGGCAACCAGCAGAAGGTGGTGCTGTCGAAATGGTTGTTCACCGGCCCCGACATCCTGATCCTCGACGAACCGACGCGCGGTATCGATGTCGGCGCGAAATACGAAATCTATTCGATCATCAACGAACTTGCGGATGCCGGTAAGGCCGTCGTCGTGATCTCGTCGGAAATGCCGGAACTGATCGGCACCTGCGACAGGATCATGGTCATGCACGAGGGAGAATTCGTCGGCGAAGTGGCCGGCGAAGAGGCCACGCAGGAAAATATCATGCGCGCCATCATGCGCCGCAAAGGGAGATAACCCATGAGCACCCCACAGGAAGCAGCAGTGGCTCCGAAAGCGGGCACCGGTTTCTGGAAGGACAATCTGCGCGATTACGGCATGCTGATCTCGCTCGTCGTCATCGTCATCTTCTTCCAGTTCGCCACCGGCGGCATTCTCCTGAAGCCGCTCAACGTCACGAATATCGTGCTGCAGAACGCCTATATCGTCATCATGGCGCTCGGCATGCTGATGATTATCGTCACCGGCCATATCGACCTTTCGGTCGGCTCCGTCGCCGGCTTCATCGGCGGGTTGGCGGGCTTGTTGATGGTCCGATGGGGCATCAACCTGCCGCTCGCCATCCTGACCTGCCTGGTGGTCGGCGGCATTATCGGCGGTATCCAGGGCTATTTCGTCGCCTATTTCAAAATCCCGTCCTTCATCGTGACGCTTGCGGGCATGCTTGTCTTCCGCGGCTTCATGATCGCCATTCTCGGCAGCCAGGCGATCGGCCCTTTCCCGCCGATCTTCCAGAAACTGTCCTCCGGCTATATGGTCGAACTGATCTCGTCGGATGGCGGCATCTATGTGACCTCCTTCATCATCGGGCTGGCCGTTGCCATCTTGATGATCTGGCAGAATTTTCGCAGCCGCGCGCGCCGCGTCCTGCATGGTGTCGAAAGCGAACCGATGGGCTTCTTCGTCGCCAAAAACGTCCTCGTTTTTGCAGCGATCGCCTTCGTCGCCTACCTGATCTCGTCGCATCGCGGCCTGCCGAATGTGATGATCATCATGGCCGTGCTGATCGTCGCCTACGGCTTCTTCACCAACCGCACGATCCTCGGCCGGCAGATCTATGCCGTCGGCGGTAACGCCCGCGCGGCGGAACTGTCGGGCATCAAGACGACCCGTCTGGTGTTCTGGACCTTCGTCAACATGGGCGTGCTGGCCGCACTTGCCGGCCTTGTCGTTGCGGCGCGTTTGAACAGCGCCACGCCGAAAGCCGGCACCGGCTTCGAGCTCGACGTTATCGCGGCCTGCTTCATCGGCGGCGCATCGGCCTATGGCGGCGTCGGCAAGGTGACGGGTGCAGTGATCGGCGCGTTCCTGATGGGCGTGATGAACAACGGCATGTCGATCCTCGGCATCGGCATCGATTACCAGCAGGTGATCAAGGGCCTGGTCCTGCTCGGCGCGGTCTGCGTCGATGTGTATAACCAGCGGCGGTGAGCCGATTCGCATTTCCGAATTAGGAAAGGGGTGCTTTGGCGCCCCTTTCTGTTTGAGGGCGCACCTCACAATATTGCGTCTTCCTCGGGCTTGTCCCGAGGATCTGCAACGCTTCGATAACGTGCAACGTGGTTAGGTCCTCGGGACAAGCTCGAGGAAGACGCGAGAGGTAGGGGCCGTTCAGCCTTTGGCAAACATCGGTCCGCCTTTGTGAGCGGGAAAGCCGTAGCCGTTGATCATCACCAGATCGATGTCGCTTGCCCGGGCCGCGATGCCTTCTGCCAGTAGCGCCTCACCTTCCGTCGCCATGGCACCGAGCAGCCTTTGCCGGATTTCATCCTTCGAGAAACTGCGAGCCACAACGCTCTTCTTTGCCCGTTCTGCTTCGATAATCGCCGTGACTTCGGGATCGACGGTTTTCCTGCCATCCGGATAAGCATACCACCCTCGGCCGGATTTCTGGCCCAGACGCCCGGCCTCGCACAGCCTGTCGGCGATCTCGACATAACGCTTGGATAGAGCACGCATCGCTGCCTGACGCTTGCGGCGCGCCCAGGCGATTTCGAGACCTGCCATGTCATAGACGGCAAAAAGGCCCATCGGAAAACCATAATCCTCCAGCGCCGCATCGATCTCCTGCGGCAGCGCGCCGTCCTCCAGAAGGAATTCGGCCTCGCGGCGATAGGCGGAAAAGATGCGATTGCCGATAAAACCTTCGGTGACGCCGGTCACGACCGGTAGTTTTTTCAGTTTCTTTGCCACGGCAAGGCCGGTCGCCAGAACATCCGGTGCAGTCTCCCTGCAACGCACGACTTCGAGCAGGCGCATAACATGGGCCGGTGAGAAGAAATGCAGCCCGAGAACGCGTTGCGGATGCTTGGTCGCTGAGGCGATCTCGTCCGGGTTCAGGTAGCTCGTATTGGTGGCAAGAATGGCGTCCGGGCGGATCACCTTGTCGAGGCGGCGGAAGAGGTCGGCCTTGACGTCGAGATCGTCGAACACGGCTTCGATGACAAGATCGCAGGGAGAAAGATCGGCATCCGTGGCGGTGACAGAAAGACGGGCCGTCTGCGCGTCGAAACCGGCCCGGTTCAGTCGGCCGGAGGCAAGGTTGCGCTCCAGCAGGCCGATGATCCGTTCGCGACCTTTTTCAGCTGCCTCGGGTATCTGGTCGAGGCCGATTACGGTGTAGCCTGCGCTGAGTGCTGCAACAGCAATGCCGCTGCCCATCAGGCCCAATCCGCATAGGCCGATCGTGTTGACCGGGCGCGGATCGATGCCCTCAAGTCCGGCGACCTTCGAGGCTTCCCGCTCGGCAAAGAAGACGTGCCGCAGCGCTGCCGCTTCACGGCTGTCCCGCAGGGTGAGAAAGGTGGCGCGCTCATCCGCCAGTCCTTCCGCAAACGGGCGATGCGAGGATGCGATCAGCCGCACGGCTTCTGCCGGCGCCTTCTGTCCGCGAGCTTTTGAGAGGGTTTTTCTTGATGACTTTTCGATCTCGGTGGGATCGGGAGGGGCAACGGCCAGTTCACCCGTCCTGCGAAGCGGCGTGCCTACCAGCTTTTGCACGGCGTTGATGGCCACGTCGAGAATATCGGTCCCGGCCAGTTCATCAAGGATGCCGAGAGACAGGGCCTCATTGATCTTGGCGATCCGTCCCGACGCAATAAGCTCGATCGCGGCCGGAATGCCGATAAGCCGTGGCAGGCGCTGGGTTCCCCCGGCACCGGGCACGATGCCGAGCTTGACCTCGGGCAGGCCGAGCTGTGCCGCGGGGGAGGCGATGCGATAATGGCAGGCCAAGGCCAACTCCAGCCCGCCGCCGAGAGCCGCGCCATTCAGGGCCGCAACGACCGGTTTCGACAGGGCTTCGATCTTCTCGATCACGTCGGGCAGCGTCGGCTCGATAGCCGGCTTGCCGAATTCCTTTATATCCGCGCCACCGATAAAGGTTTTTCCCGCGCCGGTGATGACCATGCCGGAAATCGTGCCCTCTGCCTCGGCATGGGCGAGCGCCCGGGACAAGCCCAGCCGGACGTCGGCCGAGGTGGCGTTGACCGGCGGATTGTCGATGGTGACGACCAGAATGCCGTTTCGGGTCGTTGCGGTAACCGTGGCGGAGAAGGTCGTCACATCGCTCATCGCCTTACTCCGGAACGACGGCCGTCGCCTGGATCTCGATCTTGGCGCGGTCCTCCACAAGCGCGACGACCTGCATCGCCGCCATGGCCGGGAAATGCTTGCCGATCACCTCGCGATACGCCTGGCCGATACCCTTCAGGTTGCCGAGATATTCGGCCTTGTCGGTGAAATACCAGGTCATGGTGGTGATGTGTTCCGGTCTGGCGCCGCCTGCGGCCAGCACCGCGACGATGTTTTCCAGCGTCTGTTTTACCTGGCCGACGAAATCGTCGGTTTCGAACTGGCACTGCGCATTCCAGCCGATCTGCCCGCCGACGAAGATCTGGCGGCCGGTGGCAGATACGCCGTTGGCGTAACCGATCGGTTTGGCCCAGCCTTCAGGCTGCAGAATGGTGTGCATCTTCGTTCTCCAAATGCTGTGTCAGCGCGGCGCGCAGATCATCCGGCCAGGGGCAGGCCTTGGTTGTTTCGTGAGAGGTGAGGACGAGCCTTTGCCGGGCCGTCCAGAGCAGGCGGTTTTCCGCGCGGACTTCGTGGTTCAGATCAAGCGAGCTGTTGCCGAGTCTTGCGACCCTGAGGGTGAAATCCATCCGGTCTCCGTGGAAACCTGGATTGGTGAAGGTGAGATCCAGCGTGACGGTCGGAAAGCCGAGCTTTCGTTCGTTGATCATCTTCGGCCACGGGAACCCGAGGCTTTCGAAGAATTCCTCGTAAACGCCGACCAGGATATGCAGATAGGACGGGAAATAGGCGATGCCGGAAGGGTCGCAATCTCCGAAATTCAGCCGGCGCGTCGTCGTGTAAGCCATGGTCACGCCTTCAGCAATTCGCGGGCGATGATGAGTTTCTGCACCTCGGTTGCGCCTTCATAGATGCGCAACGCCCGGATTTCCCGGTAGAGACTTTCGGTGATCTCGCCGACGCGAACACCGCGGCCGCCGAACATCTGCACTGCGCGGTCGATCACCTTCTGGGCATTTTCCGTGGCGACCATCTTTGCCATCGCCGCTTCCCTCGTGGTCGGCAGGCCCTGCACATCACGGCGCCACGCGGCGCGGTAGGTCAGCAGCGCTGCAGCATCGATCTCGGCCGCCATGTCGCCCAGGGCGGCCTCCGTCAGTTGCAGGTCGGACAGCGTATTGCCGAACATCTTTCGGGATTTCGCATGGGCAAGCGCCTCATCGAGCGCACGTTTGGCGAAACCCAAAGCAGCCGCTGCCACAGAGGCGCGAAAAATATCGAGGGTGCGCATGGCGATCTTGAAACCTTCGCCGGGTGTGCCGAGCAGGCGGGAGGCCGGGATGCGGCAATTGTCGAAACGGATCGTCGCCAGCGGATGCGGGGCGATTACGTCGATGCGCTCGGCGATGGAAAAGCCGGGATCATCGGCAAAGACGACGAAAGCGGAAATGCCGCGCGTGCCGGGCGCTTCGCCTGTGCGGGCAAAGACCGTGTAGACATCGGCGATACCGCCGTTGGAGATCCAGGTCTTGTTCCCGTCGAGCACATAATGCTCACCATCCCTGCTGGCGGCGCAGGCCATGGCCGCGACATCGGAGCCGGCATCCTTTTCCGAAAGAGCGAAGGCGGCAATCCATTCGCCGGACCGGGCTTTCGGCAGGACGGTGGCGCGGAGTTGTTCCGAACCGGAAAGGCCGATCGCGCCGGTGCCGAGGCCCTGCATGGCGAAGGCAAAATCGGCCAAGCCGTCATGCCAGGTCAGCGTTTCACGCGTCAGGCAGGCGGCGCGGCTGTCGATCGGGGTCGTGCCACCGGCGCCGGTTGCGGCATCCAGAAGACCAGCCTCGCCCAATGACCTGACCAACGCGCGGCAGGCCTTGTCGGTGTCGGCATGGTCGATATCGCCAAGCGCGCCGGAGGTTGCGAAGGCATCGAGCTTTTCTGCCAGCGCCTTGTGGCTGGCATCGAAGAAGGGCCAGTCGAGAAAATCGCGCGCGGGGCCGGGAAGCTTTGAGTGCACTGCCATCAGTTGCCCTCGAAAACCGGCTTGCGCTTTTCGGCAAAAGCCTCGAAGGCGCGGCGGAAATCCTTTGTCGCCATGCAGATCGCCTGGGCCTGGGCTTCGCTTTCGATCATCTCGTCGAGGCCCATGGCCCATTCCTGGTTCAGCATGGTTTTCGTCATCGTATGGGCAAACCACGGGCCATGGGCCAGCGAATGAGCGAGTTTCAGCGCTTCGGCTTCCAGCGCGTCCGAAGTGTGAAGAGCATTATAGAAACCCCAGGCGTGTCCCTCATCTGATGTCATCGAGCGGCCGGTGAAGAGAAGCTCGGCGGCGCGGCCCTGGCCGATGATGCGTGGCAGGATCCCGCAGGCGCCCATGTCTGCGCCGGCGAGGCCGACACGGGTGAAGAGAAAGGCGGTTTTCGCTTCCGGCGTTGCCAGCCGCATGTCGGAGGCCATGGCGAGGATCGCGCCGGCACCGGCGCAGATGCCATCGACAGCCGCGATGATCGGCTGCGGGCATTTCTTCATCGCCTTGACCAGATCGCCGGTCATGCGGGTGAAGGCCAGAAGCTCTGGCATCGGCATTTTTGTCAGCGGCTCGATGATCTCGAACACATCGCCACCGGAGGAAAAATTGCCGCCGGCACCGGTCAGGACGACGGCACGGATATCGGACGCGTAGGCCAGATCGCGAAAGAGGTCGCGCAGCTCGGCATAGCTTTCGAAGGTCAGCGGGTTCTTACGATCCGGCCGGTTCAGCCGGATCGTGCCGACACGGCTGTCTTCGCTGACCTGCCAGACAAAGTGTTTTGCCTGATAATCCCGAAAAGGCTTCAGGTGCCCTGCCATCGAAACCGTCGTGTCGCTCATCCCGACAGAACCTCCCCACCGGCAACCGCGATTGCCTGTCCATTGATCGATTGGGCGGCGGGCGAAGCCAGCCACAGAACGGTGTCTGCGACTTCCTCCGGCTGCACCAGCCGCCCCTGCGGATTGTGTCTGGTGAATTCCTTCAATGCATCTTCTGGCGAACGGCCGGTCTTTGCCACGATCGTCTCGATCGAACGGGCGATCAGCGGCGTGTCGGTAAAGCCGGGGCAGACGGCGTTGACCGTAACGCCGGTCTTCGCCAGTTCCAGCGCCAGTGCGCGGGTGAGTCCGACAACGCCGTGCTTGGCAGCCACATAGGCGGAGACATAGGCGTAACCCGTCAGCCCGGCGGTCGAGGCAATGTTGATGATGCGGGCACCCTCGCCATACGCCTTGAGGTCCGGCAGCACGGCCTGGGTCACCTGGAAGACGCCGGTGAGATCCACAGCCATCACCCGGTTCCACAGGTCGAGCGATGTCTTTTCGAACGGCGCGCTCGGTCCTTCGCCGGCATTGTTGACGAGGATGGTCACCGGTCCGAATTTTTTCCGCGCAGCATCGAGACCGGTGGCGATTGCGGCGGCATCCGTCACGTCGAAGCCGGCGACCACGAAGGCCTTGCCCGCGCCGAGTTCCGCTGCCAGCGCTTCGAGCGGTTCTGCCCGCCGGCCTGCCAGCGTCACCCGCGCTCCGGCCTTGACCAATGCCTTTGCGATTGCGGCGCCGATGCCGGAACCGGCGCCGGTGACGAGTGCGTGGCCATTTGAAAGCCTGCCGGATGTGCTGGTCATCGCATCCGGTCCTTATCGCGCGTCAATGGTCGGGCCGACCGGCGGCGGGGCAGCAGCGGCGCGGGCAAGGCCCGTCTCGTATTGCGTCTTGCCGGAGAGATACTGTTTCGGCCACGCAATGTTGGTCAGGCCGATCTTCGCCGCTTCATGCAGAACCCAGGCGGGGTCGGCGAGATGCGGGCGGGCGACGGCGCAGAGATCGGCGCGGCCGGCAGCGATGATCGAATTTGCCTGATCTGCTTCGGAAATCGCACCAACGGCGATGGTCGGAATGCCGATCTCGTTGCGGATCTTGTCGGAAAACGGCGTCTGGAACAGGCGGCCATAGACCGGCTTTTCTTCCTTGGAAACCTGGCCCGAGGAGCAGTCGATCAGGTCTGCACCTGCGTGCTTGAACATTTTTGCGAAGATCGCAGCGTCTTCCGGTGTGTTGCCGCCATCGGCCCAGTCATGGCAGGAGAGGCGCACCGAGATCGGCTTATCTCCCGGCCAGACTTCGCGGATCGCGGCAAAAACTTCCAGTGGATAGCGCGCACGGTTTTCGTAGCTGCCGCCATAGTTGTCTGTGCGGACATTTGTCAGGGGCGAAAGGAAGCTCGACAGAAGATAACCGTGGGCGCAGTGCAGCTCCAGCCAGTCGGCGCCGGCCTCGGCGGCATATCTTGCGGCGCGCACATGATCGGCCTTCACCCGGTCCATGTCGGCGCGATCCATTTCTTTCGGCACCTGGCTGTTTTTCAGATAGGGCAGGGCGGAAGCGGAAATCAGCGGCCAAGCGCCGGTTTCCAGCGGCTGGTCGATACCTTCCCAGGCAAGTTTCGTTGCGCCTTTTCGCCCCGCGTGTCCAAGCTGGATGCCCACCTTGGCTTCCGAATTGGCGTGGACGAAATCAACGAAGCGCTTCCAGCCCTTGGCCTGCTCGTCGTTCCACAGGCCGAGGCAGCCGGGGGTGATGCGTGCATCGGGAGAGACGCAGGTCATCTCCGCGAAGACGAGGCCAGCGCCGCCAAGCGCGCGCGAGCCGAGATGGACGAGGTGGAAATCGTCGAGCAACCCGTCCTTTGCCGAATACATCGCCATCGGCGACATGACGATGCGGTTCGGCAGGTGGGTGCCGCGTAGCGAATAGGGGGTGAACATCGGCGGCAGTGTGCGGCCATTGCCCTGCACTTCGATGCCGTTTTTTTCCGCAAACCAGCGCTCGTAGCCTTCGAGCCACACGGGATCGCGCAGGCGCAGGTTCTCGTGGCTGATGCGCTGCGAGCGGGTCAGCATGGAATACATGAATTGCGGCGGCTCCAGCGTATCGGCGTAACGCTCACCCGCGACTTCGAACCATTCCATCGCATTGCGTGCCGCGTTCTGGATACGGGCGACATCGATGCGGCGGATATCCTCATAGGTCTTCAAAACCTGCGGGATTGCATCCTTCGAATGGCCGAGCCGGTTGAACTGGTTGGTCAGTTCGATCGCGTCGTCGATTGCAAGTTTGGTGCCGGAGCCGATGGCGAAATGGGCGGTGTGGGCAGCGTCGCCCATCAGCACGACATGGGAATTGCCGTTGAAATGGCTCCACTTGCCGCAGATCAGCCGGTTGAAATTCAGCCATGCCGAACCGCGCAGGTGCCGCGCATTGGTCATCAACTCGGCACCTTCCAGCACTTCGGAAAAGAGCCCTTGGCAGAAGTCTATCGAGCCCTGCTGGTCCATCTGACCGAGGCCATGCTTTTCGTAGGCCTCTTCGGTCGTTTCGACGATGAAGGTCGAGGTGTTGTCGTCGAACTTGTAGATATGCGCCTGGAACCAGCCGTGCTCGGTCCTGCGGAAATCGAAGGTGAAGGCGTCGAAGAGCTTGTTGGTGCCGAGCCAGATATAGCGGTTCGGACGCACAGCGAGATCCGGCTCGAAAACCTCAGGGTAGCGGTTGCGGATCTTCGAGTTGAAGCCGTCGGAGGCGATGATGAGGTCGGCGTCCGGGTAGTCTGTATCGCCATCGGAATCGGTCTCGAACACCAGCTCGACACCCAAAGCCTCGCAACGGCGCTGCAGGATGTTGAGCAGCTTCTTGCGGCCGATGCCGACGAAACCGTGGCCGGATGTGCGCTGGCGGGTGCCTTTGAACAGGACCTCTATATCGTCCCAGTGGTTGAAGGCATTTTCGATTTCGGCTGCACTCTCCGGATCCCAGGCACGCATCGACACCATGGTGGCGTCTGAAAAGACCACGCCCCAACCGAATGTGTCATAGGGCCGATTGCGCTCTACAACCGCAATCGAGTGCTCGGGATGAAACTTCTTCATCAACAGGGCGAAATAGAGCCCAGCCGGGCCGCCACCGATGCAGACGATGCGCATGAATATCTCCCGAAGTTCCCGTATGTAGTTATTTTAAGTTTAAACTATATGGGTCGCGCAGAATCCGTCAAGCGATATTAAGAAGCATATGATAGGAGCGGTTGCGCAAATCAGCGGATGACACACTTAAGCCGTGATCCAGTTGCTTTTCGCACCGCGTTTTCAGATCTTAGCGCTTGTCTTCGGGGCAAAGCAGACCATGGCGTCCAACAGTTCTAGCAGTTATGTCCGCGATTTTTTCCAGGCCCATCGCGGCTTGTTCGTTTCCTTCATCGTGCTTCTGGTCTTCGGTTTCACCGCTCTGGCTATTTACGAGCTGACGACAGAAGTCAGTTATGACGAGGTGATCGAGGCGCTGGTCTCGACCTCGTGGTCGTCGATCGCACTTGCTGTGTTCTTTACCGGCCTCAGCTTCGCAGCGCTGGTAGGATATGATCTCAATGCCCTGACCTATATCGGCCGCAAGCTGCCGACGGTGCCAGTGGCGATGACGGCCTTCAGCGCCTATGCTGTTGGCAATACGGCAGGTTTCGGTGCGCTGAGCGGCGGTGCCATCCGGTTTCGCGGTTATTCGCGGCTAGGTCTTTCGCCGGAAGATATCGGCCGTGTCATCGCGTTTGTCACTTTCGCCTTCGGCATTGGCCTTTTGTCGGTCACGGCACTTGCCTGTCTTGTTACTGCCCCGCGGGTCGGCCAGATCATCGGCGTCAGCGATACGGCAATCCGCGTCATCGCCCTGGTCATCATCGTCGGCCTGAGCATACTGGTTTTCATCGGTCGTGACGGGCGCACAATCTCAATCGGAAAGGTGCATCTGAGGCTTCCCGACAGCCGCACCTCGTCGCAGCAATTTCTCGTCACCGCGCTCGATATCGCTGCATCCGCGTCCGTGCTTTACGTTCTTCTGCCTCAAACCAATATCGGCTGGCCGTCTTTTCTGGCGATTTACGCGACTGCCGTCGGTGCCGGCGTTCTCAGCCACGTTCCGGCGGGGCTGGGCGTTTTCGAGACAATTATCGTTGCCGCTCTCGGCAACACCGTCGATATCGATCAGGTTCTTGGCAGCCTCGTTCTCTACCGCGTCATCTATCACGTCCTGCCGCTGCTGATCGCGACGCTTTTCGTCATCTTTCTCGAAGCGCGGCAGTTGTCGAAACATCCGGTTGCTTCCACATTGCGAAAGCTAGAATTTCGGCTTGCGCCTCTCCTGCTTTCCGCCTTCGCGCTGATCGCTGGTGCGATGCTGGTTCTTTCGAGCGTCACGCCGACACCGGATTCCAACCTCAATTTCCTTGGCAGCTACATGTCGCTGCCGTTGGTTGAAAGCGCGCATTTTCTCTCCAGTATTATCGGCATCTTGCTCTTCGTCAGCGCTCGCGGATTGGCGCAGAGGCTGGATGGCGCATGGTGGACAGCAGTCCTCTGCACGGCACTCGGTCTTTTGTTCTCGCTGCTCAAGGCGCTCGCACTTTTCGAAGCTGTGTTCCTTACGGTGCTCTTGGCCGGGCTTTTGCTCAGCGCCCGACAATTCAACCGCCCGGCGTCGATGCTGCGCCAGGCGCTGACGCCGCCATGGATAGTGGCTATGTTGATCCTCGTCGCTGCTGCCACCACGATCCTGTTTTTCGTCTATCGTGAGGTCGATTACAGTCGCGATCTCTGGTGGCGGTTCGAATTCTCTGCCGAGGCACCGCGAGGTCTGCGCGCTATGCTCGGCATAGCCATCGTGGCTGCGGTTGTGTCGATCTTCAGCCTGTTACGGCCTGCCGTGAAGCGATCGGACCTTTCGACCGCGGAAGAACTGACACAGGCGACAAATATCGCTATGGCCCAGGATTTCGCGGACGCCAATCTTGTTCGCATGGGTGACAAGCGGTTGATGTTTTCCGCGAGCGGCAACGCCTTCATCATGTATGGCATCCAGGGCCGTTCATGGATCGCGCTGTTCGATCCTGTCGGGCCGAGCAACGAGATCGCCGAACTGGTCTGGCGTTTCGTCGAGGAAGCCAGAACCGGTGGCGGACGTGCCGTATTCTATCAGATTTCGCCTGATCTTCTCGCCTATTGCACGGATGCTGGTATGCGCGCGTTCCGGCTGGGCGAGCTCGCAATCGTCGATCTTGCCGGTTTCGAGCTGAAGGGCAGCCGGCTATCCGGCCTCAGGCAAGCGATCAATAAGGGTGTGCGCGAAGGGCTGGAATTCGAGATGCTGCAGCCGGATGAGGTTGCCAACCAGCTCGAGGCCCTGCGTGGCGTGTCTGACAGTTGGCTCGACGAACACAATACGCGCGAAAAGACCTTTTCGCTCGGCGCTTTCCGCGATGACTACGTGCTGTCGCAACCGGTTGGCGTTCTGCGCAAGGAGGGCCGGATCGTCGCGTTTGCAACGCTTGCCGTCACCGATACCAAGCAGGAAGGAACGGTCGACCTGATGCGGTTTGCACCGGATGCGCCGAAAGGATCGATGGATTTTCTGTTCGTGCGGATCATGGAGCATCTGCGCGATGCCGGCTTCAAGGAATTCAATCTCGGCATGGCGCCGCTTTCCGGCATGGCGCAGCGCGAAGCGGCACCCGCCTGGGACCGGATCGGCAGCGTCATTTTCGAACACGGCGAGCGGTTTTATAACTTCAAGGGTCTGAAGGCCTTCAAATCAAAGTTTCACCCTCGCTGGGAACCGCGCTATCTTGCCGTTTCCGGCATCGGTCCGGCTGTCGCCATGATGGATGCGACGCTTTTGATCGGTGGTGGGTTGAGAGGAGTAGTGGGTAAATGAGAATGCGTCTTGCAACACTGTTTACGCTTGGCCTGACAACGGCGCTGAGCATGGCGTTTGCGCCCCTGACGCATGCCCAGACACCAGCTCCCGCCCAATCTCCTACCCTGGCAGCGCCTCAGGCACAGGCCGAAAATCCTGTGGCCGATCAGGACTATCATACCGGGCTCATTCCCTCGCCGCATATCTACCTGCCGCAGGGACAGGATCTTATCGGCATGGTGTTCCTGATTTCCGATGCGAAAGGCTGGGGTGCTGCCGAGGAAGCACAGGCGAAGGATCTGGTCGAGAGCGGTGCTGCCGTCGTCGGCATCGATTTTCCTTCTTACATGAAATCACTGGCGACGGACGACGGTGACTGCATCTACATGGTTTCCGATATCGAAGATCTCTCGCAGCAGGTACAGCGGCGGATGGCAAACCGCGAATACCGGCATCCTATTCTCGCCGGCGTGAAAGAAGGCGGCACGCTTGCGCTCGCGATGATCGCACAGAGCCCGTTTGCAACGATCGGCGGTGCTATCGCAGTTGATCCGGGCGAAATCGTGCCTTTGAAGACGCAGCTCTGCACACCTGCCGACAAGCGCCCCACCGATACCGGGATCGTCTACGGACTGACTGACGGTGCATTGCCGGCTCCGGTGACGGTTGCTTTCACGCCGGAGGCGGATCCGGCCGGCAAGGCGCATGCGCTTACCCTGAAACAGGCCCATAGCGATATCGTGGTGAAGGAAACTTCCGATGACGCCGAGGATTATCTCGGCACGTGGCTGCAGAACCAGCTATCTTCCGGGAAATCCGAAGGCGCTCTCGACCTGCCGCTTTCCGTTCTGGAAGCAAAGCCGGCTATGGACACGATGGCGATCGTCTATTCCGGCGATGGCGGCTGGCGCGATCTCGACAGCGAGCTTGGGGAATATCTGCAGAGCCAAGGCGTTCCCGTCATCGGCGTCGACTCGCTGCGGTATTTCTGGGCGAAACGCACGCCACAGGAGACAGCAGACGATCTGAAGCGGATCATCGATACCTATACCGATCAATGGGGTGTCTCGAATGTCGTGTTGATTGGATATTCGTTCGGTGCGGATGTGATACCCGCGGCCTACAATCTTCTCCCCAAGGCCGAGAAAAAACGGGTGAAGCAGCTTTCGCTGCTGGCGCTTTCCAAGGAAGTGGATTTCGAAATCTCCGTTACCGGCTGGCTCGGCATGGCCGGAGCAGGCGAGGGCGGAACGACGGTCGACGATATCGCCAAGATCAAGAGCGGCCTTGTCCAGTGCATCTACGGCACCGAGGAAGACGATGACCCGTGCCCTTCGATGAAGGCATCCGGCGTGGAAACAGTGGCGATCGATGGCGGGCATCACTTCGACGAGGATTACCAGGCGCTCGGAAAACGCATCCTGGACAGCCTGCAGAAGCGGCTTCCGAAGTGAAAACGCATCGGAGGCGAGTTGCGGTGCGGGCCGACAATTCGGCCGTTGCGGTAGCGGAGATCACGAGGATCTGACGGTTTCGTGAGTCGGCCACTTGAGTTTCGCTCAAGCCGGCGCTAAATCTTGGTCGACCAGGACCGGGCCCCTCTGGCAGTTCTTCCATGAACTGTGATGTCGGACTGGATTGTCCAATATCGGTGCCCGGTGTCGTGATGGTTTTTGGTCAGATGGAATGTGTGTCCTTGGGTTCATTGCCCGGAACACGCCCCAAAGGTCGTCAGGACATGAGGCACCCCGTCTAAATAGGTTGTCTTATGATGGAATTTTTCACGCCTGAGGCCTTGTCCGCCCTCGCGCAAGTTATCATGATCGATCTGGTTCTGGCTGGTGACAATGCGATCGTCATTGGCCTTGCTGCGGCAGGCTTGCCGAAGGAACAGCGCGCCAAGGCCATTCTGGTTGGCATCATTGCCGCTACGCTGCTGCGTATCGGTTTTGCACTGGCAACCACGCAGTTGCTGCAGATCGTCGGCCTGCTGCTCGCTGGCGGCGTTCTGCTTTTGTGGGTCTGCTGGAAAATGTGGCGCGAACTCAGAACGCCTCATCAGCATGAAGACGAAGCCAATGAGGCTCTTGCCGACAGCGATTTTAATGCCGATGGTACGGTCGCCGGTGGTGCACCCCGCAAGACCTTTGCCCAGGCCGCTTGGCAGATCGTTATTGCCGACGTCTCCATGTCGCTCGACAACGTGCTGGCTGTGGCCGGTGCCGCGCACGAACATCCGGAAGTGCTGATCTTCGGTTTGGTTCTGTCGATCGCATTGATGGGTATTGCCGCAAGCTTCATCGCCCGCCTGCTCAACAGGCATCGCTGGATCGCCTATGTCGGTCTCGCCGTCATTCTCTACGTTGCGCTCGAAATGATCTGGCGCGGTACGAATGAGGTCCTGCCCTATATTTCGGGCTGATCGCAGTCTCTTCCACGATAAAAAATCGGCGCGGTCCTCGGATCGCGCCGTTTTCTTTCTAACGTCCGTTATCGATCTATTGGCTCGCTACCTTGCCCTTAAGCACGCGCTCGTTCACCCAGTCGGCGCTGGCCCTGATGCCGCCGAGCGGGAAGACATGGATCTCGTCAATCAGGCTTTGCGGATGGGTTGCCTTGTAGTTGGCGATCTCAGTCAGGAACTCATCCGGTTCGTAAGGAACAAGCAGCTTGCTCAGATCCATCGCGCGTCGCTGCAAGACGCTCAGTGAAGGGCCGACGCCGCAGGAAATGGCGAACTTGATCAACGTCTGCAGTTTCGTCGGTCCGGCAACGCCGAGATGGATCGGCAGCGTCACGCCCGCATCGGCGATACGCTCCACCCAGCGGGTTATCGATCCGGCATCGAAGGCAAACTGGGTGACTATCGCCATCTCGGCATCGCTGTTTTCCGAATAGGCCTGCTTGAACTTCAAGGCCCGGTCGACAAGTCTTGTCGTGCCATCCTTGTCGATGTCCTTGTTGCCTTCCGGATGGCCGGCGATGTGGAGTCGCTTGAAGCCGTAACGACCAAACAGGCCGGTCTCCAGAAGCTGCAGCGAACTTTCGAGATCACCCCTGGGGACGTTGAGGCCACCGGCCAGCAGCAGCGCCTGAGTGACGCCAGCATCGTTCACATAACGGCTGATCCAGTCTTCCAGCGTTGCCTTGTCGCGGATGAGGCGGGCGGGAACATGCGGCATCACCGCGTAGCCGTCTTCGGTGAGCCGTTTTGCCGTCGCGACCATGTCCTCGATCGGCGTGCCGTCGATATGGGCGATATAGACGCGCATTCCGGCCGGCAGGAATTCGCGGAAATTGTCGATCTTGGCCGCCGTGCGCGGCATGACCTCGATCGAATAGCCGTCGAGAAGAGCGCCGAAACTTGCCCGCTCCGCCTTCTCGTCTGCTCGCCGGTTCTTGAAAAGGTTCAGAATTGCCATATCGACTGCCTTCTACATCACAAGACTGTCTGCCTGCCACTATCAATGACGTGTGCAAGACGGCATTTCTGGCACAGCTTTGTGTAGAGGAGTTTTCTCGCTGCGTCACTTTCGGTTTGATTTCGTCCGTAACGAAGGGGATCAGTTCCGTTGACAAGCTGCTCTTCACATTGGACAAAGGCGCATCCGACGGCTGCCACGGGGGGACTTGCAAATGTCTAGGCGCGCGATCTTCGGCTTTTCAGCTCTTGTGCTTTCATCTCTTGTTCTCGGCTCTCCGCTTGCTGCCCAGGAACGGCGGATAGAGACGACGGTTGACGGCGACTATCTTGGCTTCGACCTTCGGACCGTGAAGAATGTCAGCCAGGACCAGTGCGAGACCGCCTGCATCGGCGACAACCAGTGCCGTGCCTTCACGTACAATGTCAAAGCCAAGTGGTGCTTTCTCAAATCCGACCACGGCCAGCTCAATACTTTTGCCGGCGCCGTTGCGGGCAAGATCGTCGAAGTGGCTGTCCAGCCGGATATCGGTGCCCCGCCGCGGCTTTCCTTCCTGTCGGACGAGGTCTTGCAGCAGGCTCGCGAGCAGAAGGACGGGCTGACGCTCGGCGACAACCAGCAGGGTTACGGTGTTGAAAACCTGAAAACCGTGGCGCAGTCCGAGCTGCTTGCCGGCCGGGTCGATACGGCGATCTATAATTACAAGGGTGCCCTGTCTCTCTTTCCCGACGACGGCGATCTGTGGATCGCGCTGGCGCGTGCCGCGGGCATTGCCAAGAACAATGGTTCGGCCGACAGCGAAGGCACGCTTGCGGCGATCAACGGTTATCTGATGTCGCGCTCGACGCAGGCCCGTGCCGATGCGCTTGCAGTGCTCGGTGCGGCACTCGCCAAACAGCAGAATTATCGTCAGGCGCTCACTGCCTACAAACAGAGCCTTGCACTGGTCAGTGCCCGCACGGTTCAGGCCGCTTATAACGATCTACGTGAACGCCAAGGTTTTCGCGTGAGCGGCAACACCGTGGATGCCGACAGCGCCAATCCGCGCGCCTGCGTGCAGTTTTCCGAGCCTCTGGTGAAGGCTGGGGTCGATTATGCGCCCTTCGTGACGCTTGACGGGCAGGCGCCCAAGGCGATGGAGGCCAAGGACAATCAGATCTGCGTCGAGGGCCTGACCCATGGTCAGCGCTACAAGCTTTCTCTTCGTCGTGGCCTGCCGTCCTCGGTTGACGAGCCGCTGCCGGCGCAGGTGGATCTCGACCTCTACGTCAAGGACCGCTCGCCGATGGTGCGGTTTACCGGCGACAGCTTCGTGCTGCCGTCGACCGCGCGTCGCGGCATCCCGATCGTTTCGGTGAATACCGAGCGTGCCAACCTGAAACTCTATCGGATCGGTGATCGCAACATCGCGCCGCTGCTCACCAACTCGCAGTTTCTCACCCAGATGAGCGGCTATAGCGCCGACCGGATCGAGCAGGAAAACGGCGAACTGGTCTGGCAGGGCACGATCGATCTCGGTCAGGATCTCAACAAGGATGTGACGACCAGTTTCCCGGTTGACGAGGCGCTGCCGGAACGCAAGCCCGGCGTCTATGTGCTGACGGCTTCCGCCGCCAATGCCGTCAATCAGGAATGGGACAACAAGGCGACGCAGTGGTTCGTCGTTTCCGATATCGGTCTCACCACCTATGCCGGCACCGATGGCCTGCATGTGTTTGCCCGCGCGCTCGGATCCGCCAAGCCGATCGAAGGCGTCGACCTTCAGCTTCTGGCCAAGAACAACGAGGTGCTCGGCACGGCGAAGACCGATGCGGATGGCCGCGCCACCTTCACTGCGGGCCTGATGCGCGGCATGGCGGCCATGGTGCCGGCGGTGCTGGCGGCCCAGAGTGAAGGCAAGGATTACGTCTTCCTCGACATGACCCGCGCTGGTTTCGACTTGTCCGACCGTGGCGTCACCGGACGTCCAGCCCCCGGTGCGATCGACCTTCTCTCCTGGACCGAACGCGGCATCTATCGCCCCGGCGAAGTGGTGCATGCGAGCGCGCTCGCCCGCAATGTCGACGCAACGGCGATCGAAAATCTGCCGCTCACATTCGTTTTCATGCGCCCGGATGGCGTGGAGGACCGGCGGATGGTGAAAAACGGCGATATCGGCGGCTATACGCTCGATTTAGCCCTGCAGGATACATCTATGCGCGGCACCTGGACGATGCAGGTGTTTACCGACCCCAAGGGCTCGGCGATCGGTGAGAAGACATTTCTCGTCGACGATTTCGTGCCGGATCGCATCGAATTCGACATGGCGAGCGAGGCCAAGGAGATCGTTGTCGGCGAGCCGGCCAAGGTTTCCATCGACGGGCGTTATCTCTATGGCGCGCCTGCGGCCGGCCTCGGCCTCGAAGGCGAGATCGCGCTGAAGCCGACCCGCGAAAACGCGGCTTTCCCGGGCTACCAGTTCGGGCTTGCAGACGAGGAAGAGACCGAGACCGTCCGCATCCCACTCGATTCGCTGGAGGATACGGACGAGAACGGCAAGGCCACGTTCGATGCGGATGTGGCGGAACTGCCGTCGACGACAAAACTCATCAATGCCGATATCGTCGTGCGCATGCAGGAGACCGGAGGCCGGGCGATCGAGCGCAACCTGTCGCTGCCGGTGAAGGCTGACGGACCGCGGATCGGCATCAAGCCGGAATTTTCCGGCGATCTGCCGGAAGGTGCGGTCGGCAATTTCAATGTCATCCTGGTGAACGAGGCCGGCGCCAAGCAGGCGCTGAAAGGCTTGCCGTGGAAGCTCGTCAAGGTCGAGCGGGATTACCAATGGTATCGCGACGGCAATTCCTGGCGTTACGAGCCGATCACCCGCACGCGTCAGGTTTCCAACGGAACAGTCGACGTCACAACCGATGGCGGTCGTGTTTCCGTTCCGGTTGAATGGGGGCGTTATCGCCTTGAGGTCGAGACGGCCGATATCGGCGGCCCGGCCTCCAGCGTCGAATTCGATGCCGGCTGGTTCGTCACCGCCAGTTCGACTGAAACGCCGGATGCGCTGGAAGTCGCGCTCGACAAGCCGAGCTACAAGGTTGGCGATACCGCCAAGCTGAAAATCTCGTCGCGTTATGCCGGCGAGCTGATGGTGATGGCTGGTTCGGAAGAGCTGATCTCGGTTAAGACCGCGAGCATTGCGGAAAATGGCGGTGAGGTCGAAATTCCGGTGACTGCGGACTGGGGTGCTGGCTCCTATGTGACCGCAACCCTTTATCGTCCGGGCGAAGCACGTGATAACCGCATGCCGATGCGGGCGATCGGGATCACATGGCTGAAGGTCGATCCCGGGACCCGTGATCTGGCGATTGCCATCGACGCCCCGGAAAAGACGCTGCCGCGTCAGCCGGTGGATATTTCGCTGCAGGTGGCGGGAGCAGGTGCCATGGAAGACGCCTATGTCACGGTCGCGGTCGTCGATGTCGGCATTCTCAATCTCACCCGTTATGAGCCGCCAGCACCCGACGACTGGTATTTTGGCCAGCGTCGTCTGGGGTTGGAAATCCGCGATATCTATGGTCGCCTTATCGATGGGTCGCTTGGCGCGACGGGGCGTCTAAGGACCGGTGGCGATGGCGGCAGCATGGCGCTGCAGGCAAGCCCGCCGAAGGAAAAGCTGGTCGCCTTCTTCTCCGGCCCGGTGAAGCTGGATGGTGAAGGCAAGGCGAAAGTCTCCTTCGATATTCCGCAATTCAACGGCACGGCGCGGGTCATGGCCGTCGCATGGTCGAAATCTGGCGTCGGTCACGGCGTCAGGGATGTCATCATCCGCGATCCGATCGTCATCACCTCCAGCCTGCCGCGCTTTCTGGCGCCCGGAGACGACAGCAATCTGCGGCTCGATATCGCCAATACGGATGGTCCCGCCGGAACCTATGACCTGACAGTCGAAACCAGCAATGCGGTGGCTGTCGGCCAGAGCGCGGTGAAGCCGGTGGAGCTGACCGCTGGGGGTAAAGCCAGCGTTACGCTGCCGCTGGTCGGTATCGAGCCGGGTGATGCGACGGTGTCGATCAAGCTTGCCAATAACGCCGGTCTCTCCGTCGATCAGGTTCTCCACATCCCGGTCCGCCCGGCCGCGATGCCGGTGACGGAGCGGAGGCTGGTCGATCTTCGGCCTGGAGCGAGCGTCACCGTCGATGGCAATCTTCTCGCCGACAGCGTGCTGCAGGGGGCTTCGGTCAGCATCAATGTCAGCCGTTCCAACGCCTTCGATATTCCGGCGCTGCTGATGAGCCTCGACCGCTATCCCTACGGCTGCGCCGAGCAGACGACGAGCCGGGCTCTGCCGCTTCTCTACTTGAGCGAAATGGCGGTGCAGAACGGGCTTGCCGATGATGCCGAGGTGAAGAAGCGCATACAGGATGCGATCTATCGCGTGCTGTCCTTCCAGGCCTCCGCCGGCAGTTTCGGCCTCTGGGGGCCGGATGGCGCAGGCAACGATCTCTGGCTCGATGCCTATGTGAGCGATTTCCTCTCGCGTGCCCGTGAACAGGGTTATGACGTGCCGGAACAGCCGCTGGTGCAGGCGCTGGAAAACCTGCAGAACACGCTCGCCTATACGACGAACGTGCGCGACCAGGGCAACCAGATCGCTTATGCGCTCTATGTTCTCGCCCGTAACCGCAAGGCCGCGATCAGCGATCTGCGCTATTACGCCGATACGATGCTCAATGACTTCCCGACACCGCTTGCCAAGGCACATATCGCGGCCGCACTGTCGCTTTACGGCGATGGGCAGCGGTCGCGCAGCATCTTCAACGATGCGCTGCAGATGTCGGAAAATGCGCAGGTCCACAAGGTGAGCCTTGCCCGTTCCGACTATGGTTCGTCGTTGCGTGATGGGGCTGCGGTTCTGGCGCTCGCCGCCGAAAGCCGGCCGGTGCCGCCGATCGTGCCGGCGCTGGCGGATGTCGTTGCCAAGGAATGGGCGGTCAAGAAATACACCAGTACCCAGGAGCAGACCTGGATGCTGCTTGCCGCCCGCGCGCTGCAGAATGGTGATGACAGCCTGCGCCTCAACGTCAATGGCGCTGCCCATAGCGGCACGCTGATGTCGCAGATGGCGGGGGATGTTTTGCTCGATCATCCGCTGACCATCCGCAATGACAGCGGCGATGCCCTGTCTGCCGCGATCACCACGGTTGCCGCACCGGCCACGCCGCTGCCTGCCGGCGGCGACGGGTTCCAGATCTCGCGGACCTATTACACGATGGCAGGCGAGGAGGCGAATGTCAGCGAGGCGAAGCAGAACGAACGTTATGTTGTTGTCTTGAACGTCACCGAGACCAATGACTGGCCGTCGCGTATCGTCGTCACCGATCTTCTGCCGGCCGGTTTCGAGATCGACAATCCAAGTATCGTCAACAGCGCCAATCTTGCCAATTTCGACTGGATCGAGGAAGTGCAGGCGGCGCATACGGAATTCCGCAACGACCGTTTTGTGGCCGCCTTCGATCGTTCACAGGGTGACAATCGACAGATCACGCTGGCTTACGTCGTGCGTGCCGTGACGCCGGGTGTTTATGATCATCCGGCAGCCCAGGTGGACGACATGTACCGCCCGCAGTTCTCGGGCCGGACGGCGATGGGCAAGATGGAGGTTTTGGCGGCGCAGTGAGGTGATTGCTTGTCATCCTCTGCATTTTCGGTAGGCCTGCCCCTCACCCTAGCCCATTCCTGGGTAGAGCCACGGGTCTCTACCCGCCCTACGGGCCCCCGCAGGCGGGGAGAGGGGACGTGGCTCGCGCAACCTTGGAGGTGGACGGATAGGCTGCGGCACAGGTCCTTTGCCCCGTTTACGGGGAGAAGGTGGCGGCAGCCTGAGGGGCGGACGTTGCCGAAGGTTCGGCGCATGATCGGAAAACGGACAACAGAAGAACCCGCATGAAGCGCAGGTGGAAATTCTCGGTCGGTTTCGGCGCCTGCCTCTTGTTGGTGGGAGCGGCGACCCTCGGCCTTGACTGGGCCGATCGCGCCTATCCGCCGCCACTTGAGAATGCCACGGTCACCTCGCGCGAAGTGCTGGATGCCGATGGCGAGTTGCTGCGTGCGTTCGCCACCCCGCAAGGGCGCTGGCGGTTGAAGACGGATGTCGAGGATGTCGATCCACGTTTTCTCGCCATGCTGATCGGTTATGAGGATCGGCAGTTTTACCAGCATGGCGGCATTGATGCGCTTGCGATTGGCCGCGCGGCCTTCCAGCTTTTCACCAATGGCCGGATCGTCTCCGGTGCCTCGACGCTTTCCATGCAGGTGGCGCGGCTGATCGAGCCGCGCGAGACCCGATCGCTTTCGGCAAAGCTCCTGCAGCTTGCCCGCGCCATCCAGATCGAGCGCCGCCTCGACAAGAAGGCGATCCTCGAACTCTATCTCACCCACGCGCCCTATGGCGGCAATCTGGAAGGGGTCAGAGCTGCGAGCCTCGCGTATTTCGGCAAGGAGCCGAAACGGTTGACCGTTGCGGAGGCAGCCCTTCTCGTCGCCCTGCCGCAATCGCCGGAGATGCGTCGGCCGGATCGCCATCCGCAGGCGGCTCATGCCGCGCGCGAACGGGTGCTGACCCGTCCCGCGGTGGCCGAGGTGACGGGTGAGGGCGAAGCGGAGCGGGCGTCGCTTGATGCGGTGCCGCGGCAAAGGCTGCAATTGCCGGCCTATGCCGCGCATCTTGCCGAAGCCGCTATCCGCAAGCAGCCCAAGGCCGAAGAATATCGCACGACGCTGAAACGTGGCATCCAGAGACAACTTGAGGAGGTGGCGCGAGAGGCTTCCGCAAAGTTCGCCCCAAAAGTCTCGCTCGCCATGGTGATGGCGGATGCGACGAGCGGCGAGATCGTCGGAGAAGTGGGATCTGCGGATTATTTCGATGCGGGGCGTTCCGGCTGGATCGACATGACGCGCGTGCTCAGGTCGCCGGGCTCGACGCTGAAGCCGTTCATCTACGGGCTTGCTTTCGAGCAGGGGCTGGTTTCCCAGGAAACCATGATCGAGGACCGGCCGGCGGATTTCTTCGGCTACCGGCCGAAGAATTTCGACATGACCTATCAGGGCGATGTGACGGTCAGGCAGGCGCTGCAATTGTCGCTCAATGTGCCGGCGGTGAGATTGCTCGATGCGGTCGGACCGTCGCGTCTGATGATCCGTTTTCGCCGTGCCGATGTCAGGCCCGTCCTGCCGCCAAGCGAAGCGCCGGGGCTGGCGATCGGACTTGGCGGTGTCGGCATCACGCTCAAGGATCTGGTGCAGTCCTATGCGGCGCTTGCCAATGGCGGGCAGCCGGTGCGGGTCGGCAATGGCATCGACGAAAAACCGGCCGTGCTCGACAGCGAGATCCTCTTGGAGCGGCAGGCGATCTGGAATGTCACGGATATCCTCTCCGACGTCCTGCCGCCGACCGGCAGCCGGAAACTCGGCATCGCCTACAAGACGGGTACCAGCTACGGTTATCGGGATGCCTGGTCGGTCGGTTATGACGGGCGTTATGTGCTTGGCGTCTGGGTCGGGCGGCCGGATAATGGCGCAGTGCCGGGCATTGCCGGTTACCAGACGGCGGCGCCGATCCTGTTCGAGGCGTTTTCGCGCTCCGGCGTGCCGTTCACGCCGCATCCTTCTGCACCGCCGGGTGCGGTGCGGCTGGCGCAATCGGATTTGGCCGTTGCGCAGCGGCGCTTTGCCGTCACCGCAAGCGGGTTGATCCGCTCTTCGTCCCGCGAGACTGCGCCGCAGATCGTCTATCCGCCGGAAGGGGCGAAGGTCGATCTCGGAGCGTCATCGGGCGAACTCTCGCCGCTGGTGCTGAAACTGCAGGGCGGTCGTCCGCCGTTCCGCTGGCTCGCCAACGGCAAGCCACTGGATGCTCTCTCCCGCCGACGCACCAATGAATGGCAGCCTGAAGGCGCGGGGTTTTCGACGCTGACGGTGATCGATGCAGCGGGAAAGGCTGCGACGGTGAGGGTGTTCGTCGAATAAAAAAGACCGGAGAGATTTCTCTCTCCGGTCCCATATCTGTCGCGAGCAGTGAGTATTAAGCCGCCGAAGCAGCCTTCTTCGCCGCTATACGGGCGCGGATGGAGTCCACGTCGGCCTTCGGCGTCGCCTTGAACAGGGTCTGCGTGTATTCGTGCTTCGGATTTGAAAACACCTCGTCGCGCGTGCCGTATTCGACCGCCTCGCCAAAATACATCACCATCACCTCATCTGCGATGTAGCGAACGACCGAGAGATCGTGGCTGATGAACACGTAGGTGAGGTTGAACTCGTCCTGCAGGTCGGCGAGCAGGTTCAGCACCTGAGCCTGAACCGAAAGGTCGAGTGCGGAAACCGGTTCGTCGAGCACCAGCAGTTTCGGGTTCATCATCAGCGCGCGGGCAATGGCGATACGCTGGCGCTGACCGCCGGAGAACATGTGCGGGTAGCGATTATAGTGTTCCGGGCCGAGGCCGACCTTGATCAGCATTTCGGTGGCGCGGTTGCGGCGCTCGGCAGCAGACAGGTCGGTGTTGATAGCCAGCGGCTCACCCAGAACGTCGCCGATCTTCTGGCGCGGGTTGAGTGAACCGTAGGGGTTCTGGAAGATGATCTGCACCTTCTGGCGCATTTCCGACGTCAGATGGCCCGGGCGGGTGTCCATTTTCTTGCCGTCGATGATCAGCTCACCGGATGTCGGCTCGTCGATGAAGGTGATCATGCGGGCGAGCGTGGACTTCCCGCAACCGGATTCACCGACGATCGCCAGCGTCTTGCCGCGTTCCAGGCTGAAGGAAACGCCCTTCACCGCATGAAGCGTCTTCTTCGGCTTCATGAAGCCGCCTGGCAGTTCGTAGTCGCGCTTGATGTCGCGGACTTCGAGCATGGTGTCGGTGGTCTTTACGTCGCTCATGCCGATGCTCCTGCGGAAGGTGCCGGTTCCGGGTTGCCGTCGAAGAAGGCGGAAACCGTGGTCAGGCGGTCACCGGTGGCGTTTTCGGGCAGGGCTGCCAGAAGCGCCTTGGTGTAATTGCTCTTCGGGTTTTCGAACAGCGAAAGCACGTCGGCTTCCTCCATCTTGCGACCCTTGTACTGCACGACGACGCGGTCGGCGGTTTCTGCCACTACGCCCATGTCATGGGTGATCATGATCAGGCCCATGCCGGTGCGTGCCTGCAGGTCCATGATCAGGTCGAGGATCTGCTTCTGGATCGTCACGTCGAGCGCCGTGGTCGGCTCGTCGGCGATCAGGAGCTTGGGATTGCAGGCGATTGCGATCGCGATCATCACGCGCTGGCACTGGCCTCCCGACATCTGATGCGGGAAGGCATGCATGCGCTCTTCCGGGTTCGGCAGGCCAACCTGCTTGAACAGTTCGATGGCGCGCGCTCGGCGCTCCTTCTTTCCTAGGCCGAGATGGATGCGCAGGACTTCCTCGATCTGGAAGCCGACCGTGAAGCAGGGGTTGAGGCTGGCGATCGGCTCCTGGAAGATCATGGCGATATCCTTGCCGATCAGCTTGCGGCGCTCGGCGCCGCTGAGTGCCTGGATATCCTTGCCTTCGAAAAGCATGCGGTCGGCGGTGATCTTTGCCGTCCAGGGCAGAAGACCCATGACGGCCAGCATGGAGACCGACTTGCCGGAGCCGGATTCGCCGACGATGGCGAGCACTTCGGCCTTGTCGACCGAGATCGAGACGCCGTCCACGGCGCGGAACCAGCCGCTGGCGGTTTCGAATTCGACGGTGAGATTGTCGATTTGCAGAAGCGACATGATCAGGACCTCTTCAGCTTCGGATCAAGCGCATCGCGCAGGCCGTCGCCCATCAGGTTGATGGCAAGAACGGTGATGAGGATTGCGAGACCCGGGAAGGTGACGACCCACCAGGCGCGCAGAATGAATTCGCGGGCTTCGGCCAGCATCGTGCCCCATTCCGGTGTCGGCGGCTGAGCGCCCATGCCGAGGAAGCCGAGAGCGGCCGCATCGAGAATGGCGTTGGAGAAGGACAGGGTTGCCTGGACGATCAGCGGTGCGGTGCAGTTCGGCAGGATGGTGCGGAACATCAGGCGCAGCGGGCTTGCGCCGGCGATACGGGCGGCGGTGACATAGTCGCGGGTCTTTTCGGCCATCACGGCGGCGCGGGTGAGGCGCACGAAATGCGGCTGAAGCGTCACGGCAATCGCGATCATGGCGCTGTTCAGGCCCGGACCGAGAATGGTGACGAGCACCAGCGCCAGAAGCAGCGAGGGAACGGCGAGGATCATGTCCATCAGGCGCATGATGATCGTGTCCAGCCAGCCGCGGTAATAACCGGCCAGAAGACCGACGATGATGCCGGAAATCAGAGACAGCTTGGTGACGACCAGACCGACGAACAGCGAATACTGCGCGCCGTAGATCAGGCGCGAGAGGATATCACGACCGACCGGATCGGTGCCGAGAATATAGTTGGCGGTGCCGCCTTCAGCCCATACCGGCGGCTTCAAGACCGCATCGCGATACTGTTCGAACGGTGAATGGGGGGCAATCACCGGTGCGAGGATCGCGACCAGAACCAGAGCCAGGAAAACGAACAGGCCGATCACGGCGCCGCGGTTTTCCGAGAAGTAGAACCAGAACTCCTTGAGCATCTGGCGTCGCATCTGGGCCGAGGAGACGGGCTCCGCAGCCTTTGGTGTAAGAGTGGCGTCAGCCATGGGATTTTGCTCCTTCTTAGTGGCGGATACGCGGGTTGACGAGACCATAGAGCAGGTCGACGATCAGGTTGACCGTCATGATGATCGCGGCGATCAGCAGCAGTCCACCCTGGATGACGGCGTAGTCACGGCGGAAGACGCTATCGAGGATCCATTTGCCGATGCCCGGCCAGGAGAAGATCGTCTCGGTCAGGATCGCGCCGGCCAACATGACGCCGACCTGCAGGCCGACCGTCGTGATAACCGGGATCATGGCGTTGCGCAGCGCATGGATGCCGACGACGCGGAATGGCGACAGGCCTTTGGCGCGGGCGGTGCGCACATAGTCTTCGGACAGAACTTCCAGCATGGCCGAGCGCGTTTGGCGGGCGATGACGGCGAGCGGAATGGTGGCGAGCACGATCGACGGCAGAACGAGGTGGCTGAGTGCCGAGGCAAAAGCCCCCTTCTGGCCGGAAATCAGGCTGTCGATTAGCATGAAGCCGGTGACCTGCGGGAAATAGAACATCAGCGAGATGCGACCCGATACCGGGAACCACTGCAGGGTGCCCGAAAACAGGATGATCAGCAGCAGACCCCACCAGAAGATCGGCATGGAATAACCGACCAGTGCGATGCCCATAAGGCCCTGATCGAAGATCGAGCCTCGCTTGATTGCGGCAATGACACCGGCGGGAATGCCGAGCGCGATCGCTATGATGATGGCACAGAAAGACAGTTCGACCGTTGCCGGGAACAGTGTCAGGAACTGATCAAGAACCGGCTTCTTCGAGACGATCGAGGTGCCGAAGTCGCCGGTGAGTACGCCACCGAGATAATCGAAATACTGCACGATCATCGGCCGGTCCATGCCGAGCTGCGCACTGATCTGCGCGTGACGCTCCGGAGACATGACGCGCTCACCCGAAAGGAGCGCAACCGGATCACCTGGCAAAAGCCGGATGAAGGAGAAGGCGATGATGGAGACCCCGATGAAAGTCGGGATCAGGACGGCGAGGCGCCGCAGAAGGAAGCCAAACATTTTAAGCCTTTGCGGAAAGGGGGCTGGACCGACCTGGGCTTTTGTCAAGCCATGGATCAAACCATATCGGCGTCACCGCCATATTTTTAGGCGTCTCATAAGAAAATGCCGCGGGAAACGCAACGCGTCCCGCGGCAAAAAGTTGTGATAGGCCAGTTTTACTCGGCGATATCGACTGCTTCAAAAGTGAAGTCGCCGAGCGGGCTCTGGGTAAAGCCGGTCACACCCTTGCGCATCGGAACGACGGCGAGCGAGTGATCGATGGTTGCCCAGGGAGCGTCCTTTTTGAAGACGGCCTGTGCCTGCTCATAAAGCTTGGTGCGCTCAGCCTGGTCGGAGGTGACCTTGGCCTTCTTCACGAGAGCGTCGAATTCCTGGTTGCACCACTGTGCGCGGTTGTTGCCGCCAACTGCATCGCAGCCGAGCAGGGTGTCGAGGAAGTTGTCCGGGTCGCCGTTGTCGCCGGTCCAGCCGAGGATTGCGGCACCGTCACGGTCTTTTGCCTTCGAACGCGACAGGTATTCAGCCCATTCGTAGGAAACGATCTCGACCTTGACGCCGATCTTGGCGAAGTCGTCCTGCATGATTTCAGCAGCGCGACGTGCGTTGAGCATGTATGGACGCGAAACCGGCATTGCCCAGATCTTCATCGAGAGATCCTTGACGCCAGCGTCTGCCAGCATCTTCTTGGCAGCGTCGAGGTCGTAGGTGTCGTCCTTGGTCTCGTTGTTGTAAGACCACATTGTCGGCGGGATCGGGTTGGTTGCAGGCGTTGCCATGCCCTGGAAGACGGCGTCAACGATGGCCTTCTTGTTGATCGCCTTGTTCAGAGCGATACGAACTTCCGGCTTGTCGAACGGAGCCTGGGTCGTGTTGTAGGCGAGGTAGGCGATGTTGAGGCCTTCCTGCTCCAGAACTTCCAGGTTCGGGTCGGACTTCATCGATTCAACGTCGGCGGCATTCGGGAACGGCATCAGGTGGCATTCGCCGGCCTTCAGCTTCTGGTAACGAACGGCAGCGTCGCTGGTGATCGCGAAGACGAGATCGTCGATCTTCGGAGCGGTGCCCCAGTAGTCGGCGTTCTTCTTGTAGCGGATGATGGCGTCCTGCTGGTAGGCGACGAAGGTGAACGGACCGGTACCGACCGGGTTCTGGTTCAACTGCTCCTTCTTGCCGTCCTTCTCGAGGCTGTCGGCATATTCCTTCGACAGGATCGAAGCGAACGGCATGGCAAGGTTGGCCAGGAACGGTGCTTCCGGACGGTTCAGCGTGACCTTGACCGTCAGGTCGTCGACTTTTTCGATCGACTTGATCAGCTTCGGGAAGCCCATGCCGTCGGCATATTCCCAGGTGCCGCCGGAAATGTACTTGTTCCAGGCGTTCTTTTCGTCAATCTGGCGACCGATCGAGAAGATGACGTCGTCTGCGTTCAATTCGCGGGTCGGGGTGAAGAAGTCCGTGGTCTGGAACTTGACGCCCTTGCGCAGCTTGAAGGTGTAGACGGTGCCGTCAGCGGAAATTTCCCAGCTCTCTGCGAGACCGGCTTCCGGCTGCGTCGTGCCCGGCTTGAATTCGAGCAGGCGGTTGAAGATCGGATGAGCCGAGGCGTCGAAGGTCGTGCCGGCGGTATAGAGGCCCGGATCGAAGCCTTCTGGCGAACCTTCGGAGCAATAAACGAAGGTCTTCGCGCTGGCGGCGCCGGCAAAGAATGTTGCGGACAGAAGCGCTGCCGCTGCGAGAGTAAGTACACGTTTCATTGATAGTCTCCCTACCTGTGCCGGCTTTGCCAGCACGGTTGATTTCCCTGATTTACGATGCGTTTTGCCGCATCTTTTGACCAAGTCCTGTGTTGTTCACCTCCTGACCGGCAAGCCCAACTCTATGCCGGTCGAAATATATTTCCCCATCTCGGATGAAACTGCAGGATCATGCGGGTCGTCCTACATATCGGCTGCCTCAAGGAATAGATTTTCAATCGAGGCGACAAATGCAGAACGTCATGCTTGGTCTTTGCTCATTCACTCCATATTTGTTTTGCGGTGAAGCAATGCTCGCTCAGCGTGTCTGCTTCCCGTGGCGCGCGAGAATAGCGATTATCACTCGGTTGTCGAGACGGTAAGATTCGGGATTTGATCACAACTGCGGTGACGCTGCCTAATCGATGCGCATAGCCTTAATTCTTTGCATTATGCGTTGCGCTTGGCCCGGAAAGGGATAGGTATGCGGTTATTGCATTCCATACCCAAAACTCATCTTAGCTAGAAATCAAGGCGGCTGTTTCATGACCGATGGCAACTCGAACCTCCCTCTCGTCTGGGATCTCGTGGATCGTAAAACGGAGGTGTTCGCGGAACTGGCCAACCAAGTCTGGGAGACGCCCGAGACCTGCTACATGGAGACGGAGTCTGCTGCTGCCCATCGCGAGATGCTGGAGGCGCAGGGTTTTCGGATTACCGATGCGGTTGCCAATATCCCGACCGCTGTGATGGGCGAGGCCGGTAGCGGTGGTCCGGTTATTGCATTTCTCGGCGAATATGACGCGCTGGCGGGCCTCAGCCAGAAAGCGGGTGCAACCGAGCATGATCCGATGATCGCAGGCGCGAACGGCCATGGCTGCGGCCACAACCTGCTTGGTTCGGCGTCTCTTCTGGCGGCGACGGCACTCAAGGACTGGCTTGAAAAGACGGGCACGCCGGGCCGGGTTCGCTATTACGGCTGCCCCGCAGAAGAAGGTGGTGCCGCCAAGGCCTTCATGGTGCGTGACGGCGCCTTTTCCGATGTCGATATCGCCATCAGTTGGCATCCGAGCAACTTTGCCGGGGTGCAGCGTGAGACGTCGCTTGCCAATTGCCGCATCGATTTCACCTTTACCGGCCGTGCCGCCCATGCCGCCGCCGTGCCGGAACTGGGTCGTAGCGCGCTCGATGCCGTCGAACTGATGAGCGTCGGTGTCAATTATATGCGCGAGCACATGCCGTCCGAATGCCGTATTCATTATGCGGTGCTGGACACTGGCGGCATTTCTCCGAACGTCGTTCAGGCGCATGCCAAGGTTCGTTATGTCGTGCGCGCGCCGGATCTCGCCGGTCTCTTCGCGCTTATCGAGAGGGTAAAGAAGGTGGCCGAGGGCGCGGCGCTGATGACCGAGACGAAGATGGAATCCGTCACGCTTGCCGGCGTTTCCAACCTCGTGGTGAACACGCCGCTGATGGATACGATGCAGGATATCTGGGAGAGCATGGGGCCGCCGGCCTTCGATGCTGCGGATATCGAATTTGCGGAAAAGATCCGCGCCACACTGACACCCGAGGATGTTGCGGCCAGCTGGGCGCAGGAGCGCCTCGAACAGCGGGATATCCCGCTTGCCGACTTCGTTCTGCCGCCTCACAACGAAGTTCGCCAGATGGGCGGATCGACTGATGTGGGCGATGTCAGTTGGGTCGTGCCGACTGTTCAGGCCTATGGTGCGACGCTCGCTATCGGCACGCAGCTTCATACCTGGCAGGTGGTTGCGCAGGGCAAGAGCGCGCTCGCCCACAAGGGTATGGCTTCGGTCGCGAAAGTGATGGCGGCCACGGGTCTTGCGGCGATGACCAGCGAGCAGCTGCGCGAAGCCGCATGGGCCGATCTCAAGCGCCGGCACAAGGGGCAGGATTACAAGAGCCCGATCCCCGCTCAGGCAGAGCCGCCGATCGCGGCCATGTCTGTGCGCTAGTATGTCGGTGCGGTGATCGGACCTATGAAAATTGCTCATGAGCCCGTCAATTATTTTAAACGGCGGGCTCGGCTAAATCGCGTTTGAGGGCTGGAAATCCGCGGGATTCCTCTTATGAATTTCCTATTCGCGTTCGTGCGAGAGGAGAACAGTCCGTGACGATCCAGCCCAATTCCATCGAGGCCCGCGACAAGGCCTATCATCTGCATTCGTACACGAACGCACGGGCGCTGGAGCGCGATGGCGCGCTGGTGATCGAGCGCGGCGAAGGCGTCCATGTCTACGACAATGCCGGCAAGCAGTATATCGAAGGCATGGCTGGGCTTTGGAGCGTCGGCGTCGGTTTCGGCGAAAGCCGTCTGGTCGAGGCCGCGGCCAAGCAGATGGCAAAGCTGCCCTATTACCACACGTTCACGGCGCGCACGCACAGCCCTTCGGTCGAGCTTGCCGAAAAGCTCATCGAGATCGCGCCGGTGCCGATGTCGAAGGCCTATTTCACCAATTCGGGTTCGGAAGCAAATGATACGGCGATGAAGATCGTCTGGTACCGGTCGAACGCGCTCGGCAAGCCGGACAAGAAGAAGATCATTTCCCGCACCAAGGGCTATCACGGCGTCACCATCGCGTCTGCCAGCCTGACCGGCCTGCCGAACAACCATCGTTCCTTCGACCTGCCGATCGCGCGCGTGCTTCACACGAGCTGCCCGCACTACCGTGCCTTCAAGACTGAGGGCGAGACCGAGGCACAGTTCGTCGAGCGCTGCGCCAAGGATCTGGAAGACCTGATCCTCAAGGAAGGCCCCGATACGGTCGCCGCCTTTATCGGCGAGCCGGTGATGGGGGCGGGCGGCGTCATCGTGCCGCCGACCGGTTACTGGCAAGCGATCCAGAAGGTTCTGAAGAAATACGATGTCCTGTTCATCGCCGACGAAGTGATCTGCGGTTTCGGTCGCACGGGCGAGATGTTCGGCACGACGACATATGCGCTGCAGCCCGACATGATGACGCTTTCGAAGCAGATCTCGTCTTCCTATCAGCCGATCTCGGCGCTTCTGATCAATGAAAGCGTCTACCAGCCGCTGGCGGATGAATCGGCAAAGATCGGCACGTTCGGTCATGGGGTTACCGCCGCCGGCCATCCGGTTGCCGCGGCCGTGGCGCTGGAAAATATCAGGATCATCGAGGAGCGTGATCTTGTCGGCAATGTCAGGTCGCTCAGCCCGAAATTCCTGGCGCGGCTGAAGTCGATCGCTGATCATCCGCTGGTCATCGAACACCGCGGCGTCGGCCTGATCGGCGCCTTCGAGCTTGCACCGCGCGAAGGCTTCACCGCCGGACAGCTCGGGCCGAAGCTGTTCGGATATCTGATGGAGGAGGGCGTCATCAGCCGCGCGATCGGCGATTCGATTGCGTTTTGCCCGCCGATGATCATTACCGACGAGCAGGTCGATGACATGTTCGATAAGGTCGAGCGCGGGCTTGAAAAATTCGCCAAGGAGCTGACGGCTTAAACCGCTGATTTCTCCAATTGTCTAGCCGCATTGCCTAGTATCATGGCGTCCCTATATTGGACGCCATGATCTCGCTTATCGACGCCTATTGGCCGCACATCCTGTTCATTGTCTCGGTGGTGGCCGGCGCGTCTGCGGCCGTTCACGCGACAATGACGAAGGAAGAGGTCCGCTCAGCTGTCGGCTGGGTCGGCGTCATTCTGCTGTCGCCCATCGTCGGCGCGGCGTTTTATCTGATCGCCGGCGTCAATCGTATCCGCCGCAACGTCATCGGTGACCGGCGCTCGCTGCTGCAGGGAGCGGAGCGTTTCGATTTCGCCTCCTATGATGCGACCGATGATCAGGTGATCGAGGACTTTGGCCACCGGTTTCGGGGGATGAAGACGCTTGGCGACCGCGTCACCCGGCACCACCTGACGACCGGCAATACGATTTCCGCCTTCGACAATGGTGATGCAGCCTATGGCGCAATGCTCGAAGAGATCGCGCTCGCGAGCCGTTCCATTCTGCTCGAAACCTATATTTTCGACCGGGACCGGATCGGCGCGCGGTTTATCGAGGCGCTGAGTGCGGCGGCGCGGCGTGGTGTCGAGGTCCGGGTGCTGATTGATGCCGTCGGTGCACGTTATTCCGTGCCGAGCGTGCTCGGCATGCTGCGTGAGGGCGGCGTCACCGTCGATGTATTCAACGGCAATGTCATTACCGGCCTACGGCTGCCCTATGCGAACCTGCGGACCCACCGCAAGATCATGGCCATCGACGGCGAAATAGCCTTTACCGGCGGCATGAATATCCGCGAGGGATTTTCATGCGAATTTAGCGGCGATAAATGTGCCGCCGACACGCATTTCCGCGTGACCGGACCGGTTGTGGCCGATCTTTTGGCGATCTCGGCTGCCGACTGGGAGTTTTCCACCGACGAAAAGCTGGAGGGTGAAGCTTGGAAGGTTCCGACACCTGGCATGCGGCCCGGTTCGCCGACCATAATGCGAGCCGTCTCCTCCGGTCCGGATCGCAGTGTCGAGACGAACCAGAAGATGCTGATGGGCGCTTTTTCCATCTCCCGGTCCTCGATCAAGATCGTCTCACCTTATTTCCTGCCCGACCGGGAGCTGATCACTGCGCTGATCACGGCGGCGCGGCGCGGCGTAGTGGTCGATATCGTCGTACCGAGCGCCAACAACCTGAAACTAGTCGATCTCGCCATGACGGCTCAGTTCGACCAGATGCTGAAAAACTATTGCCGCATCTGGCGGGCGGCAGGACCGTTCAACCACTCCAAGCTGATGGCTATCGACGGCTGCTGGGCCTATGTCGGTTCTTCGAATATCGACCCCCGCTCGCTGAGGCTGAATTTCGAGGTCGATCTTGAAGTTTTCGATCGTGGATTTGCGCAAGCGCTGGAACGAAGGGTCGACCTGGCTATTTCCTCTGCGGAAGAGGTGACGCTGCATGGTCTTCGTTCACGACCATTTGCAAAACGCCTGCTTGAACGGGTGCTCTGGTTGGGTTCACCCTATCTGTGATCTGTACCGGTCGGCGCGGCCCGCGTCGGTCATGCTTTGAAGAATGACGGTGATGCACGAGAAACGTACAACCTTGCCGGCCAGCATCATTGCGTCGATCCGCGCCCGAAAGGCGCGCGGGATTGGCATCCATTCACAGCATGATCCGTCAACCGGCCTGCTTGTCGCATCCTACAATGTGCACAAATGCGTCGGGGTCGATGGCAAATTCGATCCTGGCCGGATCGCCCAGGTGATCCGCGAAATCGGTGCCGATATCATCGCGCTGCAGGAGGCGGATACACGCTTCGGTGAGCGCCGCGGGCTTCTCGATCTCGCCTGGATGGAGCGGGAAACGGGGCTTTACCCGGTGCCGGTATCTGGCGTCGCGCGCGCGCATGGCTGGCATGGCAATGTCGTCTTCTTCCGCGAGGGGGTGGTGCGTGACGTGCATCAGGTAAAGCTGCCGGGGCTGGAGCCGCGCGGCGCTCTGATGGCGGAACTGGACCTGGCGGGCGGAAAGACATTCAGGGTGATCGCCGCGCATCTTGGCCTGCTCAATCGGTCCCGCCAGCAGCAGGCGCGGATGATCCTCGATATCCTGCGCGCACGCGAAGAATATCCGACCGTGCTAATGGGGGACCTCAACGAATGGCGGCTGGGCGATCGTTCCTCGCTCAATACGCTGGCGACGGTTTTCGGCCTGCCATCGGCGGTGCCAAGTTTCCCGTCACGACTGCCGGTGCTGGCGCTCGACCGCATCATGGCCAACCGGCCGGGGCTTATCGACCGTGTCGAAACGCATGATACGCCGCTTTCGCGCCGGGCATCGGACCATCTGCCGATCAAGGCGGTGGTGAAGATCGGCGCGAGCGTTGCCGACTGAATTTCGTGTTGAATTGACTGGGTGACAATCTTCCCGATTGTCGTCGCTTTACCTTGAGCCGGGCCGATAATAGGCTTTTGTCGTTCACGCGCCGCCGCCTTTCCCGAGCAAGGATTTCCATGACCGATATTGCCATGATCGAAGCCGCCCGAGCCCGTCTCGACGGCCATATCCGCCGCACGCCTCTGCTTTCCTCTCCCTTTCTCGACGAGATCGCCGGCCGGCGGATTTTCGTCAAACCCGAATGCTTGCAGCATACGGGATCGTTCAAGTTCCGCGGTGCATGGTCGGCGATTTCGGGGCTTTCGCCGGAGGTTCGTGCGAAAGGCGTGATCGCGTTTTCTTCCGGCAATCACGCGCAGGGCGTGGCGCTTGCGGCAAAGCTGCACGGCATCCCGGCCGTCATCATCATGCCGTCCGATGCACCGCGCATCAAGATCGAGAACACCCGAGCCTATGGCGCCGAAGTCGTGCTTTTCGATCGCGCGACGGAGGATCGCGATGCGATCGGTGCGCGGCTTTCGGCCGAGCGCAACCTGACGCTGGTCAAGCCGTTCGATGAACCGTTGGTGATCGCCGGTCAGGGGACGGCGGGTCTCGAAATCGCCGAACAGGCAGAGGAACTGGGTATCGAAAAGGCCGACGTTCTCGTCCCGACAGGTGGCGGCGGCTTCATTTCAGGTGTCTCCCTGGCGCTTGCCGCCAAGGCGCCGGGATTTACCGTCCACCCCTGCGAGCCGGAAGGGTTCGACGATGTCACGCGTTCGCTGGCATCCGGCATGATCCAGAAGAATGCCACGCAATCGGGTTCGCTCTGCGATGCGATCATCACGCCGCAGCCGGGCAACATCACCTTTCCGATCATGTCAAAACTCTGCGGCCCAGGGCTTGTCGTCACCGAAGCCGAGGCCTTGAAGGCCATGGCGCTTGCCTTCAGCCGGTTGAAGATCGTGGTCGAACCGGGTGGAGCGGTGGCACTTGCGGCGGCGCTTTTCCATGGCGAAACGCTCGGTGACACCGTGATTGCGGTCTGCTCTGGCGGCAATGTCGATGGCGATATTTTCCGCATGGCGCTGGAGCGGAACCCGGATTGAGGCGACAAAAGGGCAGGCGCCGGAACCGGAGGCATAATAAACCGTTAACGCCACAATACAGGCATTAACGGAAAAGGATTTTCCAATCCGTTCTATTTGCTTGGAACTTTATCTCTACCAAGTTGATAGGGATAAGGTAGCATCAGTCATCACCCGGAGAATGGTGGCTCTGTAAAGCTGGAGGAAGATCATGCGGCATTCGACTGTTCAGACACGATCGCTTTCCCATCGCCACTCGCTGTTCGGCAGCTGGCAATCCGCCACGCATCTGGCAATCGCCGTGGCGGCTTTCGCCTTTGTCGGCGCGGTGACGCTCGGTATTTTCTAAGTCTCTCAAGGCTGAGGCGGTTTACTCAGCCTTGATTTACGTCGTCCTCGGGCTTGTCTCGAGGATTTGACAGTTTCCAAAAAAATCGGCTCAGCAGATGCTCGGGACAAGCCCGAGCATGACGGTTTAGTGTGGTGCTATCTCGACAGCATTGCCGTCTGCTGCGTGTTGATCCTACTTGGCCGGCAGATATGTCTCGGCCAGTTCGACCCAGAGATTGACGCCGATAGGCAGCGCGTCGTCGTTGAAGTTGAAGCGCGGATGATGCAGCGAAGGGTCGTTGTCGGTCTTGGCCGTGCCGAGGAAGAAGTAGCTGCCGGGGCGTTCCGCCAGCATATAGGCGAAATCCTCTGCCCCCATCATCGGGCGCTCGATCTCGGCGACATTCTCGGCGCCAACCACCTTCTTCGCCAGATCGCGGACGAAATCCGTCTCCGCCGTGTGATTGATGGTCGCTTCATAGCCGCGTTCGTAATCGATCGTTACCGACATGCCGTAACTTGACGCCTGTCCCTCGACGATGCCGCGGATGCGCTCTTCCAGCATGTCGCGAACCTTCGGATCGAAGGAGCGAATAGTGATTGCCATCGTCGCACGCTCGGGGATCACGTTGCTGGCAATGCCGGCATTAAAGGCTCCGACAGTGACGACCGCCTGATCGAGCGGGTGGAGATTGCGCGACACCACCGTCTGCAGCGCCATGATGATGCTGGCACCGGCAACGATCGGGTCAGACGCCGTTTGCGGTTCGGCGCCGTGACCGCCTCGACCATTGACGGTGATGCGGGCTTCATCGACTGCAGCCATCAGCGGGCCGTCCTTGACGAAGACCTTGCCGAAGGGCATGGCCGGATCGTTGTGCATGCCGAAAACTGCATCGCAGCGGAATTTCTCAAACAGGCCTTCGTCGATCATGATCTTGGCGCCGCCGAAATTTTCTTCGGCGGGCTGGAAAATCAGATGGATCGTACCATCGAAATTCTTTCGTTCGGCCAGGATCTTTGCGGCGCCCAGCAACATGGCGGTGTGTCCGTCATGGCCACAGGCATGCATTACGCCGTGGTTCTTGCTGGCATATTCGAGGCCGGTCTCTTCGGTGATCGGCAGGGCGTCGATATCGGCGCGAATACCGACGGAACGCTCGCCGTTGCCGTTTTTAAGCGTTGCGACGATACCGGTCTTTGCCAGTCCGCGTGTTACCTGGTAGCCATATTCCTCAAGCTTTTCAGCAATAAAGTCCGAGGTCTTGATTTCGGAAAGGCCGATTTCCGGATTTTCATGCAGATGCCGGCGGATCGCGATCACGTCGGTCATGTCGTTTGAAAATCGGAGCGTCATCATCATGCCTTTCTGGCTTTCGCGAAGAGAAGGCGCGGGTATAGCCCATTGGCCGCCATGCGCCAATCGAGCGCCTCAAGCTTTGCGATTTTCTTCCTGAATCAATCGTTTGAATTCGTTCAGCCTTTATTCAGGCTGCCAAGGTTAATGGAGTAAACTGTGTCAATCCGAGCTGTGGCTGGCGATAATTGGTGTCTTTGATTTGCAATATTCAAGCTGGCCTCTATCTCCCTTCGCGCGGATTGCACCGGAATTTGGCGCCATTTCCCAGATGGCGGCGTGATTTTCCGGCGTAGGCCCGAGAAATTTGGCCGATAAACCCCGATTTTTCATTCAGAAGCGTGTCCATGTCCCTTGATACTCCGAAGCCCGGTTCCTCGCGCGAAACAGACGTCAAGCAGGTCGATCACAATGATTCGATCCGTGCGGCCTATCTGACGATAGAAGATCTGAGAGACTGCGGCGTGCGGCTCGGCCGCGGCGAGGGGCAGGAGCTTCCTGGCCTCATGTCCTTCGAGTTCTTCCAGCAGCATTCCGACAACGAGAAGGAAATCCTTCGCGTCTATCGCGCTGCGGCTCTGGATGTGGATGCGGGCGCTTCGATCACGCCGGCGGCCGAATGGCTGCTCGACAATTATTACATCGTCGAAGAGGCGATCCAGGAAGTCCGTCGCGACTTCCCGAAAAAATTCTTCAAGCAGCTGCCGACGCGCGTCATCCAGGGACAGAAGATGCCGCGCGTTCTGGCGCTCGCATGGCTCTACGTGGCCCACACCCATTCGGGCGTGAACCGCGAGACGCTGGCCGCCATGGTCGAGGGTTTCCAGGAAAACGAACCGCTCGAAATCGGCGAGCTCTGGGCGCTGCCGTCCTTCATCCGCTTCGTGCTGATCGAGAACCTGCGCCGTATCGCGACCCGCGTCGACCGTTCGCGCAACATGCGCAAGCGCGCCAATGACGTCGCCGACGAGATCATCCGTCTGAACGACGAGACGGAAAGCGCAAAGGTGCTTGCCGGCGTCGCCGATCTGGCGCGCGACAACACGTTTGCGGCGCAGTTCCTCTATCGTCTGCGCAATGCATCCCAGTCGACGACGTTTGCGACGACCTGGCTGGAAAGCCGTCTTGCCGAGGCCGGTACCGATGTCGAAACGGTAACGCAGTCTGAGCAGAGCCGTCTGTCTTCCGGCAACGTGACGATGGGCAATATCATCAAGAGCCTGCGTCTCATCATCGATACGGAATGGAGCGTCTGGTTCGAGGATGTCTCCCAGATCGACAAGCTGTTCCGCGAGCACACCGATTACGAGGCGCTCGATTTCGGTTCGCGCAACGCCTATCGCAACCGTATCGAAAAGCTCGCCCGGCTTTCCAAGCGCAGCGAAGCGGAAGTCACCCAGGCTGCCATCAAGCTTTCGCAGGAAGCTGCCGAAAAAGACCCGGACGTGCGTGAGACCAATGTCGGCGCGTTCATCGTCGGCCGTCACCGAAAGGAGCTGGAGGCGGCCGTCGGTTACAATCCGCCGATCCTGCAGCGGGCTGTGCGCGCCTATCGCAAGCTGAACTGGCTGGCGATTGCCGCTCCGGTGATCCTGCTCACCGTTCTTGCACTGGCGATCACCGGCCATTTCCTGGTCCAGGCTGCGATCCCGCTGATCGTCGTCTTCTTCCTGCTTCTGATGTTCGCACTTCCGGCGTCTGAAGGTGCTACCGGCCTGTTCAACACGGTCGTCACCTATTTCGTCAAACCCGCGCGGCTTGTTGGTTACGAGTTCAAGGAAGGCATTCCGGAAGAGGCGAAGACGCTGGTCGTCGTGCCGTGTCTGATCACCGACCGCGATACGGTCGATGAACTGGTGCGCAATCTCGAAGTTCATTATCTCGCCAACCCGCATGGCGAGATCTATTTCTCGCTGCTTTCCGACTGGCGCGATGCCAAGACCGAGCAGACCGAAGCCGATCTCGAAATCCTCGATTATGCCAAGCGCGAAATCGTTGCGCTCAACGCGCGCTACAAGGATGAAGTCGAGAGCGATCGCTTCTTCCTTCTCCACCGCCGCCGCCTGTTCAATCCGAACGAAGGCGTATGGATGGGCTGGGAGCGCAAGCGCGGAAAGCTGCATGAGCTGAACCTGCTCCTGCGCGGTGACCGTGACACGACCTATCTGCAGGGCGCCAATACGGTTCCGGCAAACGTCCAGTATGTGATGACGCTCGATGCCGATACCCGCCTCATCCGTGATGCGGCGACCAAGCTCGTCGGCAAGATGCACCATCCTATCAACCGCCCGGTTCTCGATCCTGAAACCAATCAGGTTATCAAGGGCTACGGCCTGATGCAGCCGCGCGTGACCCCGTCGCTGACGACCGGTACAGAAGCTTCTGTCTTCCAGCGTGTCTTCTCCGTCGGCCGCGGTCTCGACCCTTATGTCTTCGCCGTTTCCGACGTTTATCAGGATCTGACGTCTGAAGGTTCGTTCACCGGTAAAGGCCTTTATCACGTCGATGCTTTCGAAGCGTCGCTGAAGGGGCGTATCGAAGAAAATGCGGTTCTTTCGCACGATCTGCTCGAAGGGTCTTTCGCGCGTTGCGCTCTTGTCACCGATGTCGAGCTGGTCGAGGATTTCCCGACCCGTTACGAGGTCGAAGTCTCGCGCCAGCATCGCTGGGCACGCGGCGACTGGCAGCTCATCCCTTACATCATCGACGCCAAGCGTGGTGTGACCGCGCTCGGTCGTTGGAAGATGCTCGATAACCTGCGCCGGTCGCTCACTCCGATCGCATGGTTCTTCGCCTCCGTGCTCGGCTGGTATTGCATGGACCCGCTTGGCGCGCTGATCTGGCAGATTTTGCTTATCTTCTCGCTGTTCGTCGCTCCGACGATCTCGCTTCTGACCAATCTTCTGCCGCGTTCGAGCGACAACGTTGCCAAGGCGCATTTCTATTCCGTCTGGTCCGACGTCCGCTCGACCAATGCTCAGGTGGCGCTCCGGATCGTCTTCATTGCCGATTCTGCCTGCATCATGACGGACGCGATCGGCCGTTCGCTCTATCGCCTGTTCGTTTCCCGCAAGCTGATGCTGGAATGGAAGACGGCTGCGTCTATCCAGTCGAATGCGCAGGGCAGCCCGACCGATTATTACCGGTCGATGTGGCATGCGCCGGCAATCGCCGTGCTCAGCATCATTCTTGCCGCCATCCCGGGCGACAATGCCTTCCTCGTCGGCATTCCGTTTGCAATCCTGTGGATCTTCTCGCCGCTCGTTGCCTGGTATGTCAGCCAGTCGGCCGAGACGGAAGACAAGCTGTTCGTGCCGGAAAACGTGTCGGTCGAGCTGCGCAAGATCGCGCGCCGCACCTGGCGTTATTTCGAAATGTTCGTGACGCCAGAACACAGCTATCTGCCGCCGGACAACTATCAGGAAAAGCCGAATCCGTCGGTCGCCAAGCGCACCTCGCCGACCAATATCGGCGTCTATCTCCTGTCGACCATTTCGGCGCGTCACTTCGGCTGGATCAGCTTTGCCGAGACGATCGAACGGCTTGAGCAGACGCTTGCGACCGTCGAAAAGGCCGACAAGTTCCGCGGCCACATGTATAACTGGTATCATATCGACACGATGAAGCCGCTGATGCCGCGCTACGTGTCGTCGGTCGACAGCGGTAACTTCGCCGGTCACCTGATTGCGATTTCGTCTGCCTGCCGCATCTGGGCAGAAGCGCCGTCGGCGCATCTGCAGGGCAATCTCGATGGTCTGGGTGATGTCGCCGGCATTCTCGGTGAAACGCTGAAGGCGCTTCCCGACGATCGCAAGACCGTGCGTCCGCTGCGTCGCCGTCTCGAAGAGCGGATCAACGGCTTTGCCAATGCGCTTGCCGCCGTCAAGCGCGAGCACGAGTTCGCCTCGATCCGCATCATCAACCTGTCGGTGCTGGCGCGCGAGATCCAGAAGCTTTCGCACAATCTCGACCACGAAGTTCGCTCCAGCCAGAGCGAGGAAGTGACCAAGTGGGCCGCCTCGCTGGTAACCGCCTGCGAAGCGCATATTGCCGACAGTACCTTCGATAACGCCAATGTCGAAGAGCTGCGCGATCGCCTCGCGTCGCTTAGTGTCCGTGCCCGCAAGATCGCCTTTGCGATGGACTTCAAGTTCCTGTTCCGCAAGGATCGTCGTCTTCTGTCGATCGGTTACCGGGTCGAGAGCAACGAAGTCGACGAAGCCTGCTATGACCTGCTCGCGTCCGAGGCTCGCCTCACCAGCCTGTTCGGCATCGCCAAGGGCGACCTGCCGAACGAGCACTGGTACAAGCTCGGCCGCCATGTCGTGCCGATCGGTGCGCGCGGTGCGCTGGTGTCCTGGTCGGGTTCGATGTTCGAATACCTGATGCCGCCGCTCGTCATGCAGGAGCGTCAGGGCGGTATCCTCAACCAGACCAACAACCTGATCGTCAAGGAACAGATGAACCATGGCCGCCGCCTCGGCACGCCGTGGGGCATTTCGGAAGCCGCGTTCAACGCGCTCGACCATCAGATGCACTACCAGTACACCAATTTCGGTGTGCCGACGCTGGGTCTAAAGCGTGGTCTCGGCCAGAACGCCGTCATCGCGCCTTACGCGTCGATCCTTGCCAGCCAGTACGACCCGACGGCAGCGGTCGAAAACCTTGCCGAACTGCGCGAACTCGGTGCGCTCGGCATTTACGGTTTCCACGATGCGGTCGACTTCACACCGACCCGTGTGCCGGAAGGCAAGCGCTGCGCTGTCGTCTACAACTACTATGCCCACCACCATGGCATGTCGATTGCTGCTGTTGCCAACGTCGTCATGAACGGCTTGCTGCGCGAGCTCTTCCACGCCGATCCGGTGATCGAGGCGGCCGAACTGCTGCTGCAGGAAAAGGCGCCGCGCGACATTCCGGTGATGAGCGCCAAGCACGAGGAAAAGCCGGGTACCGGCGGCGGCGAGTTGCTTCGTCCGGAAATTCGCACGATCACCAGCCCGGCCACCAAGGACCGCGAACTGGTGCTGCTCTCCAACGGTCATTACTCGCTAATGATGACGGCGACCGGTTCGGGTTACTCCCGCTGGAACGGCCTCTCCGTTTCGCGCTGGAGACCAGATCCGACGGAAGATCGCTGGGGTCAGTTCATCTTCCTACGCGATACGGCGACCAATGACTGGTGGTCGACCACGACCGAACCGCGTCGTGCGGAAGGCGAGCAGTCGAAGGCGGTATTCGGCGACGAAAAGGCCGAGTTCCACAAGACGGTCGGCGACCTGACCAGCACGGTCGAGGTCATCGTCGGCACCGAGCACGATGCCGAAGGCCGTCGCGTGACGCTGCTCAATATGGGCACCGAAGACCGTTTCATCGAAGTCACCTCCTATATGGAGCCGGTGATTGCGGGTGATGACGGCGATAACGGCCACCCGGTCTTCTCGCGCATGTTTATCAATACCGAAATCGGCAAGCGCGGCGACGTGATCCGCGCATGGCGCAACAAGCGCGATCACAGCGAACCGGACATGCTGGTTGCGCATCTCGCCGCCGACCACGCCGGAACGGACCGCCCGACCGAATACGAAACCGACCGCCGCAAATTCCTCGGCCGTGGCCGCACGCTGTCGGAGGCTGCTGCCTTCGATCCGGGCGCGTCGCTGTCGAATACCGACGGCTTCACGCTCGATCCGATCCTATCGCTGCGCCGCAGCGTGCGGGTTCCGGCCGGCAAGAAGGTCAGCGTCGTCTTCTGGACGATCGCAGCACCGAAACGCGAAGATCTCGACAAGGCGATTGAACATTATCGCCACGCCGAAAGCTTCCAGAGCGAACTGACCCAGGCCTGGACGCGTACGCAGATGCAGATGCGCCATCTCGGCGTCACCTCGCAGGATGCGGCCGTCTTCCAGCATCTGGCCCGTTATCTCGTCTATCCCGACATGCAGCTTCGCGCCGACCAGCAGACGCTGCAGGCAGGCATGCAGAAGCAGTCGGGCCTCTGGCCGTCCTCGGTTTCGGGCGACCTTCCGATATTCACGCTGCGGATCAATGACGAGGCGGACATGCCGGTCGCCAAGGAAGCCATCCTGGCGCAGCAATATCTGCGTTCGCGCGGCGTAGTCTCCGATCTCGTGATCTTCAACGAGCGCGGGGCCGACGATGCACAGGACATGCAGCAGTCGATCGAGCAGATGGCGACCCGCATGGGCCAGGAAGGCGGACGCACGCATGTGTTCACGCTGCGCCGCGATCTTCTGGAAGGCGCGGGCGCTGATGGCCTGATCGCCGCTTCCCGCGTCGTCCTGCATGCCCGTAACGGCCAATTCGGGGATCAGCTCAACCGTACGAGCACGATCTTTGCGCCTTCGACGGAACAGCAGATCGATGCCGATCGTCGTCCGCTTCTGAACGGCGAGATCTTTGCCGCTCCCGAAGTCCTGCCGAAGGAGCCTACGGATCTCGAATTCTGGAACGGCATCGGCGGCTTCTCGGAAGAGGGCAACGAATATGTGGTCCGCCTCAACGGTGGCCAGTCGACGCCGCATCCGTGGATCAACGTCATCTCCAACGATACGTTCGGCTTCCACGTTTCGGCCGAAGGTGCAGGCTTCTCCTGGGCGGAAAACTCCCGTGACTACCAGCTGACGCCTTGGACCAATGATCTCGTTATCAACCGTCCGGGTGAAGGTTTCTACGTATCCGATACGGAAACGAACAAGGTTTATACGCCGTTCGCTGCGCTCTCGCGTCGCCCGGAAGTCCTGTTCGAAGCCCGCCACGGCCTCGGTTATTCGGTCTTCTCGTCCGAAGAGGACGGCCTGAAGCTGGAACTGACCCAGACCGTCGACCGGACGCGTCATGCCAAGTTCTCGCATATCAAGCTGAAGAACTCCGGCTCGGAAACGAAGAAGCTGAAGCTTTACGGTTATGTCGAATGGCTGCTCGGTGCGAACACGGCAAAGACTGTTCCCTTCATCCTGCCTTCGCGGGACGAGGCGACGGGCACGCTGTTTGCCAACAACGCGTTCAGCATCAATTTCAGCCGCTTTGCCTTCCTCGGCATGAGCGAGATGCCGACCGGCTTCACGGCAAGCCGTCGCGAATTCGTCGGCCGCTTCGGCTCGGTTCAGATGCCGGCTGCGGTGGCGGGTGTGTCCTCACTCAGCGGTTCGCTCGATCTCGATGGCGATCCGTGTGCGGCGCTCGCCTATGACGTGGAGCTTGCTCCGGGTCAGGAAACGGAAGTCACCTTCTTCCTCGGTGATGCCGCAACGAAGGAGGAGGCAGTTGCGCTTTCCGCCGAGCTCAAGACCGTCAGGTTCGACGGTGCGCTGGCAGAGAACCGTGGCTTCTGGAACGAGTTCACCGGTCGTCTGAAAATCTCGACGCCGGACAAGTCGCTCGACAACATGGTCAACCACTGGCTGCCCTATCAGGCGCTCGGTTGCCGCATCATGGCCCGTACCGCCTTCTATCAGGCATCGGGTGCATTCGGCTTCCGCGACCAGTTGCAGGATACGCTGGCCTTCCTCGTGCACGAGCCGTCGCTTGCCCGCCGGCAGATCATCAATGCGGCGTCGCGCCAGTTCAAGGAAGGCGACGTGATGCACTGGTGGCTGCCGCATAACGGCTCCGGCGTGCGCACGACGATCTCCGACGACGTGGTGTGGCTCGCCTATGCGATCAACCAGTATGTCTCGGTCACCGGCGACCAGACCATTCTGGGAGAGCAGTTGCCGTTCCTCTCCGGTCCGATCCTCGAAAAGACGAAGCACGATGCCTTCATCCAGCCCGAGGTGACGAACGAGATCGCCGACCTCTATGAACATGCGGCGCGTGCGCTCGATCTCGCGATCGACCGCACCGGCGACATGGGCCTGCCGCTGATGCTCGGCGGCGACTGGAACGACGGCATGAACCGTGTCGGCGTTGCAGGTCGTGGCATGAGTGTCTGGCTCGGCTGGTTCCTGGCGGCCGCTCTGCGCGACTTCATTCCTTACGCCGAAGCGCGCAAGGACAAGAAGCGCGTTGATCGCTGGAAGAAGCATATCGACACGCTCAAGGATGCGCTCGAAACCGACGGCTGGGACGGCGACTATTATCGTCGCGGCTATTTCGATGACGGCACGCCGCTCGGTTCTGCCAAGAGCGACGAATGCCGCATCGACAGCCTCGGCCAATCGTGGAGCGTACTTTCCGGCGAAGGCCGGGTGGACCGGCGTGACCAGGCGATGGATGCGGTGATGAAACAGCTGGTGGACGAAGAGGCGGGCATCATCCGCCTGTTCACCCCGCCGTTCGAAAAGACCCGGCAGGATCCCGGCTATATCAAGGCCTATCCGCCCGGTGTGCGCGAAAACGGCGGTCAGTACACGCATGCAGCCATCTGGGTCGTGCTGGCGCTGGCGCAGATGAAACGTGGTGACGATGCCTGGAAGTGCTTCCAGATATTGAACCCGATCAACCATGCGCTGACCCGCGAGGCGGCCGATACCTACCGGGTCGAACCTTACGTCATTGCCGCCGACGTCTATGGCGCCGGCGACTATCAGAGCCGTGGTGGCTGGACCTGGTATACGGGTTCCGCCGGCTGGCTCTATCGCGCTGCGATCGAGGGCATTCTCGGCATCAAGCGCAATGGCGATCGTCTGACCGTCGATCCGTCGCTGCCGACCGGCTGGGATGGTTTCGAGGCCGAACTGACGATCGAGGGCAAGGCCCACAAGATCAAGGTCGAAGGCGGCAATGTTACCGTCGATGGCAAGTCTGCCGGCAAGGATGGCGGGTTTCTGCTCTCGTCCAAATAGGCAGCAAAGCCAGACAACTGCGTGACGTGACATCGAATGCGATGGCATCGCCCCGGAAACCGGAATGGTTTTCGGGGCGATGCTTTTCTACGTCGGCATAAGACAGTCTCCATCCAAAAGAAGCGCAGCACAGGTGACCGCAACGGAAAATCCCGTCACGGTCGGCTGATTGGGGAGGCGGGCAGTGCGATAATGGGTGGGTATTGGTGTCAGGCATTCTGCCCGCCCGATCGTGAAGCGTTCCGGAAGGTTGACGGGTGAGGAGCATCCCGTTTTTCCGTTCCGGTGAAGGACTTTGCCCTGACGGCATGTCCTTCCGCTTAACGAGCATCATCGTGCGCCGGATCTTTCGTCCGTAGGCGTCCGGTTCGCGACCCGGCCCCCTGCTTGATGACGTGATCAGGTTAAACGGTTGGCCGGGTGTGGGGATGATCGTCGGCGATGATTTTCGCCAGGTGATTGATTGGCAATGATGTTTTTTGCGGGGAGGGCGGATTTCGTCCCCACCGCGGCAAGCCCGCGTAAGAACCGCTGCCTCTTTCGTCATGCTCAGGCGTGTCCCTAGGATGACGCCACGCAAAAGGCTTATCCCACAAACATAAAAGCCCGGCGTCTTATGGAGCGCCGGGCCGTATAGTAATCTATCCAAAAAACTGCATCACGCCGGGTTCGGCGTCGCCTCCGGTTTCTTGTCCTTCTTCGACGCGTCATCATCCTCGCTGTCGTCCAGCAAGCCGCTGGTTCGCAGGAGCGAGGCGAAGCGGCCGCCGAGGCGGCTCAGCTCGTCATAACTTCCCACTTCGGCGACACGACCGCCATCGAGGAAGATGACGGTGTTGGCGTCGCGCACGGTCGACAGGCGGTGGGCGATGATGAAGGTGGTGCGGTCCTGCCGGAGCTTGTCGATCGCTACCTTCACCCGGGCTTCGGTTTCGACGTCGAGCGCACTGGTCGCCTCGTCGAGAACGAGGATCGGGGCATTTTTCAGGATTGCGCGAGCGATTGCGATACGCTGGCGTTCGCCACCGGACAGCTTGTTGCCGCGTTCGCCGACCGCAGTCTCATAACCATTGAGGCGGTCTTCGATGAATTCGGTCGCGGCCGCGGCTTCCGCAGCTTTGATGATATCGGCTTCCGTGGCGCCCTCGCGGCCGAGGCGGATATTGTCGCTGATCGAGCGGTTCAGAAGGCCGGCATCCTGGAAGACGGTGGCGATCTGCTGGCGCAGCGATTTGCGGGTGACGGTCGAGATATCGATCCCGTCGATCAGGATCTTGCCCTGTTGTGGATCGTAAACTCGCTGGAGAAGATTGATGAGGGTTGTCTTGCCGGCACCCGTCGGCCCGACGATCGCAACAGTCTGACCGGCCTTGGCGGTAAACGAGATGTTGTGAACGCCCTGTTTGGTGTTGGCGAAACCGAAGCTCACATCGCGGAATTCGACCTCGCCGCTGACATCGCGCAACTCGCCGGCATTGGCGGGCTCGGTGCGGTCATCGACGGAATCTTCGAGCGCGAAGAAATCTTCGAGCTTGGCGCGGGCCTCGAAAATCTGGGTGGCGAACTGGCGCAGCAGGTCGAGGCGGGCGATCAGAAGGTTGGCGAAACCGATAAATGCGACCACATCACCGACGCGGATCTCGCCGCGCTGGACGAGCGTGGTGCCGATGACGAGGATAACGCCCATGGAGACGGTCGAGGCCGTGCGGTTGAGGCCGCCTGCCAGCGCCCACCAGTCGAGAACCGGATACTGGGCTTTCAGCAGGTCCTTGGTATAGACCTTGAGGGCCTGGGTTTCAGCCTCGATACGGTTGTAGCTATGCAGGACCGAGACGTTGCTGATCGAATCGCTGACATGCGAGAACACCTGGTGATAGTGGCTTTCCACCGAGGCCTGGCCTTCCTTGGTTCGCTTCATCACCGCAACGCCGATCACCCAGTAGAAGACGGCGAGGCAGAGCAGTACGAGGCTGAGGCGCCAGTCCATGGAGATTGCGGTCGGGATCAGGAAGAGGATCGCCACAGCGGTTGCGAGATGCGTGCGCATGAATTCGAGCCAAAGACCGAAAAGGCTTTCGGCGGCGCGAAGCAGCGTGTGAAGGGCGTTGGAAGTGCCGCGCTGGTGATGCCAGGAGAGCGGCATCGAGATGATCCGCCCGAAGGCCTCTGTCAGCAGCGATGCACGCCGGCCGTGTGCAAGCCGGTCAGCCTCACGGGCCACGAGTACGTATGCTACCGTATTGAAGAAGCCGAAAGCTGCCCATAGGATCAGGACATTGGTCACTGCACCGCCGGAGGATATCGCATCGATGATCCAGCCGAACAGGATCGGCTCTGCGATGGTGATCACGGCCAGCACGATGTTGGCGATGACGATTGCCGTCACGCGCCACTTGTTCTTGCCCAGGTATCCAAGTGCCCGCCCATAAACCTGAAATAGTGTCAACCGTCTAACCTCTTCAGTCACTTTCACCCTAATGTGGGTCACAGAGCTTTATGGACAATACAAGGCGATTCCAAGCCATTATCGTAGGCGAGATTGTGTCGCTATGGTGTGTCGTGTAGAAAAATAGGAATGCACGTATTTGTGGTGTTTATCGATTCAGCGATGCTAGATTTGGCGGCCCGGTTTCAATCAATCCTAACCGTCTGTGTAAACTATCTCGGCAATTGTAGCATATGTAATTCGGCATGCCCGGTTCGGGCTCGGGGGCGGTATTGAATATTACCATGATTGTCCAGTTCCTGGTGTTGCTTGGGGAAGCAAAGACGCCGGAACAGGTTACCGCCGAGCTGGAAAGCCTGGTCGGTAGCTATGGGTTTGATTTTTACAGTCTTCTCATCCAGCCCCTGCCGCAGCTCAATCTGCAGAGATCAGTCCTTGCCGCCGAATGGCCGGCAAACTGGACGGAACTCTATACCCAACGGAAATATTCGCTGATCGATCCGACGCTTCGATGGCTGCGCCTGGCTCAACGGCCGTTCCGCTGGAAGGATGCGCTTTTGACGTTGAAGGCCGATCCGCATCGTCAACGAATGAAGAGGATGCTTCAGGAGGCCGCGCGGCACGGGCTGCACGACGGATATCTGTTTCCGGTCCATGGCCGCAACGGACTTGTCGGCAGTTTCGCGGTTGGCGGCAATCCGGTCGACCTCTCGCCGGCCGAAATCAGCCTGTTCGATGCGGCTGCCAAAGCGGTTTTCTGGAAGTTGCTTGAGCTTCGCCACAAGGCGGATATCTTCGAGAATGCGCCTTTGAGCGATGTGCAATTGACGCGGCGGGAAATGGAAATCACACTTCTATTGGCCAACGGGCTTACCTCTAACGAGATAGCAAAGGAGCTGGATATTTCCAGCCATACAGTCGATTGGTACATCAACGGGCTGCACGAAAAGCTCGGTGCTAACAACCGGCAGCATTTGATTGCGCTGGCGTTTCGTCTGGCGCTGATCGCCTGAGGCAATCTGTGCAACTTGAGGCGCCATTTTCGGCCAACTTTATACTTGCGTAATTTCAGGGATATTGATCTCTTGCGGTGCAACAAACTCAAATTGCCGTGGGGAGAGCGCTTTGCAGATAAAGAAGATCCTTGTTGCCAACCGATCCGAGATCGCAATCCGCGTTTTCCGCGCTGCCAACGAGCTCGGGATCAAGACGGTCGCGATCTGGGCGGAGGAAGACAAACTTTCGCTGCACCGGTTCAAGGCGGACGAGAGCTATCAGGTCGGCCGCGGCCCGCATCTTGCCAAGGATCTCGGGCCGATCGAGAGCTATCTCTCGATCCCAGAAGTGATCCGGGTCGCTAAACTTTCCGGCGCCGACGCGATCCATCCCGGCTACGGGCTCCTGTCGGAAAGCCCGGAATTCGTCGATGCATGCGATGAGGCTGGCATCATCTTCATTGGTCCGCGGCCCGATACGATGCGGCAGCTCGGTAACAAGGTGGCGGCCCGCAATCTGGCCATTTCCGTCGGCGTGCCGGTCGTGCCGGCTACCGATCCACTGCCGGACGACGCTGCAGAAGTGGCGCGGATGGCCGAGGAAATCGGTTATCCCGTAATGCTGAAGGCTTCCTGGGGCGGCGGCGGTCGTGGTATGCGCGCCATCCGCGACCCCAAGGACCTGGCCAAGGAAGTCGTCGAGGCCAAGCGCGAGGCGAAGGCGGCTTTCGGCAAGGACGAGGTCTATCTGGAAAAGCTGGTCGAACGTGCCCGTCACGTCGAAAGCCAGGTGCTGGGTGATACGCATGGCAATGTCGTGCACCTGTTCGAGCGCGATTGTTCCATCCAGCGACGTAACCAGAAGGTGGTGGAGCGCGCGCCGGCTCCTTATCTTTCCGAGGCACAGCGAGCAGAGCTGGCCAGCTACTCGCTGAAGATCGCCAAGGCAACGAATTATGTCGGCGCCGGCACGGTCGAGTATCTCATGGATGCCGAGACCGGCAAGTTCTACTTCATCGAAGTGAACCCGCGCATCCAGGTCGAACATACGGTGACGGAAGTCGTGACCGGTATCGATATCGTCAAGGCGCAGATCCACATTCTGGAAGGCTTTGCAATCGGTACGCCGGAATCGGGCGTGCCTGCCCAGGAGAATATCCGGCTCAACGGCCACGCCCTTCAGTGCCGCATCACGACGGAAGATCCGGAACAGAACTTCATCCCGGACTACGGGCGTATCACCGCTTATCGTTCGGCTGCCGGCTTCGGTATCCGGCTGGATGGCGGTACGGCCTATACGGGTGCGATCATCACCCGTTATTACGATCCGCTGCTGGTCAAGGTGACGGCCTCGGGATCGACGCCGCAAGAAGCGATCAGCCGCATGGATCGCGCGTTGCGCGAATTCCGTATTCGTGGCGTGGCTACAAACCTGACCTTCCTCGAAGCGATCATCGGGCACCCGAAATTCCGCGACAACACCTATACGACGCGGTTTATCGATACGACGCCGGAACTGTTCGAACAGGTGAAGCGCGCCGACCGCGCGACGAAGCTTCTGACCTATCTCGCCGACGTGACCGTCAACGGCCATCCGGAGACGAAGGGGCGGCCGACGCCATCGGACAAAATCTCGAAGCCCGTCCTGCCGTTCATCGAAGGGGCGATCCCGGCCGGCACCAAGCAGAAGCTCGATGAGCTGGGGCCTAAGAGGTTTGCCGAATGGATTCGCGGCGAAGGCAGGGCGCTGATCACCGACACGACGATGCGTGACGGCCACCAGTCGCTGCTCGCCACCCGCATGCGCACGCATGACATCGCCAGCATTGCCGGGGTTTATGCCCGCGCTCTGCCGAACCTGTTTTCGCTGGAATGCTGGGGTGGAGCCACCTTCGACGTTTCGATGCGCTTCCTTACCGAAGATCCGTGGGAGCGGCTGGCGCTGATCCGCGAGGCGGCGCCGAACATCCTGTTGCAGATGCTTCTGCGCGGGGCAAATGGCGTCGGCTACAAGAACTATCCCGACAATGTCGTGAAATATTTCGTTCGCCAGGCGGCGAAGGGCAGCTCCGAAAATGGCGGCATCGACCTGTTCCGCGTGTTCGACTGCCTGAACTGGGTCGACAACATGCGTGTGTCGATGGATGCGGTGAACGAGGAAGGCAAGCTCTGTGAGGCGGCGATCTGCTATACCGGCGATCTCGGCAATTCGGCGCGGCCGAAATACGACCTCAAATATTATGTCGGCCTGGCGCAGGATCTGGAAAAGGCCGGTGCGCATATCATCGCGGTCAAGGATATGGCCGGGCTGTTGAAGCCTGCTGCGGCGCGCGTGCTGTTCAAGGCGCTGCGTGAGGCAACCTCACTGCCGATCCATTTCCATACGCATGATACGTCGGGCATTTCGGCAGCGACCGTGCTTGCCGCCGTCGATGCGGGCGTCGATGTCGTCGATGCGGCGATGGATGCGTTTTCCGGCAACACGTCTCAGCCGTGTCTCGGTTCGATCGTCGAAGCCCTTTCCGGATCAGAGCGCGATCCGGGTCTCGATACGGAATGGATCAGAAAGATCTCGTTCTATTGGGAAGCGGTGCGCAACCAGTATGCGGCCTTCGAGAGCGATCTGAAGGGGCCTGCATCGGAAGTCTATCTGCACGAAATGCCGGGTGGCCAGTTCACCAATCTCAAGGAACAGGCGCGTTCGCTGGGGCTGGATACCAAGTGGCACCAGGTCGCCCAGACCTATGCCGACGTGAACCAGATGTTCGGCGATATCGTCAAGGTGACGCCGTCTTCGAAGGTGGTCGGCGACATGGCGTTGATGATGGTCAGCCAAGACCTGACGGTGGCCGATGTCGAAAACCCGGACAAGGATATCGCCTTCCCGGAATCGGTCGTTTCGATGTTGAAGGGCGATCTCGGCCAGCCTCCGGGCGGATGGCCGGAAGGGATCCAGAAAAAGGCGCTGAAGGGCGAAAAGCCTTACACCGCCGTGCCCGGTTCGCTGCTTGCGCCGGCCGATCTTGCCAAGGAGCGCAGTGACATCGAGGAGAAGCTTTCCCGCAAGGTCGATGACTTCGAGTTTGCCTCGTATCTGATGTATCCGAAGGTGTTCACCGACTTCGCACTGGCCTCGGAAACTTACGGTCCGGTCTCCGTTCTGCCGACGCCGACCTATTTCTACGGATTGGCAGATGGCGAGGAAATGTTCGCCGATATCGAGCGGGGCAAGACACTTGTCATCGTCAACCAGGCCGTCAGCGCGGCCGATGCGCAGGGCATGGTGACGGTGTTCTTCGAACTCAACGGCCAGCCGCGCCGCATCAAGGTGCCGGATCGCAATCGCGCCGCCTCCAGTGCTGTTCGCCGCAAGGCGGAAGCAGGCAATGCCGCACATCTCGGCGCGCCTATGCCGGGTGTCGTCTCGACGGTATACGTCTCCTCCGGCCAAACGGTGCAGGCGGGCGATGTGTTGCTCTCCATCGAGGCAATGAAGATGGAGACCGCGCTGCATGCCGAGAAGGACGGCGTGATCACCGAGGTTATCGTTAAGGCCGGCGACCAGATCGACGCCAAGGATCTGCTGGTGGTTTACGCCGCCTGAGTTCGGCTCATGGCTGATTGATGCAAGGCGGCTCACTCAGTGGGCCGCCTTTTTTGCGTCGCGACACATTTCGTGTTGTTGCACGATATTGCGTATTTATGCCGACTCATGCATGATTTCGGCATGGATCAATTTGTCAGTGAGAGGCAGGCGAGGATACTTTCTGAGCTTCGCGCCAAGGGGCGTGTTGCGGCGCAGGATCTTGCGCAGGCGTTTGGGGTGTCGGAGGACACGGTCCGGCGCGACCTCAGGGAAATGGCGGGACGCGGCGAATGCGAGCGGGTTTATGGCGGAGCGCTGTTGCCGGTCGGCAAGACGGTTCCACTGAAAACCCGCATCTCCGAGCAGCCGGATCGAAAGGTGATGCTGGGGCAAAAGGTGGTGGACCTGCTTGAAGAAGGCAGTGTCGTCTTCTTCGATGCGGGTTCGACCAATCTTGCCATCGCCCGCAGCCTGCCGGAAAATTTTCGCCTGACCGCCGTTACCAATACGCCGGCAATTGCCGCAGAACTCTCAGGCCGGCCAGGTGTCGAGCTGATCATGATCGGCGGTAGGGTGGACCCGGCAGTCGGTGCAGCGCTCGATGCGACTGCCATCCGGCAGCTGGAAACGATACGGCCGGATCTGTGCATTCTCGGCGCTTGCGGCCTGACGCTGGAAGAAGGGCTCTCTGCGGATATTTTCGAAGATGCCGCCTTCAAGCGGCTGGCCTGTGCCGCGAGCAAACGCAGCCTTGCGGCCATCACCTCGGACAAGCTGGGCCTGAGGGCGGCATTCCATGTGCATGCGCTTCAGGCTCCTCTGTCCATTGTGTTCGAGGCCGATGCGGACGACGCGGTGGTCAGAAAGATAGCTATTCAGGGTGTCGAGGCGCATCGATGCGGTGCCGCCGCCTCAAGCAACGAAAAAATCGCATCGAGAGGAAACATTTGATGAGCCAACTCGAGATCGAAAAGGCCAGCCGGCCGCTCGGATCCTATCTGACCAGGGAGCGGGCTGGTGTTGCGCTTCTCTTCCTGATGAACGGTTTCATGATCGGCTCATGGGCGCCGAAAATCCCGGAATTCGCCTCGCGCCTTGGGCTCAGCGAAAAAGAGCTTGGATTGATGATCCTGGCTTTCGGCCTCGGCTCGATCATCATGATGCCGATTGCCGGTAGCCAGATCGCCCGGTTCGGCTCAAGCACGGTTTCAAAATTCGCGGCAGTGCTGCTGACGCCCATGCTGCTGCTGCTTTCCCTCACGGGAGATGTGTGGACCGGCGCGGTCGCCGTCTCGCTGTTCGGCGGATTGATTGGGGCGATGGACGTGGCGATGAATGCCAATGCGGTGGCGACGGAAAAGCATATGCGCCGGGCGATCATGTCATCCTGCCACGCTTTCTGGAGCCTCGGCGGCCTGTTGGGGGCATCAAGCGGCGGGTTTCTGATCCAGAAGCTTGGCGTGTTCAGCCATTCGGTCATCGTCACGCTGATTGCGGCGCTGATGGTCGCCCTCTGCTGGAGGATTGTGCTGCATGACGCGCCGCATCCGGACGAGGCGAAGGACGAGACACGCAGCCGGTTGCCGCGTTCGCCGCTGCCTTGGCTGATCGGCGTGATCGCGTTGTTCTGCATGATCCCGGAAGGCGCCATTCTCGATTGGGGCGCGCTTTATATGCGCAATGAGCTTGGAGCATCCGTCGCTCTTTCCGGTTTTGCCTTTGCCGGCTTTTCACTCACCATGGCGATCATGCGGTTTGCCGGCGACCTTATCCGTGACCGCCTGGGTGCGGTGATGACGCTTCGGATCTGCGGCACGATCGCGATCTGTGGGCTGGCGATCATCGGGCTTGCGCCAAATACGACCGTCGCGATTGCGGGCTTTGCGCTGGCTGGTATCGGCATATCCAACATGGTGCCGATCGTGTTTTCGGCCGCCGGAAATCTGCCGGGCATGGCTGCCGGTGTCGGATTGTCGGTCGTCACGACGATGGGTTATTCCGGCATTCTGCTTGCGCCGTCGGTGATCGGCTTCGTTGCCGAACATACCGGGCTGGCGTCGATCTTCCTTGCGCTGTCGGGTTTTCTCGTTGTCGTGCTGGCGGTCTCCCGGCTCGCCCGTCACGCGGATGGAGCGCATCATTGAGGCCGATGCCGCAAAACTGACACGGCTCGGTGGTTGACAAGCGGCAATGCATACGCCACCTGAATTGCAACTCTGCTTGTAGGCACCGAGACCTGACCATGACATCACCCATAGACTTCGATCCGAAACCGCGCCGTCAGACCGTTGCGGTCGATGTGGGCGGGGTCATCGTGGGTGGTGGTGCGCCGGTCGTCGTGCAATCGATGACCAATACGGATACTGCCGATATCGATGCTACCGTGGCGCAGGTCGCAGCGCTCTATAAGGCCGGTTCGGAAATCGTGCGCATCACTGTCGATCGCGACGAAAGTGCCGCCGCCGTGCCGAAGGTGCGCGAACGCCTTCTGCGGCTCGGCATGGATGTGCCGCTTGTCGGCGATTTCCACTATATCGGCCACAAGCTGCTCTCCGACCATCCGGCCTGCGCCGAAGCGCTGGCAAAGTACCGCATCAATCCGGGCAATGTCGGCTTCAAGGATAAAAAGGACAAGCAGTTCGGCGACATCATCGAGATGGCGATCCGCTACGACAAGCCGGTGCGTATCGGCGTCAACTGGGGTTCGCTAGATCAGGACCTCCTGACCACGCTGATGGATCGCAATGCGGAAGCCGGTTCGCCGCTTTCAGCCCGCCAGGTCATGCATGAGGCGATCGTGCAGTCGGCGCTGATTTCGGCCGAGCTGGCCGAATCGATCGGCCTGCCGCGCAACCGCATCATCCTGTCCGCAAAGGTCAGCCAGGTTCAGGACCTGATCGCCTGTTATTCGATGCTGGCCGAGCGCTCCAACCACGCGCTGCATCTTGGTCTCACCGAAGCGGGCATGGGTTCCAAGGGTATCGTCGCCTCGTCGGCGGCAATGGGTTATGTGTTGCAGCACGGGATCGGCGACACCATCCGCGTTTCGTTGACGCCGGAGCCGAATGGCGACCGGACGAAGGAAGTGCAGGTGGCCCAGGAAATCCTGCAGGTCATGGGCTTTCGCCAGTTCATTCCGGTGGTTGCCGCGTGTCCGGGCTGCGGCCGCACGACCTCTACCGTGTTCCAGGAACTGGCCCAGAACATCCAGGCCGACATCCGCAAGAACATGCCGGTCTGGCGCGAGAAATATCCGGGTGTCGAGGCGCTCAACGTCGCCGTCATGGGCTGCATCGTCAACGGTCCGGGCGAGAGCAAGCATGCCGATATCGGCATCTCGCTGCCGGGTACGGGTGAAACGCCGTCCGCGCCCGTCTTCATAGATGGCAAGAAGGCGATGACGCTGAAAGGCCCGAACATCGCCGGCGATTTCGAGAAGCTCGTTACGGACTATATCGAAAACCGTTTCGGCCAGAACCGCACAGCTGCCGAATAATTATTTTGCCTCGGCCAGCGCTTTTGCGAGCATGGCCTGGGCAGACCAGCGAACGACCTTTTCCCCCCTGTCGATATCCATGGCGCAGACGTCGCGCAGCACGATGATCGCTTCGATGCCTGTCAGCAGCGACAGGCCGGCGAGCAGGTTTTCGTAAGCCGGTTTCGACAGCTTTTCCTCGATCGGCTGTAGCGCTTCCGACAGCCAGGGAAGGCGGCGGCCTGTGCGCGGGATCTGATCATTGGTGGCCGCTGCCGCCAGAAATGCGCGAAAAACGCTTTCGCTTTCGGCGACCATGCGGAAAATCCGGCCGACCATCTCGTCCAGCCGCTGCTCGACCGTGCCGTTTTTCGCAACGCCCTCGGAAAGATGAACCTGCTCCGCCACCGCATCCAGTGCGGCCTCGCGCAAAATGTCGTCCGGTTTGGAGAAATAGCGATAGGCGGTAGCGCGGGAAATGCCTGACGCATCGGCCACATCGGCCACCGAAAATGATGCCCCTTCCTCGATCATCCTGCGTGCCGTTCTCAACAATTCGGCGCGCGTTCTCTTCTTCTGGTTGATCCGCCCGGAGCCTGTTTCGCGCAATACTTGACCTGTCATCACATTTCCTTTATGAGAAATTTGTCTCATTAAGAGGTTATTGTATCACAAATACAAGAGAGGACAAGACGACATGACCGCCAAGGTCGATCCCCACGACACCGCGCCGATGACGGTGCATTTTCTCGGTAATCTGCTGACCTTCCATATCCGCAGCACCACAACGGGCGACAAGTTCACGCTGATCGAAAATCGCACCGCGCCCGGACAAGGCGCGCCGATGCACCGCCAGGCGGATGACGAGGCTTTTTACGTTCTGGAGGGCGAGTACGAGTTTCTGCTCGACGGTACGTGGCACAGGAAGGGAGCCGGGGAGGCGCTTCATATCGCGCCCGGCACGGTGCACGCGTTCCGCAATCCCGGAAAAACCGATGCGCGGATGCTGATCATCAACTCGCCCGGCAGCCTGCATGAGGCTTTCTTCGTCGATGTCGGCGAAAAGGTTGAATTCGGACAGACGGCATTTCCGCCGATGACGCCGCCGGATATTCCGGCCATCGTTGCCAGCGGATTGCACAACCGTATCGAAATCCTTCCTCCTGCCGCATGATGGAATTTGCAGTCATGTGATCTCCCCGTCAGTGGCCAATGATGGGGAGAGAACAGTCCTTTCCTCGTTTCGCCGCATTTCATGGTAAGGAAGTGCGACCACCTAGGACGGGAAACGATTCGAATGCTCAAGAAATTTGCCATTGTCGCGCTGGCCGCGACCTTCCTTTCTGCCTGCACCACGACCGATCCGTATACGGGCGAGCAGAAGGTTTCCAACACTGCGGGCGGCGCCGCGATCGGTGCCGGTATCGGCGCACTCGGCGGTCTCGTCATCGGCGGCGGTAACAAGGGCCGCAATGCCTTGATCGGTGCCGCAATCGGCGGTCTCGCCGGTGGCGCGATCGGCAATTACATGGACCGCCAGGAAGCCGAACTGCGCCAGCAGTTGCAGGGTACCGGCGTCTCCGTGACGCGCCAGGGTGACCGCATCATCCTCAACATGCCGTCGAACATCACGTTCGCAACCGACCAGGACCAGGTCATTCCGCCGTTCTACGATACGCTGAATTCCGTCGCGATCGTGCTCAACAAGTTCGGCAAGACCTATATTGACGTCAACGGTCACACGGACTCGACCGGCAGCCTGCAGCATAATCAGGCGCTTTCCGAGCGTCGTGCGGCTTCCGTTGCCAATTATCTCGGCGGCCGTGGTGTCGACCAGCGCCGTATCTCGACCATGGGCTTTGGTCCGTCGCAGCCGGTCGCTTCCAACGCAACGCCGGACGGCCGCGCGCAGAACCGCCGCGTCGAAGTGGCGATCGCTCCGATCCAGCAGTAAAAACAAACCCACCGCCGGCTGTTCAGGTCGGCGGTGGGGTCATTTCGGTCAAGCCGGTTTTTGCCGGCCTAGCTCTGGCGATTGGCGACGAAGCGCGCCGCCTGCTGCAGGATTTCTGATCTTGCGCCATAGGGTGCGAGCAGATCGACAGCTTCTGTCGTCAGCGCATTCAGCGTCTTTTCCGCCCAATCCATTCCGTGCAATCCGACCAGCGTGCCCTTGCCGCGTCCGGCATCCTTGCCGGCTGCCTTGCCGAGCGTTGCCGCATCGGAGGTGACGTCGAGCAGATCGTCGGCAAGCTGGAAGGCAAGGCCGATCTTTTCGCCGAAGAGTTTTAGCCGCTTGCGGTCGTCATCGGATGCGCCGGCAATGACCGGGCCTGCCTCGCAGGCAAACCGCAGCAATGCGCCGGTCTTCATCGCCTGCAGGGTGCGGATGCCTGCTTCGTCGGGCGCCTTCTTCTCGGCAGCCAGATCAAGCGCCTGTCCGCCGGCCATGCCGCCGACACCGGCAGCACGGGCAAGTGCGGAGATCAACTGCACCTTGCTTTCGGCGGCAAGCCCGGTTTCCTGTGCCGAGATGATATCGAAGGCGTAGGTCAAAAGGCTGTCGCCGGCGAGGATGGCGACGGCTTCATCGAAGGCCTTGTGGACCGTCGGCTGGCCGCGGCGCAGATCGTCGTCGTCCATGGCCGGCAGGTCATCGTGGATCAGCGAATAACAGTGCAGGCATTCGAGTGCCGCGCCGATGCGCAGTGCCGTCTCGCGGTCTCCGCCGAACAGGGCGGCACTCTCGACAACGAGGAAAGGTCGCAACCGCTTGCCGCCGTTCAGCGTTCCATGGCGCATGGCGGCGGTCAGGTTTTCCGGCCGGGTGATCTCGTCCTCCAGCGCCTGCGGCGAAAGCAGGTGCATCAGCAGCGCTTCCGTCTCGACGGCGCTCTCTCTCAGTCGGGTCTCGAAAAGGGGCTGATCGGCGGGCTTCGTGTTCATGGCCGCTGTGTTGCATGCCGCCACAGCGCTGGCAACGGGTTTAACCACCCCACAGGAAGTTTAACGCGAAAGACTCGTCACATGCCGCCATACTGGCTATGAAACATCGGGTTGCTTATCGGGGCTCTTGGGAACTTCGTTTTGGATATCACGCCAGATCGGCAGACTGAGGAAGAGGAACCCGCCATGCCGCGACGGCAAAAGGCGGGATCGCTTTCGCGTGTTGGCCGAAAGGCCGTTCTCATCATCGCTGCACTTCTCATCCTGCCCTATCTGCTCATTCCCGTTTACGCTGTGCCGTTTACCCGGCCGGTCTCGACGCTGATGCTGTCGGAACTGTTTCTCCTGCGCGGCTATGACCGGCGCTGGGTGGATCTCGACGAGATCTCGCCCAATCTCGTGCGCGCGGTGATGATGTCGGAAGACGGGCAGTTCTGCTTTCACGGCGGAGTCGACTGGAAACAGATGCGCGGTGTAGTCGAGGATACTCTCAGCGGCGAGGCGACACGCGGCGCCAGCACGATCTCGATGCAGACGGCGAAAAACCTGTTTTTGTGGAACGGTCGTTTCTTCGTGCGCAAGGTGCTGGAAATGCCGCTGGCGATTGCTGCCGATACGATCTGGACGAAGCGGCGGATGCTGGAAATCTATCTTAACGTCGCCGAATGGGGGCCGGGCATCTATGGTGCGGAGGCCGCCGCACAGCATTATTTCAAGACAAGTGCGGCAAAGCTCAACACCAGCCAGGCAGCACTGCTGGCCGTGGCGCTCCCCAATCCGTTTACCCGCGTCGCCAGCAAACCGGGCCGCGGCATGCGCCGTCTGGCTGCCGTCATCGATCGGCGGGCGAGGAATTCCGGCGAATATATCAAATGCATTTATGACTAGGTTCTAGGCTTTTCATTGGAGGCTTTTGGCCTGCGCCTGTAGCGTGAGGCAAAAGCTGGAGACTGTCATGGCTGAAGAACTCACCCTTTATATCGGCAACAAGAATTATTCGTCCTGGTCGTTCCGGCCGTGGATCGCATTGACGGCGGCAGGCGTTCCGTTTCGTGAAGTGCTGATCCCTTTCGATGATGACGGTGGCAATCCGAAATTCAGGGAAATCTCGCCGACAGGCCGGGTGCCGTGTTTGCATCACGGTGCGTTTCGCGTCTGGGAATCGCTTGCGATCATCGAATATGCTGCCGAGCTTTTTCCGGAGAGAGCCATTTGGCCGAAAGCTGTTGCCGATAGGGCTTTGGCGCGCTCCGTTTCGATGGAGATGCTGTCCGGCTTCAGGGGTATACGCAATGCCTGCCCGATGAACCTGCGGCGGCCAAAACGCCGGCTCGACTTGGCCGTGGACGTGCAGGCGGGCGTGGATGCCGACGTCGCGCGGATTTCCGCGATCTGGACCGAGCTGACGGCGCGCTCGGGCGGGCCTTATCTGTTCGGCGAGTTTTCGGCGGCAGATGCTATGTTCGCGCCGGTGGTCAACCGGTTCGAGGCATATGACCTCGTGTCCGACAAGGTTGTGCTTGCCTATATGGCGGCGATGAAGGTGCATCCGGCGTGGAAGGCGTGGGAAACGGCAGCGCTTGCCGAGACCTGGATCGTGCCGGCGGACGAAGCATGAATGGCTGGATTCGACGAATCCGGCGCGGCCGCGAAAAAATGCCTGTGGGGACTGGTCAAAGCCCTGACGTGCATGTATAAGCCAGCCAAATTTCCGAGATCGAGACGTGACGGGTTCGGCCTCACAGGGGCCGAATAAGGCGTTTTGCACGAAGTGGAGTAACACAAATGGCAGTACCAAAGAGAAAAGTTAGCCGATCCAAGCGCGGTATGCGCCGCTCCGCAGACGCGCTGGCTACCCCGACGTTTGTCGAGGACAAGAATTCCGGCGAACTTCGCCGTCCGCACCATATCGACCTGAAGACCGGCATGTACCGCGGTCGCCAGGTTCTGACGCCGAAGGAAAGCGCATAAGCGTTTTTCTCGAGCAGAAACTTTAAAGCCCGGTCTGACCGGGCTTTTTTGTTGCGCGAAATTCTATTTTCAGGATTGCAGTGTCAGGCGCCGAGGCTGTCCAGCCGGCTCTGGAGGCTGCGGAGCTGTTCCTTCAACTCGTCGATATCGCGTGCCTCGGCTTTTTTCGGTGCCGGGCTTGCCGGTGGGGCGGAATAGGGTGCGAACATCTGCATAGCCTGACGGAACATTTCCGTGTTGCGACGCACCTGATCTTCCATCATCTGCATCGGAGCGTGAAGGTTCTTGGCCAAAGGCGTCTCGCCGAAGGCGCGTGTCATCTGCTCTCGCATCTGTACTTGCTGTTCGGTGAAAGCGTGCATGGATTGCTCAAGGAATGTCGGCACGACCATCTGCATCTGATCGCCATAGAAAGAAATGAGCTGGCGCAGGAAGGAAACCGGCAGAAGCGTGTTTCCCGTCTTGGATTCCTGCTCGAAGATGATCTGTGTCAGGACCGAATGGGTGATGTCCTCGCCGGTCTTTGCGTCCTGCACCGCAAAAACCTCACCCTTCTTCACCATCTTGGCGAGATCCTCCAGGGTGACATAGGTGCTGGTGCCAGTGTTATACAGCCGCCGGTTGGCGTATTTCTTGATAACCGTCTCGCCTTCGGCTTTCGCCATCGTTTTGCCTCCCACAGCACAAATCTTATTATTTCCAGGGCAAGCGCCCTTCTCCCAGCATGAAATGTAAGCTCAACCATGCGCCGAGACAATGTTTTTGTGCGGCGCGACGAAAATCGTGTTGCGCAGCAAATGACTTCAAAGCCGATGTCGCATGCGTCCATTTGACACCTCGACCGAGCTTTGCCAGTGTCCGGCCAACAATAATGCCGGAGGAAACGCATGCCTCATCCTTCTATTGTCATCGCCGCTGCGGGTCGTACCGCTGTCGGCTCGTTCAACGGTGCCTTCGCAAGCGTGCCGGCGCATGAACTCGGAGCCGTTGCCATCAAGGGGGTATTGGCGCGCGCCAGGGTCGAGGCAGGCGAGGTGGATGAAGTCATCCTCGGCCAGGTCCTGCCGGCAGGCGAGGGGCAGAACCCCGCAAGGCAGGCGGCGATGAAGGCAGGCGTGCCGCAGGAAGCGACCGCCTGGGGCGTCAACCAGCTTTGCGGATCAGGTCTGCGTGCTGTCGCGCTCGGTATGCAGCAGATTGCGCTTGGCGACGCGAAGATCATTGTTGCCGGCGGACAGGAATCGATGTCGATGGCGCCGCATTGCGCCCACCTTCGCGGCGGTGTGAAGATGGGTGACTTCAATATGGTCGATACGATGCTGAAGGATGGCCTGACCGACGCATTTTACGGTTATCACATGGGAATTACGGCGGAAAATATCGCCCGCCAATGGCAGCTTTCCCGCGATGACCAGGATCAGTATGCGGTTTCCTCGCAAAACAAAGCCGAGACTGCACAGGCGGCAGGGCGGTTCCGGGACGAGATCCTGCCCTTCGTCGTCAAGGGAAGAAAGGGTGATGTCACCGTCGACCAGGACGAATATATCCGGGCCGGCGCGACGCTGGACCTGATGGCCAAACTTCGCCCTGCCTTCGACAAGGAAGGTACGGTAACGGCCGGAAATGCCTCGGGTCTCAATGATGGTGCTGCCGCCGTCATACTGATGACGGAAGAAGAAGCCGTTCGCCGCGGTATCGAGCCGCTCGCACGCATTGCGTCCTGGGCAACGGCAGGCGTCGACCCGCAGATCATGGGGTCGGGGCCGATCCCGGCGTCGCGCAAAGCCTTGGAAAAGGCGGGCTGGAAAGTTTCCGATCTTGATCTTATCGAGGCGAATGAGGCATTTGCTGCGCAGAGCTGCGCGGTAGTCCGTGATCTCGGTCTCGATCCGTCGATCGTCAACGTCAATGGCGGAGCAATCGCCATCGGTCATCCGATCGGCGCTTCCGGCGCTCGCATTCTCAACACTTTGTTGTTCGAGATGAAGCGGCGCGGATCGTCGAAAGGGCTGGCGACGCTATGCATCGGTGGCGGCATGGGGGTTGCCATGTGTCTGGAACGTCCATGAACGCCCTTGAACCGTGACGCGGTTTTAAAAGAGAAGGAAGAATGATGGGGCGAGTTGCTCTCGTTTCGGGTGGTACGCGCGGCATCGGTGCCGCGGTTTCGGTCGCCCTCAAGGCCGCAGGATACAGGGTTGCTGCGAGTTATCACGGCAATGACGAGCGTGCATCCCAGTTTCACGACGCCACCGGCATTCCGGTTTTCAAGTGGGACGTGTCGAATTACGATGCCTGCGTTGCCGGTGTCGAGGCTGTTGAGAAGCAGATGGGTCCAATTGAGGTTCTCGTCAACAATGCCGGCATTGCGCGGGACAACATGTTTCATCGCATGACGCCGCAGCAGTGGAACGAAGTGATCGGCACCAATCTCACCGGCCTGTTCAACATGACTCATCCCGTGTGGCCGGGGATGCGGGAACGCGGTTTTGGCCGGATCATCAGCATATCCTCGATCAACGGGCAAAAAGGCCAGTTGGGGCAGGCGAATTACGCAGCCGCGAAAGCCGGCGATGTCGGTTTCACCAAGGCACTGGCGCTCGAAGGCGCGTCGCGCAACATCACCGTCAATGCGATCTGCCCGGGTTATACGGAGACGGACATGGTGAAAGCCATTCCGCAACATGTGCTGGAGGAAAAGATCCTGCCGCATATCCCGGTCGGGCGGCTTGGCAGGCCGGAAGAAATTGCCCGCTGCGTGGTGTTTCTGGCTTCCGACGATGCGGGTTTCATTACCGGCTCGACGCTTACCGCCAACGGCGGCCAGTATATGGCCGGCTGAACAGGCCGGGGCCTGTTGCTACTTGCAGGCAATATAGATCATCAAAAATTAAGGCCGGAATCCTCTCCCGATTCCGGCCTTAACATATTCAGCTGAAAACGTGCCGCTTAGCGGCAACGAGCTTCGTAGGTACGGCCATAGCGGTCGCGATAGACGCAGTAGCCGCGGTGCTTCTGGGATTCGCCGATGGCTGCCCCGATCAGACCGCCGCCGACAGCGCCGACTGCCGCGCCGCCCCAGCTGTTCGTTACGGCGCCGCCGATAACCGCGCCGGATGCTGCACCGATGGCCGTTCCCTTTTCGGTCGAGGTGCACGACGCGAGAGTGCCGACAAGCGCGGCGATCAGCATGATCTTCTTCATAACTCGGTTTCCTTCCCTTCCACGTTGATAGTTCAGATCCTGCCCATGAGAAGCAGGATGATGATGATAAGAACGACGAGACCCAAGCCGCCCGAAGGACCATAACCCCAATTCCGGCTATGTCCCCAATTCGGCAGAGCGCCGATAAGGAGCAGAATGAGTATTACGAGTAGAACCGTTCCGAGCATGGGTTTATCTCCGCTTTCCTGAAGCCAGGATGAATTTGCGGTGAGAACGTGGCGCTGGAACTTTTGTTCCATTGGCGTGGAAGTCCTTGTTCTCACTCCTGGTTACGGGCGGTTAACGGACGTTGAGAGATGTCTCCGACTTCTGATCCGTCAAAAAAATGCTGTTTGGTCGGGTAATTGACTCTCGAAGCGATACGAGTCCTTGACCTGTTCTCGTCGGGAAAGTCGGCGGAATGTCCTTTGGTACAATATGATGTGTCTGTCTAGTTTCTGTGTCTATATATTGTGAGAACGGAGCGTGAATCCAGTGAGTCTTCGATTCGTCGCCGATTCGTTCACTTTTGTTCCGAAGATGTCGTCATCCCGGTTTTCAGCCGCCTCAGCGTCTTTCTTCTTGCGTTTGTCGCGTTGCGTCGCCATGTGTTGCGAAACTTCAGGCGACAATGGAGCCCGTGGTTGATTAGACGTGGAACTTCGCTTTGAATTCTCAGCCCATGATTTTTAGCGGGCGTGGCGTTACCGCCGTGCTTGGCCCCACGAATACCGGCAAGACCCATTACGCGATCGAGCGCATGGTGGCGCACGGCTCAGGCGTGATCGGCCTGCCGCTCCGGTTGCTCGCGCGCGAAGTCTACACGAGGCTGGTGGAGAAGGTCGGGCATCACAATGTTGCACTGATCACCGGTGAAGAGAAGATCACGCCGCATATGGCGCGTTATTCGGTCTGCACCGTCGAGGCGATGCCGCGCGAGACGAAGGCCTCTTTCGTCGCGATCGACGAAGTCCAGCTTGCCGGCGATCTTGAGCGCGGACATATCTTTACCGACCGCATCCTGCATTTGCGCGGCCGCGACGAGACGCTTCTTCTCGGCGCTGCAACCATGCGGCCAATCCTCGAGAAACTTCTCCCGGGTATTACGATCGTTGAGCGCCCGCGCCTGTCGCAGCTTTTTTATGCGGGCCAGAAGAAGATCACGCGCCTGCCGCAGCGGACCGCGATTGTCGCCTTTTCGGCCGACGAGGTTTATGCGATCGCCGAACTGATCCGCCGCCAGCGCGGCGGGGCTGCCGTCGTGCTTGGAGCGCTCAGCCCGCGCACCCGCAATGCGCAGGTCGGCCTTTATCAGGAAGGTGATGTCGAATATCTGGTGGCCACCGATGCGATCGGCATGGGCCTCAACCTCGATGTCGACCATGTCGCCTTCGCACAGGACCGGAAATTCGACGGATACCAGTTCCGCAATCTCAATCCTGCCGAAATGGCGCAGATTGCCGGTCGTGCGGGACGGCACCTTCACGATGGCACGTTCGGAGTGACGGGACAGGTCGCCCCGTTCGACGACGAGCTGGTGGAGAGGATCGAGGGGCATCATTTCGACAGTGTAAAGGTGCTGCAGTGGCGTTCGAAAAACCTCAGCTTTTCGTCGCTCAATGAGCTTCGTCGCAGTCTCGATGCAAATCCGACGATACAGGGGCTGACGCGTGCTTTGCCGGCTACTGACAGCCAGGCTCTCGACTATCTGTCACGCTATCCGGAAGTGAAGGATATCGTTACCACGCCGGAGCGTGTGGAGAAATTATGGGACGCCTGCGCGCTTCCAGACTATAGAAGAATTGCGCCGGCGCAGCATGCTGACCTTATTTCGACGCTTTTCTTCGATCTTGTGCGTCGCGGCACGGTGAACGAGGACTTCATGGCGGAGCAGGTTCGCCGTGCCGACCGCACCGACGGCGAAATCGATACCCTGTCTGCCCGAATCGCGCAGATTCGAACCTGGACCTATGTGTCAAACCGACCCGGCTGGCTTGCCGATCCGACACACTGGCAAGAAAAGACACGGGAAATCGAGGATAGGTTGTCGGACGCGCTACATGAAAGGTTGACGAAACGCTTTGTTGATCGCAGGACATCTGTGCTCATGAGGCGCCTAAGAGAGAATGCGATGCTGGAAGCAGAAATCAGTGTGAATGGCGATGTGTTTGTCGAGGGACATCACGTCGGACAGTTGGCGGGATTCCGCTTTACTCCGGTCTCGGGGACCGAAGGACCGGATGCCAAGGCTGTTCAGGCCGCCTCACAAAAGGCGCTGGCGCTGGAGTTCGAGGCGCGTGCCGCCCGTCTCTATGCTTCCGGCAATAACGATCTTGCCGTCGGTTCCGATGGTTCCGTGCGTTGGCTCGGCGATCCGGTTGCCCGTCTTGCGGCAAGCGACCATGTCATGCGCCCACGGGTCATCCTGCTGTCGGATGAACAGCTGACCGGCAATGCCCGCGAACACGTGGCCGCCCGCATCGAACGTTTCGTCAATCATCATATCGCAACGGTTCTGAAGCCGCTCGACGACCTGTCGCGCGCGGAAGACCTGCAGGGTCTGGCAAAGGGCCTAGCGTTTCAGATCGTCGAAAATCTCGGTGTCTTGTTCCGTCGCGATGTTGCCGAGGACGTGAAGTCCCTCGATCAGGATGCTCGCGCCTCGATGCGCCGCTATGGCATCCGTTTCGGCGCCTATCACGTCTTCATGCCTGCGCTGTTGAAGCCGGCTCCGGCCGAGCTTATCACGCTGCTGTGGGCGCTGAAGAACGATGGTCTCGACAAGCCGGGTTATGGCGACCTTATTCCGGCTCTTGCCGCTGGCCGCACGTCGGTTGTTGCCGATCCGTCGTTTGAGCGGACCTTCTACAAGCTCGCCGGTTTCCGTTTCCTCGGGAAGCGTGCGGTTCGCGTCGATATTCTCGAACGTCTTGCAGACCTTATCCGTCCGCTCTTGCAGTGGAAGCCGGGTGCGACGCCGCGTCCGGAAGGTGCCTATGACGGTCGCCGGTTCACCACGACGACGGCCATGCTGTCGATCCTCGGTGCAACGCCGGACGATATGGAAGAAATTCTTAAGGGTCTCGGCTATCGGGCCGACAGCGTAACTGCGGAAGAGGCTCAGGCCTATCTCGCCAGCCAGACGCCGGCCGCCGCTGCATCCGCAGCATCGGACGAGATTTCCGCTGTGGAGATTTCGGCTGAAGCATCTGCTGTTGAAGAAACGGCAGACGCAGACACTGCGGAAGCCCCGTCTGAAACAGTAACCGAAACTGCGGCTGAACCGGTTGTCGAGGCTGCAGCCGTAGAGCTGTCTGCCGAAGTCGAAGGTGCGAAGCCTGCGGAAGCTGAAGAGCCGAAGCCGGTTCTGTTGTGGCGCCCGGGCGGCGGTCGTGAAAACAACCAGCGTGGTGGCCGTCCGCAGGGCGATCGCCGCGGTCATGGCGGTGACCGGGGTGGTGATCGTGGCGGCCAGCGCAATGCCGGCGGCGAAAATGCTCCGCAGGGCCGCCGTGATGGTGATCGTCGTGACAACCGCCGCGGCGGTGAGCAGGACAAGCGCGAAGGCCAGGGTCGCGACCGTAACAACGACCGCAGGGGTGACAAGCGTCCGCAGGGCGATCGTCCCTTCCGTGGCGAACGCAACGAGGGTGGTCCGCGTCCGGAACGCGGCGGGCAGAAGAACAACCAGCCTGCACGTTTCGAGGCAAAGCCGCCGCGCAAGGAAAAGCCGATCGATCCGGATTCTCCTTTCGCAAAACTCGCTGCTCTTAAGGAGCAGATGAAGAAGTAAAGGGTCATGAGCGAAAAGCCATCCGGGGATTTGCGGCAACGCATCGACAAATGGCTTTTCTTCACCCGCATGGTGAAGTCCCGATCACTCGCGCAAAGCCTGCTCAATTCCGGCCATGTGAAGGTGAACGGGGCTTCGATCCGCCAGCCGAGCTTCCAGGTGAAGGTAGGCGATCGGGTGGAAATCGCGCTCGATCGGCGCGATCTCATCCTGGTCGTCAAGTCCGGTGGCAAGCGGCGAGGGCCTTACGAAGAGGCCAAGGAACTCTACGAAGATCTCACCCCACCGCGCGAGAAAACCGAGCGCCTGACGATGCTGGAACAGGCGCAGCGCATCAAGGGATCCGGCCGTCCGACTAAAAAGGAACGCCGCGAGACAGACCGTCTTTTTCCCAATGCTGGTGATGCCGACTTGGGTGCCGGGATCAATTGGGACGATGATTAGAAAATGCGCCCTGTTTCCGCGTTTTTTCGAAATGGTTTATCCTTGCTAAGCTTGGATAAAGGCTTTACGTGACGTTCGAAAATGCCGGATAGCCCGCCTCTGTCGTTCCAGCGGTTGCGTTGCCCCCGTCCGGCCCTCGGGGCCCGACCGTTCCCAATCGTGTCCTGATCAACGCGTTGATGTGGAGTGCTTCATGACTTATGTCGTGACCGATAACTGTGTCCGCTGCAAATATACCGACTGCGTCGAAGTCTGCCCGGTGGATTGCTTCTATGAAGGCGAGAATTTTCTCGTCATCCATCCCGACGAATGCATCGATTGCGGCGTATGCGAACCTGAATGTCCTGCCGAGGCAATCAAGCCCGATACCGAGCCGGGGCTGGACAAATGGCTGAAGATCAATGCGGAGTTCGCCCAGATCTGGCCAAACATCACGATCAAGAAAGATCCGATGGACGGCGCCAAGGAGCTTGACGGCGAGGCGGGCAAGTACGAGAAGTATTTCTCTCCGGAACCGGGCAAGGGCGACTGAGTCTAGGTTGTCCAGCCGGGATGTGCCTGCCTTGCTGTCGCAGGCGCCATTGAAGCGTTGCTGCTTTCATAGGCAGGACGCTATAATGTTGCTTTGCGGACTCTGTGAAGCAAATTATTGATTTCCGCACTTTTTTGTGGTAGACAAGAGATACTGTTCCACAAGGCGGCACTCGCGTGCCCAAAAAACATCACGAAAGCACAGATCAATCACACGCGCTCCCCGAGACATAAACTCGTTTCATGTTGTCGGTCGCAGCTCAGCGATGGGATTTGTTTTTTCGCGCGCGTTTTGTCGGACCAGTATGGAGTGACCCGACGGTTTCCCCCGTCTCATCCGGGCCTGACAGACCCGGCTTTCCCCTGACCCAGATGTGGGTGAGTAGAAGGGAGTTTTTGAAACGAATGACGACTCAGCAGAAGAAGAATTCCCCGGCTCGCCAGGGTTTCAAGACCGGCGAATCGATCGTGTATCCCGCTCATGGCGTTGGTACGATCAGTGCGATTGAAGAGCAAGAAGTTGCTGGCATGAAGCTCGAGCTTTTTGTGATCGACTTCGAAAAGGATAAGATGCGCCTGAAGGTTCCGGTCGCCAAAGCCGTTGCTATCGGCATGCGCAAGCTTTCGGAAACGGATTTCGTCGAACGCGCGCTCAAGGTTGTGCAGGGCAAGGCTCGTGTGAAGCGCACCATGTGGTCGCGCCGTGCCCAGGAATATGATGCAAAGATCAATTCCGGTGACCTGATTTCTATCGCTGAAGTGGTCCGCGATCTCTATCGCGCTGAAAACCAGCCGGAACAGTCTTATTCCGAGCGTCAGCTTTATGAGGCTGCTCTCGACCGAATGGCCCGTGAGATCGCGGCCGTCAACAAGATGTCGGATACCGAAGCTGTTCGTCTTGTAGAGGTCAATCTTGCCAAGGGACCCAAGCGCGGCAAGAGCCTTGATGAGGATGAAGCGCAGGAAGAAGCTGCCTGATTTTTCTGAGATACAGCAATAAAAAAACCCGGCCTTGAGCCGGGTTTTTTTATTGGAACTTTTGCGCTGTCGCCGCGTTGACCCGCCGGAACGGCGAATTGATTGCTGCGTAACGCTGCCCTCGGTTCCCTTCTGAAACTGTTGCGACCAGGATGTTCCGGGTCGCTGATGAGGGGGCGAGATCAGCAGTCCGAACTAACGTTGGCATCCTTCGCGGATGTGCGTTTGCAAGGTTTCCCGCTGTTCATCGTCATATCAGAACCGTTGACGGAGAAGACGATGACAGCCATGTCCGCAGACCGCACAATGATCAAGATAGCGATGTCAGCTCCCTATCTCGCCCGAGAAGAGGAGCGTGATCTTGCCATCCGATGGAAAGACGGCCAAGATCAGAATGCACGAAACCAGATTGCACTCGCGCATATGCGTCTCGTCATAGCCATGGCTTCGAAGTTTCGCGGCTTCGGTCTGCCGATGAGTGATCTCGTTCAAGAAGGTTATGTAGGGCTGCTTGAGGCGGCGGCAAGGTTTGAGCCGGCGCGGGACGTTCGTTTTTCAACCTATGCCAGCTGGTGGATCCGCGCTTCGATGCAGGACTATATCTTGCGCAACTGGTCGATCGTGCGCGGCGGGACCAGCTCTGCGCAGAAGGCGCTTTTCTTCAATCTGCGCCGGTTGCGTGCAAAGCTCGCCCGCGGTGACAGCAATCTTACTGCCCGTGCCATCCATGAAGAGATCGCGGTGGCGCTCGGTGTCAGCGTAAACGATGTGCAGACAATGGATGCACGTCTTTCCGCCAACGATGCCTCGCTGCAGGCGCCGACGATTGCCGGTGATGCTGATAGCGGCGAACGGCTGGACATGCTGGAGAGCAACGAGCCACTTCCCGACGAGCAGGTCTCGGGGATGATCGACGGCGAACGGCGGCTGAAATGGCTGCAGGGCGCGCTCACCAAACTTAACGACCGCGAGAAGAAGATCATTCGTGCTCGCCGGCTGACGGATGACGGCGCAACGCTCGAAGCGCTAGGTACCGAACTTGGAATTTCCAAGGAACGCGTGCGTCAGATCGAAAGCCGCGCCATCGAGAAGCTGAAGTCGGCGCTCGTCTCCGCCAATCCGCAGATGGCTGCCGCCGCCTGCTGAGTACGAAGGCGTGTTCCTTCAGCCCGCTATTCGGAAATGATCTTCATCTTCTGGCCGGGCGACACCGTCGCGCCGGCCGGTAGCGCGTTGATGAGCTTGAAAAGATCGAGCTTTCGATCCGTTCCCATCATCCGTCCCGAGAGCGATGCAAGAGTGTCACTTGGGCCAACCGTGACGATACGCACCCGAAGCGGCTTCAGGGAGGCTATTTCTTCCGGCGTCATACGACGAAAGCTGTTGCGTAGCGTATCTGCCGTAGATTGCAGGGTCGTGTTACCCTTTGGTACCGCTGTCAAAAAGCGGAAAATTTGCTCATTGAGGCGCACGACGGTCACGTCGAAATCCCAGCGCTCAGCGGAGGCGCGGGCGGTTGCGGCCGGAAGGCCGTTGACGGTCGTCTCACGCACGGTTTCCGGCTGCAATCCTGCAACCCAGCCGCTCGTCAGGTAATTCGTCAGGTTGTTATTGTCGCCGGCGGCAACTCCATCGAAACGGATGGCGCTTTCGCCGGGGCCGGTTGCGAGCACCGCCTCGACCTTGTTGTCGATCCGGAAATCCGGCGGAACATCGAAGCGGATGCCGAGGCTGCCGTGTAGGAACGTCTGGCCTCGAACATAACCTTCCTGCGGGCTGTCGCCGTAAAGCAGACCGTCGATGCCGGCGAGATAATAGTCGCGGCCACGGTCGCCGACGCCTTCCTGGCCGAAGGCGCGGGCATGGCGGCGCGCGAGATCGACGCGCTGGGCCGAATTCGGGTGGCTTGAAAGGAAGTCGAGGCTCTGGTCGTTATCCGGATCGACGGCGGAGTAGCGGGCATAGGCTGCCATGGAATCAAGGAAGCGAGCGGCTGCATAAGGATCATATCCGGCTTCGCCGAGCATGCGCACGCCGATAACATCTGCCTGCAATTCCTGCTGGCGGGAGAAGGCAGCGAGACGCAGCTTGCCACGGGCGAGCGCCTGCTTGCCGGCGAGATCGCTCGACAGGACCTCGGCGACGACTCGGCTGGCAATGACTTCCGCCTCTTCCCGCTTCTGACGCTCGATGCCGTGATTGGCGGTGACGTGGCCCATTTCGTGCGACAGGACGGCCGCCACTTCCGACGCATCGTTGGCGAGCGCCAGCAGACCGCGGGTGACATAGAGATAACCGCCCGGCAGCGCAAACGCGTTGATTGCCGGCGAATTCAGAATGGTGATGCGGAAGGACTGGGTGGGGTTTTCCGAAACGGCCGTCAATGCACCGGTGATACGCGCGACCAGACGCTCGGTCTTCGCATCGCGATATTCGCCGCCGTAACTGGCGACGATGCGCGGGTGCTCGCGGGCGCCCATGGCGGCGCGTGGGTCGTTCTTCTGAACCTGGTCGACAGTCTGCGGGTTTTCCGACGGCGAGACATTGGGTGTATAGGCTTGGTCGAAGATCGACTGGCAGCCGTAAAGCATCGAGGTGGCGGCAAAGAGTGTGGCTGCGGAACGGAATGCGCGGCTACGCTGCCAAAATCTCGGCCACCTGGCACGATCCGTCTTTACAGTCTTCGCCCGCACTACCATCTCCGGAATTACACTTCGGCATCCTGCCGTCGCGTCTGGCTTCGTCTTCCGCCCGTTGTCGCTTACCGTCTTTCGCGCCAACTGCACAGATATTCCTAAATGAATATGTATTGCCTACTGGGTATGAAAAGAAAATAAACTTGAACGCCGATGCCATTGGGCCACGTCCAAATTGTGGCGGTGCCCATGCACGCTTGATGACTTTCGTTCACACAGTGCCGGATAGGGCCGAAACGGGTGCGGCAAATCGCGAAAGGTAATCCGCCTTTGCCTCGTCGGCAGCGATCTGCCCCTTTTCGACATGCAGGATGCGATCTGCAATGCGGGCAATTTCCTCGCGGTCATGGGTTATCATGACCACGGTATTTGCAGTTTCCTTATTCAGGTCAAGAAGAAGGGCGGACATTTGCAGACGCAGATCGGCGTCTAACGCTGCGAAAGGTTCGTCCAGCAGGAGCACCGGCTTGTTGCGCAGCAAAGCCCGGGCAAATGCTGCTCGCTGTTTTTCTCCTCCCGATAGCGAGCCCGGCATGCGCTTGCCGAATCCGGCAAGACCAACGCGCACCAAGGCGTTTTCGGCGCGGTCCCTGTCTTGCGGGGAAAGCCGCAAAGACGGGTCGAGGCCAAGCGCGACGTTGGTGAAGATGTCGAGATGGGCGAAGAGGTTGTGATCCTGGAAGACCACTGAGACCGGCCTTTCCGACGGGTGGCTCAAGGTCTGGTCGGTTCCGGCGATAAGGATGTGGCCCGATTGTGGGCGCTCGAAACCGGCAATCAGATTAAGCAGCGTCGATTTTCCTGCGCCCGACGGGCCGGCGATCGCGGTGACTGCGCCCGGTTCGATGCGGCAATCGAAAGCGAAACTCGTCTTGCCGAGCGTCAGCGCGACCTTGTCGAGGACGATGCCGTCATGCATTCGCGTTTTCCTTTTTGCCCGCGGTGCCGAGTATGGTCAAGGCAAGGCAGATCACGCCGAGGATCAGCGCCAGCCCATCGGCATCGTTCGTTCTGTAACTCGATAGCGTGCTGTAGACCAGCCAAGGCAGGGTGACGAGCTCGCTGGAGCCGAACAGGGCAACCGCACCGAGATCGCCGAGGGAAAGTGCCATAGCGAAGGAGAGGGCGGTGAGTATCGGGCGTGTCAGGACGGGGAGATCGATTAGCCGCCACTTGGCAGGGCCGCTGATGCCGAGTGAGGTGGCCAGCCGGGCGGTCTGATGGTGGTGGTCATCCAGTGCCGGTTCGAGCACCCGCACGGCGAAGGGCAATGCCATCAGAGCATTGATGAAGGCGACGAGACAGGGTGCAAACGAGGCGACATTGCCGAATTGCCGAAGCACCAAAAACCAGCCGGTGCCGAGAATGATCGGCGGTACGACGAGAACGAGCGAGGATGTGCCGGCGAGCGAGGTCGATAGAAGCCGTGCAACAATATTGGGATCACGCCGGTCCCTGATCGTCTGCCGCGCCGTGATGATGGCGAGCGATGCGGAGACGGCGATCACTGCGGCAGTTACGGCGATCACGAGGCTTGTCGTGGCTGCCTGAATGAAGCGTGGTCCGTTGACGAGTTTCCAGAGATCCGCACGAAGGCCAGCGACGAAAACCGAGAAGAGCGGCGAGGCGACGAAGATGACGGCGACAGCAATGATGAGGCCATCCCACAGGCGGGATGCGGATGAGCGCCCGTCGAGGCGCAAGACCTTTCGGCCTGCGGTCCTGACCGTATCGGTTGCCGCCGGCAGAAACGCGATGAGGCCGATCACGGCCGCTGTGAGGGCGATCTGCAGAAAGGCGAGTGCGACCGCGCGCGGCGGGTCAAAATCAAAGCGTAGGGCCTGGTAGATCGCCACTTCCAGCGTGGTTGCGGCCGGGCCGCCGCCAAGTACTAAGACCAGCGTGAAGCTGGTGGCGCAGAGCATGAAAATCAGCCCCGCAACGCCGGGAACGACACGCGCGAGCGCCGGCCATTCGACAAAACGGAAGATCGAGGCCGGCTTCATGCCGAGGCTGGCCGACAGAAGCCAGTATTCCGCCGGCAGTCGCTCGAGCACGGAGAGCAGCAGGCGCACGGCGAGCGGAATGTTGAAGAATGTATGAGCGAGCAGGATGCCGGAAAGGCCGTAGACGCTGACCGGGTGTTCCAGTCCGGCGGCAGTAAGCCAGCCGTTCAAAACCCCTTGCCTGCCCCAGACGCCGAGGAGGCCGAGCGCGCCGACGAGTGCCGGCAGGCCCATGGGCAAGGCCATGAGGCGGAGGATCCAGGCTCTGCCTGCAAACCGGGGGCGGCGAGCCAGGGCCAGCGCGACCGGAATGGAGAAGGCAACCGACAGCAAGGTCGACAGGGCCGCCTGCCAAAGCGTGAAGCGCAGAATGCTCCAGGTATAGGAGGTGAAAAGCCGGGATGCCGATTGATCGCCATCCCAGGCCAGCAGCGTCGCGATCGCAGTGCCGACAAAGACGATGATGGCGGCAAGCACGGCAAGGCCAGCACCGATGCCGCGTCGTCTTTCAGCAGTCGTCAGCAAATGCGATATTCCGTCCGTTTCGACATGTCACTTCTTGCTCATGGCGGTCAGCCATTCGTCGATCCAAGCCTGACGGCTCTTCGCCACTTCGTCGGAGCCGATCAGCAGCGTCTTTTCCGGCTTTACAAGCTTGTCGAAAGCCTCAGGCAGCGGGGCGGCGGTGGCGGCGGCCGGCATCATCCAGTTGGTGGTCGGAATGATATCCTGTGCGGCCGGCGATATCAGGAAGGCGAGGAAGCTCTTTGCCAGATCCTTGTCTTTGGCGTGTTTCAAGATGCCGGCGACCTCGATCTGGATGTAATGGCCATCCGAAAAACTTGCGGCCTGATAGCGGTCGGTTTTTTCCTCGACCATGTGATAGGCCGGCGAGGTCGTATAGGAGAGCACCATCGGCACTTCGCCCTTGGTGAACAGGCCATAGGCTTCCGACCAGCCGGGGGTAACGGTCAGAACCCGGTCCCTGAGTTTCGCCCAGGCTTCCGGCGCCTTGTCGCCATAGACGGACTTTACCCAGAGCAGAAGGCCGAGACCCGGCGTCGAGGTGCGCGGGTCCTGAATGGCGATCTTCTGCGAAGCGTCCCCCTCGATCAGATCCTTGAGGCTCTTCGGCGGGTTCTTGATCGTTTGCGTGTCGTAGATGACGGCGAAGTGGCCGTAGTCATAGGGAATGAACGTGTCGTCTGCATAATTGCCGGGAACCTTGACGGCGCCTGCATCGACGCCGTTCGCCTCGAAAAGGCCGGTGGCTTTGGCTTCGGAGATCAGGCTGGTATCGAGGCCGAGCGCGATATCGGCTTCCGATCCCGTACCTTCCAGCTTTAGACGGGTGAGAAGCGCCACGCCATCGGCAACGCCGACGAAATTGACGGTGCAGGCGCAGGTCTTTTCAAACTCGGCCTTGATCTTCGGGCCGGGACCCCAGTCGGAGGTGAAGCTCTCATAGGTATAGACGGTGAGCGTCTTGTCCTGAGCTTCAGCAGCAAAAGGGGTAAAAAGCATGGCCGTGGCGGCCAGAAGAAAAGTCGAAATCCCGCGCATCAGCGCCTCCTCAAAATGTCGATGTGGGGAATAGGCGCTGGTTGCGAGCCGTCTAATCCCTCCGCCGGTGTTAGCCGGATCAGGTTCCGCGGGTTGGCGTTTCGCCTCTCAGCCCAGCAGACGCAGGGCACCCCGTTAGAGCGTGCAAAGATTTACCGGTCTCGCTTCATGCTGGCAAGAGGGGCAACACAATCGTTCTCTCCATGGAAATTCCCCTCTGGCCTGCCGGCCATCTCCGCCAAAAAGGGGGACAAAAAACCGCCGCTCCCGCTTGTTTCCAATCGGGCATAAGCGACACGTCCAGGTTAGCCCTCCCCCTTGTGGGGAGGGTTGAGAGGTATCTTTTATCGGTGAGGCACAGTTGCCAGTGGATCACCGGCCGGACATGTCCATATACATGACTTCCCAGACATGGCCGTCGAGGTCCTGGAAGCTGCAGCCGTACATAGGGCCCATTTCCATGTTCGGCTTCCATTCGCCACCTCCTGCGGCAAGCGCCTTTGCCTTGAAGCCGTCAACCTCGTCGCGGCTCGATGCGGAAAGGCAGTTCAGCACCTCTTTCGTCTTCCTGGCGTCGGAGATATCGCCATTGATGAACATGCGGAACTTGTCGTGGGTGAGAAGCATCACGTAGATCTGCTCGCTGACGACCATGCAGCTTGCGGTGTCATCGGAAAAATCCGGGTTCTTGTTGAAGCCCAGCGCCGTGTAAAATGCCGTCGAAGCCTGAAGATCCGCCACCGGCAGGTTCACGAAAATCATCCGCATGTCGAGATTCCTCCTTGATTAAGGACGCCATCACTTGGCGCCTTTCCTCCAAGGACGAAAGATGCGGCACGGATTCGACAAGTCCATGCCGGAATTTTGACTCAGTTTGCGTTTCCGCGAAAAACCTTGAGTTCGCGGGGAACGATGGCCATGCCGCCGAGGCGGTTGGCGATCGCATAACCGATCGTCTGTTCTACCACTTCAGGCATGACGGGTTTGGTCAGAACGCCGAGCGTTCCTTCTACGCCATCCGCGATATCTTCTGGATTGCCGGTCATGAATACGACCGTGAGGCCATATTGTTCGGCAAGTTCGCGGCCGATCTCCGGGCCCGTCCTGCCATCGGCAAGATTGACATCGACGAGCGCGATATCCGCATGGGCGGCAAGCGAAAGGGCGTGCTTGCGGGCGTTCGCCAACCCCACGACCTTCAGCCCCTTGCTCTCGATCGTGTCCGCCACGTCGAGCGCTATCAGAAACTCATCCTCGATAATCAATACACGCTGGTTCATCGCCTCACTTGCCAGCCGACGACGCGATACACTTGTCAGCATTGGACATCTCCAGAGTTCATCTCGGTCTTGCCGATTGCATGTTTTAGCAATCGAACACGCACCCAACGCGATGAACACCGGGATTGTTCCGCGGCGAGACACTGTTTTCTGTAATTAAGTATCTGTTAAGGCTAACAAATATTTAATTTTTTGGCGCTGCGTGAGATCTTGCTTAGCCCTCGATTTCCTCGCGCAGCATCTCAAGCTCCAGCCATTCCTCTTCCATCTGCGTCAGCTTTTCGCGCAGCTTTTCCATCTCGGCCGCCAGCTTGTTGAAGCTGGCCGGGTCCTTGGTGAAAAGGTTGGGATCGGCCATCTTCTTCTCTCGCAATGCGATCTCGGCTTCGGCCTTTTCCATTTCCTTGGGAATATTCTCCAACGCGAATTTCTGCTTGTAGGAGAGTTTTCCCTTGGATTTGGGTGCGTCGGAGGATGACGGCGCATTGTCGGTCTTCGGCTTTTCGGCGGCTTTTTCCGCCTTTTTTCGCTCTTCCTGGGCGCCCTTGCGCTGTGCGAGCATGTCCGAGTAACCGCCGGCGTATTCGATCCAGCGGCCATCGGGCGCATCCGGGGCTGCGGGCGCGATGGTCGAGGTCACTGTGCGATCGAGAAAATCGCGGTCGTGGCTGACGAGGATGACGGTGCCGTTATAACCGGCGACGATTTCCTGCAGCAGGTCCAGCGTCTCGATGTCGAGATCGTTGGTCGGTTCGTCGAGGATCAGCAGGTTCGACGGTTTTGCCAGCATGCGGGCCAGCATCAGGCGGGCGCGTTCGCCGCCCGACAGGTTCTTGATCGGGGTGCGGATCTGTTCAGGCTGGAACAGAAAATCCTTCATGTATCCGGCCACGTGGCGTTGTTCGCCATTGACCAGCAGGGTCTCGCCGCGACCGTCAGTCAGATAATGAGACAGGGTGTCCTCGGGATCGAGGTCCTCGCGCTTCTGGTCCAGCGTGGCGATTTCCAGGTTGGTGCCGAGCTTGATCCAGCCGCTATCGGGTTTCAACTGGCCGGTCAGTATCTTCAGAAGCGTCGTCTTGCCGGCACCGTTCGGGCCGACCAGACCGATGCGGTCGCCGCGATGGACGCGGATCGAGAAGGGCGCCACGATCGTGCGTTCCTCGTAGGCCTTGGTGATGTTCTCGGCTTCCACGACCAGCTTGCCGGACTCGCGGCCCTCGGCAACCGAGGCCTGAACGTTGCCTTGCGGTCCGTTATGGCCGCGATAGGCGGCGCGCATGGCCTGTAACTCGCCGACGCGGCGCATGTTGCGCTTGCGCCTTGCGGTGACGCCATAACGCATCCAGTGTTCTTCGCGCTCGATTGCCTTGCCGAGCTTGTGCTGCTCGATCTCTTCCTCTTCGAGAACCTGATCGCGCCAGGCTTCGAAATGGCCGAAACCGCGCGATAGCCTGCGGGCGGTGCCGCGGTCGATCCAGACCGTGGCGTTGGAGACCTTTTCGAGGAAGCGGCGGTCGTGGCTGATGACCACCAGCGCGCTGCGCGTCTTGCGCAACTCGTCTTCCAGCCATTCGATGGTCGGCAGGTCGAGATGGTTGGTCGGCTCGTCGAGCAGAAGGATATCGGGCTCCGGCGCCATGACGCGGGCAAGTGCTGCGCGGCGGGATTCGCCGCCGGAAAGACGGTTCGGATCTTCCTCGCCGGTCAGGCCCAGATGTTCGAGCAGATAGGTGACGCGATAGGGATCGTCACCCGGGCCAAGGCCCGCCTCGGCATAGGCCTGCACGGTCGTGTAGCCAGCAAAATCGGGCGTCTGTTCGAGATAACGGATCGTTGCGGACGGATGACGGAAGACTTCGCCCGACTGCGCCTCGACCATGCCTGCTGCGATCTTCATCAGCGTCGACTTGCCAGAGCCGTTGCGGCCGACAAGGCAGATGCGGTCACCCGGTTCCACCTGCAGGCTGGCTCCGTTTAGCAAGGGCGCGCCGCCGAAGCTCAGGAAGATATCGTCAAGCTTGAGAATGGGAGGTGCCATGAGGACCGTTTATGCTCCGGAAAAATCGTGGGGACGGGCAAGGATCATCGCCTTGCCGCTCTTTAGATGGAATTCGACCGGCCCTTCCGCAACATTAGAGACGGTGCGGGAGGAGCCGAAAGGCAGCGAGAAATCCTTCAAGAGATATCGTGCGCCAAGAATATCGAGGCCCGACAGGGCGGAAAAGCCAAGGACGGAAAAGAGCGCGCCTTTGGGAAGGTCGATCGTTTTCGTGCCCGACAAAAAGGGTATCGCTTCCTCATCACCGGAAGCGAGAAGCACTTCGAAACCGCGTTCTGCAAGGCTCATGGCAAGCAGAAAATGCTGCAGCGCGTGGTCGGAACGCTCGCCGCCTAGAGCGCCGATCAGGATCAGACGCCTTGCGCCGCGCTCGATCGCCTCGGCTGTGGCAATCTCGCCATCGGTTTCGTTCTTGGCCGGCGGATAGGTTTTTCGCTCCACCTCGGGAAAACGGGCGATCAGGTCTTCATCGGAAGAGTCGAAGTCGCCGACCCAGAGTTCCGGTATCACGCCAAGCCCGGCCGCGTGGCGCATGCCACTATCTGCGGCAATCACACGGCTTCCCGCGATCGCGTTTCTGACGCGATCGGTGACGACAAGATTGCCGCCGAGCAGGATTGTGAAGGTCGAATTGGCCATGGGCATTGCCCATAGCGCAAAGGGTAGCGGAAGGGAAACAGTGCATATGCCTATTTCGGTCGCGCCATGGTGGCGTCAGGTCAAATTTGCTCCCATTGACGGAGGCTCTCGCAAGGATTATCTGATAAACCGAACTTCCGTGGTGATTTGGCCGGCCGGCTTGCAGCCACGTTAAAAAAGTCGCTAAAGGGCCGCGAGAAGTTAGACTTCACTTCCCACGGGCCGGTTGCGATTTTTCGTTGCCGGCTTTTTGTTTGTGGGGCCTTACTATGCCGATCAAGATTCCCGATACGCTTCCAGCGTTTACCACCCTCGTTTCCGAGGGCGTGCGCGTCATGACCGAAACGGTCGCCGTGCGCCAGGACATTCGTCCGCTGCAGATCGGGCTTCTCAACCTCATGCCGAACAAGATCAAAACCGAGGTGCAGATGGCGCGCCTTGTCGGCGCTTCGCCGCTGCAGGTGGAGTTTTCGCTGATAAGACTCGGTACGCACAAGGCGAAGAATACGTCCGAGGAGCACCTGCTTTCCTTCTATCACACCTGGGAAGAGGTGAAGGACCGCAAGTTCGACGGGTTCATCATAACCGGTGCGCCGGTGGAACAGATGGACTACGAGGATGTGAGCTATTGGGACGAGATGCGCCAGATTTTTGACTGGACGACGACCAATGTGCATTCGACGATGAATGTCTGCTGGGGCGCGATGGCGGCGATCTACCATTTTCACGACGTGCCGAAACATGCACTCACTGAAAAGGCTTTCGGCGTTTACCGTCACCGCAATCTCGCGCCGGCCTCGGTTTATCTCAACGGCTTTTCCGATGATTTCCAGGTGCCGGTGTCACGTTGGACAGAGGTGCGTCGCGAGGATGTCGAGAAGAAGTCCGATCTGGAAATCCTGATGGAATCCGACGAGATGGGCCTTTGCCTCGTGCATGAAAAGAAGGGTAACCGTCTCTACATGTTCAACCACGTCGAATATGATTCCACCTCGCTGGCGGACGAATATTTTCGCGACGTGAATGCCGGTATCCCGATCAAGATGCCGCATGACTATTTTCCGCATAACGACGATACGCTGACGCCGCAGAACCGGTGGCGCAGTCACGCGCATCTTCTGTTCGGAAACTGGATCAACGAGATGTACCAGACGACCCATTACGACATGGACAAGATTGGTACCGAATAGGCGCTTGGTGTGGCTTCTGGGGCGGTGTCGGGAAAAGACGCCGCGCGTCGCCGTTTCCCATTGCGGGACCTTGCCAAATCGCGCAGTTTGCCGCCGATAAAAACGGCGGAGGAAACTCATGGCAGGGCAGGCATTCGAGGTGTTCGGCACCACGCAGGACGGGGAGCCCGTGTATCGTGTCCAGATCAGCGGCGGCGGGCTGGCTGCCAATGTAATGACCTGGGGTGCGGTCATTCAGGACCTGCGCCTTGAAGGGCATGATGCGCCTTTGGTGCTCGGTTTCGACGATTTTGCCTCCTATCCGGCCTATTCACCCTATTTCGGTGCCACGCCTGGCCGTTGCGCCAACCGGATCGGCGATGGAAAATTCTCGATCGATGGCCGCGATTACCAGCTCGAACTGAACGAGCGCGGTGTCACGCATCTGCATGGCGGCTCGGACGGCATGGGAAAGCGCAACTGGACAATTGTCGAACATCAGTCCGATAGGGTGGTGCTTTCGATTACCGATGCCGATGGGCGCGCGGGTTATCCCGGCAATTGCACGGTGACCGCGACCTACCGGTTGAAGGCGGATGGCGTGCTCTCGGTCGTCTATGAAAGCGTGTCGGACCAGCCGACGCCTGCCAATGTCTGTCAGCACTCCTATTTTAACCTCGACGGCCGCGAAGACATTTTCGGCCACGAGATCATGATTGCCGCCGACAGGATAACGGATGTCGATGCAAGGCTGGTTCCGACCGGCAAGCTCAATGACCTGACCGGATCGCCCTTCGACCTGCGCCAGATGGGCCCGGTGCGGCGCACGCTCGAGGATGGCCGCCAGGTGCCGTTCGATCATAATTACTGCCTGTCGAACGAGCGTGTTGCCAAACGCTCTGTGGCGCTGGTGCGCAGCCTTTATTCGGGTGTCTCAATGGAAGTGAGGACCACGGAACCGGGCGTGCAGTTTTATGCCGGCGTGATGGTCAATGTGCCGGTGCCGGGCTTCGATGGGCGCAAATACGGAAACTATGCCGGCTTGTGCCTGGAAACGCAGGTCTGGCCGGATGCCGTCAATCACGCGAATTTCCCGAACGCGGTCTTACGTCCGGGCGAAGTGCTGCGTCAGGAAACGGATTACGTGTTTTCGAAGAGTTGAGGCGGTGGGTCGGGTTCTTGTGTGACTGAAGCAGGTGCGTGTCGCCTGCTCGGTTCACCGCAAGACCGTTAGCCGCTTTCAGCCGCGTTGCGCTCCCTGTTTGCGGGCAGCACACAGTGTTCCGGTGAATTATGCGGCGATATCGGCAGTTTCACCATGCTGGGAAATGAGGCGGGGTGATGCCATGTCGCCGGTTTCCTCATCGACCATCACTGCATAAGCAGCTACACCCACGACACGCGATGCCATGGCAGCGGCAATCTTTTCTGCAGATACTGCGTTCGACGCCTGACGCATTTCGCCCGGCACGATATTGCCGCGGTTCTTCTTGAATTGCAGGACGATGAATTTTTCCGCGTGGGCCATTTGGATATCCTTGTTCGTTCCCACTTTGTTCTGCTTTGGGCGAATAAGTCAATCGGCAATCTCGGAAAGATTTTCCTGGGGGGCAGAGAAAAGATCAAGAATGGCTGGATCTACAAGAAAATGTTATGCGTCAGGTTGATCCGACGCTTCATCAGCCTGATTGCTTTTTCCTGGGAGGGACTGGAGCGGGCGAAGGGGTTCGAACCCTCGACCCCAACCTTGGCAAGGTTGTGCTCTACCACTGAGCTACACCCGCTCATCAATCCGTCGGTCCGTGTGGTAGTTCGGAGCCGGCTGGTCAGTGGCTCGTTGCCGCCGACGAGGCGCTATATGGCCCAGACGATTTTCAAATGCAACAGAGAAATGACGATCCGGGCAAAGATTTTTTCATTTTCCGCTAAGTCCCTTGCTTTGCAGGGGTTTTGGCTTTCGGTGATTATGTGGAGAATGGCTTGGAGGTGGACGGGCTTATCTTTATAGTCCGCATCTCTCGCTAATCCCGATCCCGGATGTGACCGAAAATATGCCAAAGACAGCCGCCGATCTGTTCGCTTTTCTCGACAGTCTCGACATTTCCCACACAACGAAACAGCACGAGCCGGTTTTCACCGTGGCCGAATCGCAGGAGCTGAGAGATCAGATTCCCGGCGGGCACACCAAGAACCTGTTCGTGAAGGACAAGAAGGACCAGTATTTCGTCCTGACGGTTGAGGAACATGCGGTGGTGGATCTCAAGACGGTTCACAAGGTCATCGGCGCGTCGAGCCGTGTCTCGTTCGGTAGACCGGAGATGATGCTCGAATATCTCGGCGTCGTGCCGGGCTCGGTGACGGTGTTCGGCGCGTTTTGCGACACGGACAGGAATGTCACCTTTGTGCTGGATGAAGACCTGATGAAACACGAGATCATCAACGGCCATCCGCTTTCCAATGATGCGACGACATCAATTGGACGAAACGATCTCATCCGTTTTCTGGAGGCGACCGGTCACACGCCGCTTGTCTTGAAAGTTACGGACTGACATACGATGTTTCGGGCAGACAATTAAAAGGGTTCACACCCTGATTTCCCGGGAGAACATCCATGAGCGGCAACGATAATCCCTACGCTGGATCTTACGGCGCCGGATCCTATGGCGGCGGATACGGTAGCCAGACGGCAAGCTTCGGTTCGCCCGCGGCAAGTCCTGCTTCCGCCGAGCCGGCGGCGGGTGGTTACGTGAGCGACACGACGACGGCCGGCTTTGCTAAGGATGTTCTGGACGAATCGCGCCGCCAGCCGGTTCTGGTCGATTTCTGGGCGCCCTGGTGCGGTCCGTGCAAACAGCTGACACCCGTGCTCGAAAAGGCCGTTAACGAAGCTCAGGGACGCGTCAAGCTGGTCAAGATGAATATCGACGACCATCCATCGATCGCCGGCCAGCTCGGTATCCAGTCTATCCCCGCGGTCATTGCTTTCGTCGACGGCCGTCCAGTCGATGGTTTCATGGGAGCTGTGCCGGAAAGTCAGGTCAACGAGTTCATCGACAAGGTTGCAGGTCCGGCCGGTGCCGATCAGGCAGCCGAAATCGAGGCGATCCTCGGTGAAGCGGATGGCCTGCTTGCCGCAAGCGACATCGAGGGTGCTGCACAGCTTTACAGCGCCGTTCTGCAGGCCGATCCGGAGAACGCCAAGGCGGCGGCCGGCATGATGCAATGCCTGATCGCCATGGGCGAAACGGAGCGTGTCGGCCAGATGCTGCAATCCCTGCCTGAAGAGATGACGGCCAATCCGGCCATCCAGGCGGTTTCCAAGAAGCTCGACCAGATCATCGAAGCCCGCAAGCTCGGTGACCCGGTGGCGCTGACACGCGAGCTGGACGCCAATCCGGATGACCATGCGGCGCGGATGAAGCTTGCGAAGATCCTCAACGTTCAGGGCGAGCGTGAACAGGCGGCCGACCATCTTCTGACGATCATGCGCAAGGACCGGACTTTTGACGATGACGGCGCGCGTCGGGAACTTTTGCAGTTCTTCGAGGTTTGGGGTCCGAAGGATCCCGCGACGATTGCAGCCCGTCGCCGTCTTTCGTCCATCCTCTTTTCCTAAACAATACGTTATCCACTGCCGCCGGTCTTGCGATCGGCGGTTGGAGCCCCAGATATCGGGTTATAAACCTGTAATCAGGAGCAGTCTGCGGGAGGTGCCGAACCGATGCATGTGGGAAACGCGCGGTACGTAAAACGTGAAGATCTGCCGGAAGTCATGCCGGTGTTTCCGCTGACCGGAGCGCTTTTGCTTCCGGGTGGCCAGCTTCCGCTGAATATCTTTGAACCGCGTTATCTTGCCATGTTCGATGCGGCCCTTGCCGGCGACCGGTTGATCGGCGTCGTGCAGCCTTCCCTGCTGGAGCCGTCGGATGCGTCCGATCCGTTGCGGCCGGCGCTTTCCTCCGTCGGATGCCTGGGGCGTATCACCTCTTTCGCCGAGACCGGCGACGGGCGCTATATCCTTTCGCTCAGCGGTGTGTGCCGTTTCCGGCTGCTGGACGAAGCAGACGATAGTCAGCCCTATCGAATGTTCCGGTTCGCGCCTTTCATGAGCGATCTGTCGGAAGAGGATGACGAGGCCTCTGTCGACCGGCGGGAACTGCTGCGGGTGTTCAGGGCCTATCTCGACGCCAACAAGCTGGAAGTGGATTGGGACAGTGTCGGGCGCGCGGGCAATCGCACGCTGGTCAATTCGCTGTCGATGATGTCGCCTTTCGGCCCGGCGGAAAAGCAGGCGCTGCTGGAAGCGCCGGATCTGAAGACGCGGGCGGAAACGCTGATCGCGATCACGGAAATCATGCTGGCAAGAGGGCTGGCGGATACCGATACGATTTTACAGTGAGGCCTCAGAGCCTTTCCTGGTTAAATTGAAGCGTTCTGCCGGAGCAGGTTTTCGTCAGGGCAAAGGCGATTGGCGAAGGGCATACCCGAAGGTACGGTCGAGCCGATCGCCTTTGATCCTGGCGGAAAGATGCCCGGCCCTTCGGGTTGGCTGAAACGGGCCGCCTAGTCGTCCGGCCGGCTTGGCCGTATGCTTTGGCTACGACTCGCGCCGGCCGGACGACTATCCGACTCCGTTTGAGCCAACAGAACGTTTCAATTTAACCAGGAAAGGCTCTAAGTGGTGGACGAAAAGCTCAGCAATGTCGATCCGAAGCTGCTCGATCTGCTCGTGTGCCCTCTGACCAAGGGCACGCTTTCGCTTGATCGCGAGCGCAACGAGCTGATTTCGGAAGGCGCGCGTTTAGCCTATCCGATCCGTGACGGCATTCCGATCATGCTGGTGTCCGAAGCGCGGAAGATCGAGGACTGACGTTTCCTATCGCTCTTCGTCGTCCTCGGGTTTAACCCGAGGATGTCCCGAGGATCTGCTGGGCTTCGATTTTTTGCGACGTGATTAGATCCTAGGGACAAGCCCTAGGATGACGGCAATGTACGTTGGCTTTGCCTGTGATCGCTGCGCTACTCAAATCTGCTCGCCGGCCAGAAGCTTCGGGTTTCCTTCCGCGCCCGTTCCGGCTGCCTGAGTGATGAAGAAATCCTTCAGTTTCGGCATGCGCTCGACGAGGCCGAGGCCGAAATCGCGTGCGATGCGGATCGGAGTGATGTCGTTGGAGAATAGCCGGTTGAGGACATCAGTGGTGACGCCCATGCGGAACGTGTCGAAGCGGCGCCAGGACTGGTAGCGCTCCAGTACGTTGAGCGAGCCGATATCCAGACCCAGTCGATCGGCCTCGACAATGGTCTCGGCAAGAGCTGCGACATCCTTGAAGCCGAGATTGAGGCCCTGGCCGGAGATCGGATGGATGCCGTGGGCCGCATCGCCAGCAAGGGCGAAACGCGGGGCGACGAAGGCGCGTGACAGGGTGAGGCCGAGCGGAAAGGCCTTGCGGCCGCCGACAACTGTCAGTTCGCCGAGCTTATGGCCAAAGCGGCGCTGCAATTCGTCCTCGAAGATCAGATCATCGGAGGCGATCAGCCTTTCCGCATCGTCCGTCCGTTCCGTCCAGACCAGAGACGAGCGGTTGTTCGGTAGGGGAAGGATGGCGAAGGGGCCGGAGGGCAGGAAATGTTCTTCGGCCACGCCTTCATGCGGACGCTCATGGGCGACGGTCGTGACAATACCCGACTGTCCGTATTGCCAGTTGACTGTGCGGATGCCGGCCATGTCGCGCAATTTCGAGCGCACGCCATCGCAGGCGACGAGCAGCTTGGTCTCGATGGTGGAGCCGTCTGACAGCGTGACGGTCGTGCTGGTGTTCGTGGTCGTGAAAGCAGTAGCGGAAAGGCCGTGGCGGATGGCGATCCCCAGCCGTTCTGCGGCTCCCCTTAGTGCTCTCACCATTTCGACATTCGGCACCATGTGGGCGAAGGGTTTGCCTTCCTCGATCTCGCCGTCGAAGGTGAGGAAAACCGGGCGCACGGGATCGGAGGTGCGGCTGTCGGTGACGATCATCCGGTTGATCGGCTGGGAGTGGACGAGGATATCGTCCCAGACGCCTAGTACGTCGAGCATCTTGCTGGCAGCCGTGATGATCGCAGAGGCGCGCTCATCCTTCTCCCATACATGCGCCGGAGCCGCTTCCACGACTTCGATGTTGAGGTGCGGGGCGGCCTGCTTGACCGCGACTGCTGCCGCCAAGCCGACATATCCCGCTCCGACCACCATCATGTCCAGCATCTCACAGGCTCCCGTCAGTCTTGTGGTTGTTGATGGGGTGGATATAGATCATCCGGTCGTCGCTTCCTATTGCCGGAGTTCGTAAAAATGTCAGGTTCGCGCCCTAACCCGATGGAACAGCTCATCAAGACGCTCGATCTGGAGCAGCTGGAGCACAATCTTTATCGCGGCACGAGCCCGGATATCGGCTGGCAGCGCGTGTTCGGTGGACAGGTGATCGCGCAGGCGCTGGTGGCGGCGCAAAGAACGGTCGATGCCGATCGATTCGTTCATTCGCTGCATGCCTATTTCGTGCGTCCTGGCGATCCGAGCGTTCCGATCGTCTATCAGGTGGAGCGGCTTCGTGATGGCGGCAGCTTTGCCACGCGCCAGGTGCAGGCGATCCAGCATGGGCGGGCGATCTTCACCCTGTCCTCATCGTTCCAGCGGGATGAGGAGGGCTATGAGCATCAGATCGCCCTGCCGGATGTGCCGGCACCGGAGGAGCTGATTGACGAGGCCGAGTTCAAACGGATTTTCCTGCCCAAGGCGCCGGAAGCCATTCGCCGCTATTGGGAGCGGCCCCGCCCGATTGAGCTTCGCCCTACGTCGCTCAAGCATTACCTGACGACGGAGAAGCTGGAGCCGCTTCAGGATGTCTGGGTTCGCACGGTCGGTGATGTGCCCGGCGATCGTGGCTTGCAGGCGGCCATCCTTGCCTATCTCTCCGATATGACGCTGCTCGATGCCTCGCTTTATCCGCACGGCACCTCCGTTTTCGATCCGCGACTGCAGGCAGCAAGCCTTGATCACGCCATGTGGTTCCACAGGCCGATCCGGTTCGACGATTGGCTGCTTTATAGTCAGGACAGCCCAAGCGCTTCGGGCGGCAGGGGAATGACGCGCGGCAGTCTTTATACGCGCTCGGGAGTGCTGGTGGCGTCCGTGGCTCAGGAAGGTTTGATTCGTAAAAAGGCAAATGAATAATTATTGTGCATAAAAATGAAAATGCACAGAAATTCGGCGTCTTTATGGCGCTCGTTTGCCTCATTTATGAGGCCTCGGATTTCTATCTTTGTTTTTCAATAACTTAAACGCCGTTCGAAACTGGCACGCCCTTTGAATGTAGATGCTCAGTCGCAGGCTTTACTGCCGGTGATGAGGAGAGTCGGCTTTGGCCGAAATAAACAAAGGATGGGAAGCCAGATGAAAATCGTGATGGCCATTATCAAGCCGTTCAAGCTGGATGAGGTGCGCGAAGCACTCACGGCTGTCGGTATCCAAGGCCTGACCGTCACCGAAGTCAAAGGTTACGGACGCCAGAAGGGACACACCGAAATCTATCGCGGCACCGAATACGCCGTCAGCTTTCTGCCTAAGCTGAAGATCGAGATCGCGGTTTCCGCAGATCTCGTCGAGAAGGCTGTCGAGGCGATCGCTTCTTCTGCGAAGACCGGCCAGATCGGGGATGGCAAGATCTTCGTCTATTCGATCGAGCAGGCCGTGCGCATCCGTACCGGCGAAACCAATACCGAAGCGCTCTAAGCACGGCTTACAGGGGAGTTTTCAAACCATGCAATTGACCAAGATTTCCAACCTCGGACGCATGGGCGCAGCTGCTGCAGCCCTGTTTGCGCCGGTTGTCGCTTTCGCGCAGACCGCAGCAGCACCCGCTGCCGAGGCTGCTGCTGCCGCTCCAGTTCCGGACAAGGGCGACACCGCCTTCATGTTCCTCTGCACCCTTCTGGTGTTCTTCATGATCATGCCGGGCATTGCGCTGTTCTACGGCGGTCTCGTCCGCTCGAAAAACATGCTCTCCGTGCTGATGCAGTGCACCGTGATCGGTTCCTCCATCATGCTCGCCTGGGTCATCTACGGTTATTCCTTCGCCTTCGGCGGCGGCACCTCTGCCTTCTGGGGCGGTACGGCCAAGATGTTCCTCTCCGGCGTCACGATCGAGTCGACGGCTTCGACCTTCTCGGATGGCGTCGTCATTCCGGAATTCATCTTCATGCTGTTCCAGATGACGTTTGCGGCCCTGACGCCGGTTCTGATCGTCGGCGCCTTCGCCGAACGCATCAAGTTCTCGGCTGCCGTGCTCTTCTGCCTGCTCTGGGTCACCTTCGTCTACTTCCCGATCGCACACATGGTCTGGGACGCAAACGGCCTGATCTTCGGCTGGGGCGCGCTTGACTTCGCTGGCGGCACCGTCGTTCACATCAATGCGGGTCTTGCAGGCCTCATCGGTGCGATCATGGTCGGCAAGCGTACCGGCTTCGGCAAGGACATGATGGCTCCGCACTCGATGACGCTGACGCTGGTCGGTTCCGCCATGCTGTGGCTCGGCTGGTTCGGCTTCAATGCCGGTTCGAACCTCGAAGCTTCGGGCGGTGCGATGCTCGCAACCGTCAACACGTTCCTGGCAACCGCTGCTGCCGTCGTTTCCTGGTCGGTCGTCGAAACCTTCACCCGTGGCAAGGCTTCGCTGCTCGGCGCAGTTTCGGGCATGATCGCAGGTCTCGTCGCCATCACGCCTGCTGCCGGCATTGCCGGTCCGATGGGCGCGATCATCATGGGTCTGCTCGTTTCGCCGATCTGCTACTTCTTTGTCTCCGTCATCAAGAACAAGTTCGGTTATGACGACACGGCCGACGTATTCGGCGTTCACGGGGCAGGCGGTCTCTTCGGCGCTCTGGCAACCGGCATCTTCGCATCCTCGTCGCTCGGCGGCATCGGTTATGCCGAAGGCGTGACGATGGGCGGCCAGTTCATGACCCAGGTCTGGGCAGTCGTCGTCACCATCCTGTGGTGCGGTATCGGCTCGATCATCCTCTACAAGGTTGTCGACCTGATCGTCGGCCTGCGCGTTCCGGTCGAAGCCGAACGCGAAGGTCTCGACCTCGCTGCACACGGCGAATCCGCCTATCACAGCTAAGAGGCCGGCCGGTATCAACCGGCCCGATCCTTTGCCAAAATCAGATGGCTCGGCCTTGTGCCGGGCCATTTTCGTGTTTGGAAGCGGCCAGTGGATCATGTGGTTAAAGCTGCGTTAACCATCCCCGCGTTACCTTGTCTTGGAATTGTGCGACGGCATTTGCCGGTTTGCGCACCTTATTTCGTTTCACAGGCGGCGGGCAGATACGATGAGCAGAAGCAGTTCGGCGGCATTGGCAAACCGGTCAACCCGCTCGGTTCTCAGCTCTTTCGTGCTCCGGCAGGCGCTTGCGCTGATCGGCTTCGGTATTTTCCTGGGCCTTGCGCTTGCCGTTGCGGCGCTTGCCACTTGGAATGTCGCCGACCCGAGCTTTTCCTACGCTACCGATAATCCCCCCACCAATCTTCTAGGTTTCGGCGGTGCGGCCTTTGCCGACCTGATGATGCAGTTTCTCGGCCTTGCCGGGCTCATCGCGCTTCTGCCTGTGCTTTCCTTTGCGCTGGCGCTGATCTCCGGCCGTCGTTTCGATCGCATTCCGGCGCGTATCGCCGCCTGGGGCGGTGGAACGCTGCTGGCTTCGGCTACGCTCGGCTGTTTTCCCGCGCCGCAGACATGGCCGATCCCGAACGGTATCGGCGGCGTTATCGGCGACATGATCCTGCGGTTTCCGGCACTGTTTGTCGGCGCCTATCCGACCGGCATGGTCGCTATGGTGCTGGGCGGCATCTTCACCGTTCCCTGCATCTGGCTGATGCTGTTCGCCTCCGGTCTCGTCGGTGATCCGCTCGAGCTGGATGTGGAAGAGGAAGATGACGACAAGCCTGTTGCGGCCGTCGTCTCTCGCGCGCGGCGCGACGAGGAAGACGAAGAGGAGGATGACGGCGGGTTCCTTGAACGCTTCCTGCCGCTCGGCCTTGCCGCGCATTATTGGTACATTACCCAGGCCCGTCTGCGCCGTATGGTGGGCATGAAGCCGCGTGCGCGCCAAGCTTACGACCAGCCTTACGATTTCAACGAGGACGAGTTCGGCAAGCTGAACGAGCCCGTGCGGGCAAAGGCTGCCGGTGGCGACACGCGCCGGACGGAGCCGTCGCTCGACGGCGCTGGTGAACGGGTTGCCGGCAATCCGCGCCGGGTGGTTTCCGCTCCGCCGATCTACGGCCATGACCACGATGATGATCCGCCATTCGACATGGACGATATCCCCCGCCGTCCGTCCGGCATTCTTGCCGATGACGAGGATGATGACGACGCTCCGTTCCTGGCATCGCGTACACCTCAGGCTGGTGGCCGTTCTGCACGTGTCACGCCCGCAGCTCCCGCGCCGAAGCCCAGTGCACGCGTCTCGCGCGATGCGCAGGGCTCGTTTATTCGTCCGGACGGTTTCCAGCTTCCTTCGGTCCATCTGCTCACCGAGCCGAAGGCCATTGCACGTGATGCATCGCTTTCGGCCGATGCGCTGGAACAGAATGCCCGCATGCTGGAGGGCGTGCTGGAAGACTTTGGCGTCAAGGGCGAGATCATCCATGTGCGCCCCGGCCCGGTCGTAACGCTTTACGAACTGGAGCCGGCGCCAGGTATCAAGTCTTCCCGCGTCATTGGCCTGGCCGACGATATCGCCCGCTCGATGAGCGCGATCGCCGCCCGTGTCGCCGTCGTGCCTGGCCGCAACGCGATCGGTATCGAGTTGCCGAACCGCACTCGCGAGATGGTCTATCTGCGCGAGATGATCGGTTCGAAGGATTTTGAAGGCAGCAAGGCAAAGCTCGCCATGGCGCTCGGCAAGACGATCGGCGGTGAGCCGGTCGTAGCCGATCTTGCCAAGATGCCTCACCTTCTCGTCGCCGGTACCACCGGCTCCGGTAAATCGGTTGCCATCAATACGATGATCCTGTCGCTTCTCTATCGCTATACGCCGGAGAAATGCCGCCTGATCATGATCGACCCGAAGATGCTCGAACTTTCCGTCTATGACGGAATTCCGCATCTGCTGTCTCCGGTCGTGACAGATCCGAAGAAGGCTGTCGTTGCGCTCAAGTGGACCGTCCGCGAGATGGAAGAGCGCTACAAAAAGATGTCGAAGATCGGTGTTCGTAATATCGACGGCTTCAATTCCCGTGTTGAGCAGGCGAAGGAAAAGGGCGAGATCCTGACCCGCACCGTGCAGACCGGTTTTGACCGCCAGACGGGCGAGGCCATGTACGAGACAGAAGAGTTCGATCTCGAGCCGATGCCCTATATCGTCGTCATCATCGACGAAATGGCGGACCTGATGATGGTCGCCGGCAAGGATATCGAAGGCGCCGTGCAGCGCTTGGCGCAGATGGCACGTGCCGCCGGTATCCACGTTATCATGGCTACGCAGCGTCCGTCCGTCGACGTCATTACCGGTACGATCAAGGCGAACTTCCCGACCCGTATCTCCTTCCAGGTGACGTCGAAGATCGACAGCCGCACCATTCTCGGCGAGCAGGGTGCCGAGCAGCTGCTCGGCCAGGGCGACATGCTCTACATGGCCGGCGGCGGGCGCATTCAGCGCGTTCACGGGCCGTTTGTTTCAGACAATGAGGTTGAAGAAATCGTCGCCTACTTGAAAACTCAAGGGTCGCCCCAATATCTCGAAGCGATCACGGCCGACGATGAGGATGAAGACGGCGGCGGTGGCGGCCCGGCGGGCATGTCCAATCTGTCGGATTCGGATGACCCATACGACCAGGCCGTTGCAGTCGTGTTGAGAGATGGCAAGGCTTCGACCTCCTATGTCCAGCGGCGTCTCGGCATCGGCTACAACCGTGCCGCCTCGCTGATCGAGCGGATGGAGAAGGAAGGGCTGATCGGTCCGGCAAACCACGCCGGCAAGCGCGAGATCCTCGTGCCGACCGAGGCCGATATTATCGAGCGCTAGTCGCGGGTAAGTCTTTCGTGATCGTGTCGGCTACGGCTTGCCAAGCCGCCGGCAAGTCATCATGACGCCGCGTTTGCGGCCCAGTGCATTTGGATGGAGACCAGAATGACCAAAGAAAAAACAGCTCTTTCCATCCGGATTGATCGTAGACAGTTTTCCGCAGGCCTGTTCGGCCTTGCCGCTTCCGCATTTCTGCCTGTGGCGGCTTCCGCACAGAGCGGTGGCGGCGCGGCCGCGCAGAAGATCGCCGACCACTTTTCGTCCGTGAAGACGATGATGGGCGAGTTTGTGCAGTTCGGCCCGCGCGGCGAGCAGACGGGCGGAAAATTCTATATCGAACGTCCCGGCAGGCTGCGTTTCAATTTCGAGGATCCATCGCCGCTGCGCGTGATTTCCGATGGAAAAAATGTCGTTGTCGGCAATATCAAACTGAAGACCTGGGATCTCTATCCGCTTTCAAAGACGCCTTTGACGCTGCTTCTGGCAGACCGGATCGATCTTTCCAACGATGCCGTGCGCGGCGTGAAAGAAGAGAGCGATCTCACCACGATCGTGCTCGGTAACAAGACGATCTTTGGCGATTCGACGATCACCATGATGTTCGACAGCAAGACCTATGACCTGCGTCAGTGGACGATCACCGACAATCAGGGCAAGGATACCTCGGTGATGATCTATAACGTCAAGACAGGCGTCAGCCTCGACGAGAAGGTGTTTGCGATCGACTATGCCGAAGTGCGCGGTCGCGGCTGAGATTTACATCCCGATACTGTCTAAATGGCTGCGACATTCGCGGCCCTTTTTGCTTCTCATCAATCGCCAAATAACATAGAGCATTGCCAGCGATCATTGGATCGCCAGTAGTGCTCTATCTCCTTTGGTCTTACGCAATTCCGGACGCAAAACCGGTTCCCACTTTTGCTGGAATTGCTCTAGACCTCGACGGACAATCGAGGTTCTCCATGACATTTTCCCTGGCCACCTGGAATATCAACTCGGTACGCCTGCGCATGCCGATCGTGCAGCAGTTCATCGTCCGCAACCAGCCGGACATTCTGTGCCTGCAGGAAATCAAGTGCCAGGAGCCGGAGTTCCCGTATCAGCCGCTCAAGGATCTCGGCTACGAGCACATCATCGTACATGGCCAGAAGGGCTATCACGGCGTTGCCATCGCCTCGAAGATCCCGCTTCTGGAAGACCATCGGCAGAATTATTGCGGCATGGGCGATGCGCGGCACATATCGGCGATCTTCGAGCGCGGGTCGCGCCGCATTCGGCTGCATAATTTCTATGTGCCGGCGGGCGGCGACGAGCCGAACCGGGAGATCAATCCGAAATTCGGCCACAAGCTTGATTTCGTCGAGGAAATGAAGACGCTGAAGGCGGATATGCCCGGCGTGTCGTCGATCCTTGTCGGCGATCTCAACATCGCGCCGCTCGAGCACGACGTCTGGTCGCATAAGCAGTTGCTCAAGATTGTCAGCCACACGCCGGTCGAGACCGACGGGATGAAGGACGTGATCGCCAAGGGCGGCTGGCTGGACCTGATGCGCCAGTTCACGCCGGAGCCGGAGAAGATCTATACGTGGTGGAGCTACCGCGCCAAGGACTGGGAAGCCGCAAACAAGGGCCGTCGCCTGGACCACGTCTGGTCCTCGCCGGAGCTTGGGCCATTCCTCGAACGGATCGATATTCTGAAAGAGGCTCGCGGCTGGAACCAGCCGTCGGACCATGTGCCGGTGACGGCGGTGTTCAAGTTCTGAGGCTGGCAGGCTTGTGTCTGGATCCTCGGGTCAAGCCCGAGGATGACGGAGTAGTGCGTAGATTTCCTGGTGTCTCGCGGTGAGCGAGCATATTTCCATTATCGAAGCCTGCTTTGGGCATATCATCCGTTCAGCATTCTTCATCCTCGGGCTTGACCCGAGGATCGAAACACAAGCGCTGTGAGAGCGTAAGAGGAGGCGCTTTACCGGAACCGATGTTCCATCGCCGCAGCCGCCTTGGCAAGCCCGGCGATATTTTCCCGGATACGGGCTTCGATCAACCGACCGACCTGCGGGTATTCTTCCAGCAGGCGCTGAAAAAGCTGGCGGCTGATTTTCATCACTTCGGCATCGGAAGCCGCAACGGCGGTGAATTTACGTTCTACCATCGTCACCAGCGCCAGTTCGGACAGAAGCGTGCCGGGACCGACCGTTTTTTGGTGGCGGATATCGCCAAAGCGGTCGGCTGCATAAAGCCCGATCTGCCCCCTGGCGACGATATAGGCTGCTTCTGCGGGAGAGCCTTCGCGAAAGAGTTCCTGCGTTTCGGCAAGCGAACGGCGTTCCGCGCCAAAGGCGATCAGACGCAGCTGATCGCCATCCAGCTCGCGGAACAGCGGAACGCTTGAAAGAAGCTTTATATCGTCGTTCAGTGCCATTTACGGGACGATCTTGTAGCCACCGTTTTCGGTCACGAGGATCTCGGCGTTGGACGGGTCGCGTTCGATCTTCTGGCGAAGACGGTAGACATGGGTTTCTAGCGTGTGTGTGGTGACGCCGGAATTGTAACCCCAGACCTCTTCCAGTAGCACATCGCGGGTAACAACCTTCTGGCCGGCGCGGTAAAGATACCGGATGATTGCCGCTTCCTTTTCCGTCAGGCGGATCTTCTTGCCGTCGTCAGTGGTCAGCAGCTTCTGGCTCGGCTTGAAGATGTAGGGGCCGACAGTGAAGGTCGCATCCTCACTCTGCTCGTACTGGCGCAGCTGTGCGCGGATACGGGCGAGCAGGACGGCAAAGCGGAACGGCTTGACGATATAATCGTTGGCGCCGGCTTCGAGGCCGAGGATCGTGTCACTGTCGGTGTCATGGCCCGTGAGCATGATGATCGGCGCCTTGAAGCCGTTCTTGCGCAGGAGCTTGACGGCTTCGCGGCCATCCATGTCGGGAAGGCCGACATCCATGATCAGAAGGTCGACCTGCGCCGTCTTGGCCGTGTTCATGGCCTTGGTGGCATTCTCCTCCTGCAACAGCGAAAACTCGTCGTACAACGACAATTGCTCGACCAGCGTCTCACGCAGGTCGTTGTCGTCATCTACCAGGAGTATCGTTCTTGCCATACAGCTCTTGCCTTTCGTGTCGCCCGTTTTCGTCCGTGTTGTCGGAATCTAAGCGTATTTAGGGCTCCCCGATGTAAAGCCCAAGATGCTATGATTTCAAACAAAATGATATTCAAAGCAAAACCTCGTGAGAAAATGCCGCTTTTCCGTGTGCAAAAGTCCCAAAAGCAATCCGTCGTGACCGTCCGGACTGCGCCTCGCAACCGGCAAAGGGCGATTATCTCGTTCAAGGGAATCACTTTGCAGGCGGCGCTCGGTCGTTCCGGCACCTCTGCCTTCAAGCGGGAAGGGGATGGGGCGACGCCGATTGCGGCCATGAAGCTGATTTCCGGCTTCACCCGCGGCGAGCGGATCAGGCTGCCGCAGACGCCGCTTTCGATGCGGCGAATATCCGGGGACATGTTGTGGTGCGACGAGCCGAAGCATGCGGCCTATAACCGGCTGGTCACTCAGCGCATGGGGGCACCTTTCAAGCCGAGCCATGAAGAAATGAAGCGGACGGACGGGCTTTATGATGTCTGTCTGGTGATGGATTGGAACATTACCTCTCGCAAGCGCTACGGCGGCTCGGCAATCTTTTTTCATCTGATCAAGCCGGGTTATCAGCCGACGGCCGGGTGCGTGGCGGTTCATCCGCGCGACATGAAGCGGCTGTTGCCGCATCTGCGAAAAGGGACGTTAGTGAAGGTTCTGGGGTAATCCAAAACAAAATGCCCGGCACTTTGGCCGGGCATCTCAAACGTCATTCAACGAAAGCAGTTTACTTCCAGTCGCGGATATCGACGAAGTGTCCTGCCACGGCCGCCGCCGCCGCCATTGCAGGCGAGACGAGGTGGGTACGGCCCTTGTAGCCCTGGCGACCTTCGAAATTGCGGTTCGAGGTGGAGGCGCAGCGCTCGTAGGGGCTGAGACGGTCGTCGTTCATTGCAAGGCACATCGAGCAGCCCGGCTCGCGCCATTCGAAGCCGGCATCCTTGAAGATCACGTCGAGGCCTTCGGCTTCCGCCTGTTCCTTGACGATGCCGGAGCCCGGCACGATCATGGCGGAAACGGTCGAGGCCACCTTTTTGCCTTCGACTACCTTTGCGGCGGCGCGCAGGTCTTCGATGCGACCGTTGGTGCAGGAGCCGATGAAGACGCGATCGACGGCGATGTCAGTCATCTTCGTGCCCGGCTTCAGGCCCATGTAATCCAGCGCGCGCCATTTCGACGTGCGCTTGTTCTCATCCTGGATCTCGTCTGGATTCGGCACTGTGCCTTCGATGGTCGTGACGTCTTCCGGCGAAGAACCCCAGGTGACGATCGGCGGCAGGTTTGCGGCATCGAGGACGACGACCTTGTCGTAATGAGCGCCTTCTTCGGTGTAGAGCGTCTTCCAGTAGTCGAGCGCCATGTCCCAGGCCTTGCCCTTCGGTGCGCGCGGCTTGTCCTTGATGTATTCGAAAGTCGTCTCGTCCGGCGCGATCAGGCCGGCGCGAGCGCCGCCTTCGATCGTCATGTTGCAGACCGTCATGCGGCCTTCCATAGACAACGATCGGATCGCCTCGCCGGCGAATTCGATAACGTGGCCGGTGCCGCCGGCGGTACCGATCTCGCCGATGATGGCGAGGATGATATCCTTGGCGGTGACGCCTTCCGGCAGCTTGCCATCGACACGCACCAGCATGTTCTTGGCCTTCTTCTGCACCAGCGTCTGAGTGGCGAGAACATGCTCGACCTCGGACGTGCCGATACCATGCGCCAACGCGCCGAATGCGCCGTGGGTGGAGGTGTGGCTGTCGCCGCAGACGATGGTCATGCCCGGCAGGGTGAACCCCTGTTCCGGTCCGACGATATGGACGATGCCCTGGCGGACGTCCTTTTCGGAATAATATTCGACGCCGAAATCACGAGCGTTCTGGGCAAGCGCCTCGACCTGGATGCGGCTTTCCTCGTTCTTGATGCCTTCGTGGCGGTCTGCCGTGGTCGGGACGTTATGGTCGACGACGGCGAGCGTCTTTTCGGGCGCGCGGACCTTGCGGCCGGCCATGCGCAGGCCTTCGAAAGCCTGCGGCGACGTCACCTCGTGAACCAGGTGACGGTCGATGTAGAGAAGACAGGTGCCGTTTTCGTCCTGAAAGACGACGTGGTCGTCCCAGATCTTGTCGTAGAGGGTGCGAGGTGCGCTCATGGCTGCCATTCCGTTCGAGAACAGTTTTTTGAAAAGGGGGATTTGTCGCGGCAAAAGCGTGTGCCGCAGCACGGGTCGCGTTTAAGCGACCGTCAGCTAAGTCGGCTGTTGAGAGCGCCGGATACGGATGCGAAGAAGCGTGCCGGCAGACGCTTGTGGTCCTGCAGCACGATAAATTTGTTCGCGAGGCATCCGAATTTCGATCCCATGGCCGGTCTATTACCAGTTTTTTAGAGGGACGGCAATTGCTTCGATTAGGGGCGCATGGCACAAGCGACAGGCAGTTAAAGCTCTTTTTTTGTGTCCTTATTTGCATGCGGCGGCGGTGATGAGGACAACGAGGAGGTGCGTATGGCACTTACAGCCCAGCTTCCTGCCAATGAAGCTGATCGTCTGCTTTCCGTCCGGGGGCTGATTTCGGTCGATGGCAATGCGACGTCTGAACTTTCCACGCTCGTGCAACTGGCCAAGGATGTTTTCGGCACCCCTTGTGCTGCGGTCAATATCATAGACGAGGACTGGCAGCGGGTTGCCTGCCAGGTCGGTAGCATTCCGATCGGTGAATGCAGTCGGGAAGATTCCGTCTGCTCCCGCGTGGTTTATGCCAACGAAGTCGTCGTGGTGCCCGACCTCAGCCGGCACCCGGAATTCCGAAGTTTTCCCGCAATTCAAGGCGCTCCAGGTTTCCGGTTTTATGCCGGTGCTCCGGTATCGCTGGAGCCTGATCTTCCGGTCGGTTCGTTCTGCCTACTCGATGTCGAGCAGCGGGACCTTACCGATGTCGAGATTCGCAACCTGCGCCAGTTTGCCGACGTGGCAAGCGGTCTCCTGCGGCTGCAGAAGGCGAATTTCATGATGGAGTTTGCCGAGGAAAAGCTGAAGCTTGCGGCCATGACCGATCCGCTGACCGGTTTTTACAACAGGTCGGCACTTGTCTCGTTGATCGACGTGATGCTCGCCAACGCGCTTTCCTCGCAGCAGGGGTTCGGCGTGCTTTATCTCGATATGGACGGTTTCAAGCAGATCAACGACAAGCTTGGGCACCATGCGGGCGATCAGGTTCTGACCCATGCCGCCAAACGGATCAGCGAGTGTGTGCGGGCGCAGGATGTGGTCGTGCGCATGGGCGGTGACGAGTTTGCGATCTTCGTGCCCGATCCGCCGGATGTCGCAGCGCTTTCCGAGCTTTCCGAATCCCTGCTCCAAGAGTTTCGCCGGCCTTTCGTCGTTGACGACAACATCGTCACCGCGCGTCTCAGCATCGGCGCTGCTCTCGCGCCGGAGGCGGGGTCGGAGCGGCTGGGTCTCTTAAAGGCCGTAGATGAGGCGCTTTATCAAGCCAAGGAAGCGGGCCGCGACCGGTTTGTGCTGCGGTAATCCTGCACGGGGCAACGGCTTCCTCGTCTCAAAGAGGCCTGCGGTCTCTTGCCGCATCCAGTGATGCACCTAATTTCCTCCCCACAGATCAGACACGGCTGCTGGCCGGGGAGGAAATCTTGGTCTCTGAAAGCAATACGATCTCTAAGATCACCTGGCGGCTGATGCCGCTTCTCGGCGTCCTTTATCTCATTGCCTATATCGACAGGCAGAACGTGAGTTACGCGAAGCTGCAGATGGTCGATTCACTCGGGATGAGCGAATATGCCTATGGCCTCGGCGCCTCGCTGTTCTTCATCGGCTATTTCATCTTCGAGGTGCCGGCCAATCTCTTCCTGACCCGTTTCGGGGCGCGAATCTGGTTCACCCGGATCATCGTGTCCTGGGGGCTGGTGACGATCGCGCTGGCCTTCACCCAGAACATGACGATGTTCTATATCCTTCGCTTTCTGCTCGGTGCCTGTGAGGCGGGGTTCTTTCCGGGCGTGCTCTATCTGCTGACGCTCTGGTTTCCGAAAGATTATCGCGGTCGCATGGTCGGCCTGTTCATGATCTTCAGTGCGCTCGCAAATGCGGTCGGCGCGCCGCTCGGCGGCATGCTGCTCGATCTCGATGGCACACTGGGGCTTGAGGGATGGGAATGGGTGTTTCTCGCGACCGGCATTCCCGCCGTCATCGCCGGCGCCTTCACCTTCTTCTATCTCGCCGACACGCCCGAAAAGGCAGAGTTTCTGACGAATGACGAGAAGCAATGGCTGAAAGATCGGCTGGCGCAGGAAAATGCTGGAATGGACGAGGATGCGGGCCACGGCTTCAAGGCGCTGATCAATCCGCGCGTGCTGTTGATGGCCCTCTGCTTCATCGGCTTCCCGCTGGCGGCCTATGGCCTGAGCTACTGGCTGCCGACGATCGTCAAGGGTTTTGGCGTATCGAACACGACCAACGGCTTCATCAACATCATTCCCTGGCTGATCGTCGCCGTCGCGCTTTGGGTGGTTCCTTCGGCTGCCGATAAGACCGAGAAAAAGACGCCTTATATTGTGGGGCCAGCGTTTGTCGGTGCCGCGGCCCTGGCGGCTTCCGTCCTGGTGACCTCGCCCTATCTGCAGTTCGCTTTCCTCTGCATTGCCGCAGCGGGCATCTTTGCCGGCCAGCCGGTGTTCTGGAGCCTGCCGTCACGCTTTCTGAAGGGAGCCGGGGCTGCGGCTGGGCTGGCTGCGATCAACTCGGTCGGCAATCTCGGCGGCTTCATCGCGCAAAATGTCGTGCCCTGGATCAATGACGCGACGGGCAGTAACATCCTGCCAATGTTCTTCCTGGCGGCATGCCTTGCTGTAGCGGGTGTGCTGGTGATCATCGTGGGCCAGATGCTCGGGCGCGAGACGAAGGACGTGCCGCCGTCGGCACATGCGGACGGTCCACGCTAGTCGCACAAACAAAAAAGGCGACCTGAAGGTCGCCTTTTTCTCATGCCGTAACCGGCAATCTTATTCTGCAGAAGCTTCTGCTGCCTTTGCTGCTTCTTCAGCAGCCTTTGCTTCAGCGGCTTCCTGTGCTGCCTTTTCGGCGGCCAGTGCCTGTGCTGCTGCAATCTTTTCAGCTTCAATGCGTGCCTTTTCCTCGGCAACTGCGGCGCGCTCGGCGTCGTTCAGCTTACGGGCGCGGGTGCCGGTGTTCTCGACGATACGAGCCGACTTGCCGCGACGATCGCGCAGGTAGTACAGCTTGGCGCGACGGACCTTACCGCGGCGAACGATTTCGACGCCTTCGACGAGCGGCGAGTAAACCGGGAATACGCGCTCAACACCTTCGCCGTAGGAGATCTTGCGAACGGTGAAGCTCTCGTTGATGCCGCCGCCTGAACGAGCGATGCAGACGCCTTCGTAAGCCTGTACGCGGGTGCGGGTACCTTCCGTCACGCGTACGTTGACGCGGACCGTGTCGCCCGGGGAGAATTCAGGAAGCTTGCGCTGAGCTTCGATCTTGGCTGCCTGTTCGGCTTCCAGCTGCTGGATGATGTTCATCGGTCAAACCTTTTCAGTTCTTCTGAAACAGCCAGAGCGCCTCCCGTCCTTGGTCACCTCATCCGAGGGCCTCGCGACGTGCCTTGTGGGCTAGCGAATTCGCCATTCTTTGTTGCTGGTCGACGGGAGTTTTCCCATTTCCGCGCCGGCCAATACACCAATACGGGGCGTTTGTCATCCCGCAGTCGCAATTTTTGTCGCGAGCATCGTTGCTGCCTTGCTCGGAACGGGATATCTGGATTTCCGGGAAGAGGAAATTGCGAAATGACAATAATGATGATTCTGCTGCTGGCCGCGGCGGGGTTTCTGTCGGGTGCTGTCAACGCGATTGCGGGCGGCGGCACGTTTCTTACTTTCGGGGTGATGACGCTCGCCGGCATTCCGCCAATCTCGGCCAATGCCACGTCATCGATCGTGCAGTTTCCAGGGTATGTGACATCGACGATCGCCTATCGGGCGGAAATTCTGCATCGATGGCGGAGCATTGCCGTGCTGGGCGTCGTGTCGCTTGTGGGAGGGCTCGCCGGCGCGCTGATCCTGCTGTCGCTCGACAATCCGTCCTTCCGCGCGCTTGTGCCGTGGCTGCTTGCTGCGGCGACGGCAATTTTTGCGGCGGGGCCCTTGCTCAAGCCGAAGGTTTCTTCCGAGGAGCATAGATGGGCTAATCGGCTTCGTGCCCCATCTCATCCGCCCGGAGGAGGGAGCTTCACCGCACTGCCGATGATA
>NZ_JAFLMY010000091.1:0-299 GCF_017313375.1 Agrobacterium sp. Ap1
CCACGCCTCTGCCAGTCGTGCAGGGTCGACCGTTTCGTGCCAAATGTCTTTTCGATCTCGGCCGGTCCCGCGACAGGACCGGCCCAGGCCTCAAGACGCGTCGGCTCTGCAAAAGCTGCAAGTCTGCGCCTTCCTTCATCGAGATCGATGGGAGCGGGAAGACCGGCGCCCTGACTGACCTCGACGGACTTGCCAACCGCAAGCGGCGCGAGGCGGACGTCGGCTTCCGCGACGAGGCCAGCGACCGCGACCTCGACGGCTTGCGCCAGCTCGCGTTCGTCGGCAACGAGCCGGCGTTG
>NZ_JAFLMY010000092.1:0-289 GCF_017313375.1 Agrobacterium sp. Ap1
GGGCAGGATTTGAACCTGCGGCCTTCAGGTTATGAGCCTGACGAGCTACCGGGCTGCTCCACCCCGCGCCAAGCGCATTCGGCTTTGCCGAATGTCGCGGTAGCGTCACAGCTTTGCTGTGATGCTTTCTGCCGGAGCAAAACCCATTGGGTTTTGTCTCCTGTAAGGGACGCACCGGCTTGCGCCTGTGAGCGATCCTTCATTGGTTTTGTCCTGCAAAGACCTTTAAACGACAAAGGGCCGCTTAGGCGGCCCAATTGGATGTTCGGCTTGGGCCGAGGAGTGTCGA
>NZ_JAFLMY010000014.1:0-142665 GCF_017313375.1 Agrobacterium sp. Ap1
AACTCTCAAGTTGAGAATTCAATCATGACTAATCACTTTGTTCTGAATCGACGAGAACATTTTTATATGTACACCAATCGCATCACTGCGATCATTTCCATCGTTCTCATTTCAAAACGTGACCGTCATTTTGTCTTCTAAACAGACCGTTCTCAAACCCTAAAGCTCAAGAACCGTCCGCGAAAACCCGCCGACCACGTTTCTCTTTCTTCTCATATTCAATTGTCAAATAACCGACGATCCATAACCCGAAAGCCTAAACCGTCACTAAAAAACACCAAAACACATCAGTTCTTCGAGACCTAACCGGAGCCCGGTCCCAATCAGCAAATGCCAATCTTTAGTGGTTTTCTTTAGAACGAGAAGCTTCGTCGCTAGCAGCGCCGCCGCCCTCGTCAGTGAGCGGGTTATAGTCCCACACCCAGGAAAACGTCAACTGGCTCAATTCGAAATTTTACAGAAAAATGACAAACAAATGAATTCATTACGAAATTTCGATTTCTCTGAATTCGGCTGATTTTCACCAACCAGTCCTCTTATATAGGCCGCCAAATTAGCGGGATGGTGACGCCCCGCCTCAAAACCGCCCCGACAAATTCACAATCCCATGGAAAGAGGGTTACAGGGCATTCGCAATCGTCCTGGGACTTCTCGCCATATGACAGCAGTTCGCGGCGGATTTGACTCATTTCGAGGAAAAGGGCACATGTTTGGCCCAAGGTCCTGCAGGCAGCATCAAGCTGCCTATGGCAATAACGCGTATATAGGGACTGGCTAAGTCGGCATGAACACGGCCCGCAACACGATCCGATCGCTTGGCAACGAACCGCCCATCCTTGCTGATGGTCGCCGCGCGCCGGACAAGCGGGAGATTTCGCTCCGCTGGCTCTCCGGCACGTTCCTGACAGGCATAACCTCTTCTGTATTGATGGGTGTCGCACTTTTTGCAGCACTTGATGGACGCCAGCAGCTGGCCATCCCGGCAGAAGCATCTGCCTCGGTTCCCAGCGACCACGACAACGATTCAGTCCAGCGCGGCAAACGCCTGCTCGGCGGCAAGATCGTCGCGATGCCGACGGATCGCAAGATCATGGAAGTGTCGACGGTGGTCCACGAGGGCAATCGCGAGCTCGTGCGCCGCCGCCCCTTCGCCCATGTGAAGATGAATCTTGCCGCAGACCATGTCGCTCCGGAAGCATATCCGAAATTCGATCCTCTTGCGATCTTCGCCTCGAGCGAAGCACCGCCTCAGCCGGGCAATAGAACCGGCCTGATCTACGGGTCAAACGTCGAATCCGAAGTCAGTCTTCAGACGCTGGCTTTCCCGACATCGGGCAGCACCTACGCTTACGCCGCGCCGATGACGCTTGAGGAAGTAGAGGAAAACGTGCGCTCGAACGGCTCGGTTCTGACCGCCGGCGACGCACAGCTTTCCGCACTCTATTATGTCGATCCGCAACGCTTCTCCACATCCGAAGATGTCGATCTGACATCAGGCCTCAGCGCCCGTGTTGTTGAAGAAAATATGTCGGTGACCGCGCCCGAGCCGATAACACCGCATACGCGAGAATATGCAGACGATATCATTCCCGTGCGCCGGCCCATGTCGATCGCAGAAGCGATGACCCAGGTCGGCTATCCGGAAGGCAAGGCGAAGGAACTCTCCGGATATCTTCAGGCGCGCTTGGGCAGTGACAAGGTTTCCCCTGGCGATGTGATCCGCATTGGCGTGATCCAGGAAGGCCAGATGGTCATGGTGGTCAGGGCCAGCCTCTATCAGCGCGGCCAGCACCGCGTCACCATCGGCCTCGATGACCATAGCCGCTTTGTCGATGCCGAAGAGCCGGCAATGCTTGATGCGGTTGCATCCGCCTTCAGTGACCAGCCGCCCCAGATCATGGCGGGCCGCGATCTGCCAAGCGTCTATGACGGCATTTATCGCGCGGCTCTTTCCTATGGCATGAGCACCGACATGACTGCTCTGCTTGTCAAATTGCTTGCCAGCAATATCGACCTTCAAGCGCAGCTGCGCTCAACCGACAAGATCGAGGCGTTTTTCTCGGTTGCAGACAAAAAGGGACAGGCCTCCAAGGACTCCGAGCTCCTCTATGTCAACGCCCATTTCGGCGATACCGACACGCGCTTCTACCGGTTCCAGAATGCGGACGACGACAATTCGGTCGACTATTTCGACCAGGACGGTCGCAGCATCCGGCAGTTCCTGTTGCGCAGCCCCGTTCCGAACGCTCGCATGACATCCGGTTTCGGCATGCGCAGCCACCCGATCCTCGGTCGCGCGCTCATGCATACCGGCACTGACTGGGCAGCCCCCCGCGGAACCCCGATCATCGCCACCGGCAACGGTGTCGTCGAAAAGGCAGGCTGGGATAGTGGCGGTTACGGCAACCAGACGCTGATCCGCCACGCAAACGGTTATGTCTCCTCCTATAACCACCAGAGCGCGATTGCCCGCGGTGTGCGCGAAGGCGCCAAGGTCACCCAGGGCCAGGTCATCGGTTATGTCGGCTCCACCGGTCAGTCCACCGGCGCCCATCTCCATTACGAGCTGATCGTCAACGGTACCAAGGTGGATGCGATGAAAGTACGCCTTCCCGGCGGTAAATCGCTGGAAGGCAAGGCGCTGGCCCGTTTCGAGGATGAGCGCAAACGCATCGATACCCTGCTGAATACGCAGACACCGAGCGAAGTCGCGAGCAAATAGATCGCTTGGAGTTGATAGCTCTGACGAAAAATGGCGGCCGAGGCCGCCATTTTCATGTCCATGAGCGAAGCGCCTTACGCCGCTTCGCTCATGCTGCCCTTGATGCGGAACAGCAGCCGGTCGGAACCGGAGGTTACCTTGACGGTTGAGCCGTCCGGGATATGACCGCCGAGGATCTGTTCGGCGAGCGGATCCTGCACGAATTTCTGGATCACCCGCTTCAACGGACGCGCGCCATAGACCGGATCGTAGCCCTTGTCAGCCAGCCATTCGCGGGCGTCGCCATCGAGTTCCAGCTCGATCTTGCGATCGGCCAGAAGCTTTAGGAGGCGCTGCAACTGGATATCGACGATCGCACCCATCTCGTTCCGCTTCAGGCGGTGGAAGAGAATGATCTCGTCGACGCGGTTCAGGAATTCCGGCCGGAACGACGCACGCACGACGCTCATCACCTGCTCGCGCACGCTTTCCGAATCCTCGTCTTCACGAAGAGCGGTCAGATATTCGGCCCCGAGGTTCGAGGTCATGATGATCATCGTGTTCTTGAAGTCGACCGTACGTCCCTGCCCGTCCGTCAGACGCCCGTCATCAAGCACCTGCAGAAGAACGTTAAACACATCCGGATGCGCCTTCTCGATCTCGTCGAACAGCACGATCTGGTAAGGTTTGCGCCGCACCGCTTCGGTCAGTGCACCACCCTCTTCGTAACCGACATAACCCGGAGGCGCACCGATCAGCCGCGCGACCGAATGCTTCTCCATGTATTCCGACATGTCGAGGCGCACCATCGCGGTCTCGTCGTCGAACATGAAGCGTGCGAGCGACTTGGTCAGTTCCGTCTTGCCGACACCGGTCGGGCCTAAGAAGATGAACGAGCCGATCGGTCGGTTCGGATCCTGCAGACCTGCCCGCGAACGGCGAACGGCACGCGATACGGCCTGAACCGCATCGCCCTGACCGACAACCGATTTCGCCAGCTCGTCTTCCATCCGCAAAAGCTTGTCACGCTCGCCTTCCAGCATCTTGTCGACCGGGATGCCGGTCCAGCGGGAAACCACATGCGCAATCGCATCCGGATTGACGACTTCCTGCACCATTGCATTGGTGGTCGTATCCTGTGCTTCAGCCTCGACCAGCCGCTTTTCGAGATCCGGAATGACGCCATAGGTCAGCTCGCCGGCGCGCTGGAACTCGCCCTTTCGCTGGGCGGTCGCCAATTCGTTGCGGGCCTCGTCAAGCTGCCGCTTCAGATCGGCGGCAAGGCCGAGCTTCTGCTTTTCAGCCTGCCAGCGAGCCGTCAGCGCATCCGCCTCTTCTTCCAGAGACGTGACTTCGGTTTCCAGACGCTGCAACCGGTCGGCCGATGCCGTATCGGTTTCCTTCTTCAAGGCTTCGCGCTCGATCTTCAGCTGCATGATGCGGCGGTCGAGTTCGTCCAGCTCCTCGGGCTTCGAATCCACCTGCATGCGAAGGCGCGAAGCGGCCTCGTCCATCAGGTCGATCGCCTTGTCCGGCAGGAACCGATCGGTAATGTAGCGGTTGGAGAGCGTAGCGGCGGCGACAAGCGCCGAATCCGAGATCCGCACTTTGTGGTGCTGCTCGTATTTTTCCTTCAGACCGCGCAGGATCGAGATCGTGTCCTCGACCGTCGGCTCTTCCACCATGACGGGCTGGAAACGACGGGCAAGTGCGGGATCCTTTTCCACATGCTTGCGATATTCGTCGAGCGTCGTCGCGCCGACGCAGTGAAGCTCGCCGCGCGCAAGCGCCGGCTTCAACAGGTTCGACGCATCCATGGCGCCATCCGACTTGCCCGCGCCGACCAGCGTATGCATCTCGTCGATGAACAGGATGATATTGCCGTTTTCGGCCTGCACTTCGTTGAGCACGCTCTTCAGCCGCTCTTCGAACTCGCCGCGATATTTCGCACCGGCAATCAGCGCGCCCATGTCGAGCGCCATCAACTGCTTGTCCTTCAGGCTTTCCGGCACGTCGCCATTGACGATACGAAGCGCCAGACCTTCCGCGATCGCCGTCTTGCCGACGCCCGGTTCACCGATCAGCACGGGGTTGTTCTTGGTGCGGCGTGATAGAACCTGGATCGTGCGACGGATTTCATCGTCGCGACCGATCACCGGGTCGAGCTTGCCGTCACGCGCATCGGCCGTCAGGTCGCGGGCATATTTCTTCAGCGCGTCAAAACCCTGTTCGGCATTGGCGCTGTCGGCGGTGCGGCCCTTGCGCAGATCATTGATCACCTGGTTCAGCCCCTGCGCCGTCAGCCCCGCCTTCTTCAGGCTGGCCGAGGTCGAAGCAGAGCTTTCGATCAGAAGCGCAAGCAACAGCCGTTCGACGGTGACAAAACTGTCACCCGCCTTCTTGGCGGCGTCTTCGGCGGTGGAAAATACGCGGGCCAGCGGCTGCGAAAGATAGATTTCGCCATTGCCGCCGGAAACCTTCGGCAGCTTGGCAAGCGCTGCATCATTGGCTATCCGCGCTTCCTTGGCGTTGCCGCCGGCGCGTTCGATCAGCGACGAAGCCATGCCCTGGTCGTCGTCGAGCAGCACTTTCAAGACATGTTCGGGCGCGAACTGCTGGTGCCCGTCGGACAGCGCCTGCGTCTGGGCAGACTGCAGAAAACCGCGCACCCGTTCGGAATATTTCTCGATATTCATTTCATACCTCCAGAAATCGCCCTGCCCTTCATAAAGGCACAGGCCGATGATTGAGATTGAGCTCCCTCCATGAGGCAAGCCCTGCCGCAGGATGCGCTCTCGCAGCCGTTGGCTTCTGCCAAGATATGGGAGCCTTTTTTCCGGTTTTAAAGGAGCATGTTGAAGCTTTTAGCGCTTGTCTAAACAGACGGGATCGCCGCTTGCCCTGCCCGTCTCGGATCACCCCGCCGTGATGCAACGATCAGAAACTCGTGATTGGCCATTTTGTCGCAGGAGGCGCACACCCACATCGTTGTCGAGGCTTTCGGGGGCAGGCTTCGTTGTATCACTAAAGGTAGATCTAATGTCGGAAGACAAAAGCACCCAGCTTATCGGAATATTCAAGACCCTGATCATGGACCACGGCATGCCGCAGGCAATCACGGAGATCACGGACCCAGATTTTCAGGCACTCGCCGCCGCTCATGTCGATGAATTCGATGAGGCACGCGACGAATGCGAAAGCATCCGCACTCTGTTTTGACTTTCACCCGGGCCGGCAGCCAAGTCGGCCTGGGCTTAGGCTCCGAGGCAGAAGCATCGCGATTTTCCATCGCAATCATCTCATCATCGCCTGCAGAACTCGATCATGAGACCGGAGTTCAGATGGATGTCTCTTCTCTGAAGTCCTGCTCTTCTTCTGCAGTCATTGCACGATAGATAGGCTTGCCGCCGACAAAGCGCATCATCAGGCACCCGGCGGCATATTCACCGCTGATCAGGCGCCTTCTGCGCAAGAATACAGCCGGCGCCCAATCTGTTGTTTTGTTGGTTATCGATATTGGCCAAACGATGAGATACTTGATCGCGCAAAACATTTATTCGATCTCGAAGATGATCTTGAGACAATAATCATCAAAGTATCGATTCGTGTAGACGCAATCGAAGAAAAACTGTCGAACAGTCTCTAAAGCATCTCTCCCGAAAGCTGTCGGCGGCTTCTCGATAGAGGTATGTGCACAAACAAAAATCTACGGCACGGCAAGCGAACTTGGAGGATTGCTCCAGAAGAGGCGGATTTTTCTCCGCCACCCCGCATACCGAAAGTCGCAGAGATCTCGTCGACCTCGAAATTCAACAAAATCTGATTGTGCAACGAGGTCGGCTTGATCCTGCAGTACAAAAGCAATCAGATCTCAGACGTAGAGAACGCGCTCTCCGAACTCTGTTGTCTCGTCGAAATTTCCGGTCCCGATCCTGTTGCTCTCGCCCGAAAACTTTTCAGCCGGGCGGCTACTTTCGACAGAAGGCTTTTCTGATGAACTGCTCGATTGCTGCGCGGCCTGCAGTTGCTGTTCAAGCGCATCGATCTCCGCCTGAATGTCAGCCTTCTCCTCCGCGTCCTTCGCTTCTTCGAGTTCAGCTTCCTTGGCGGTTATCTGTTTTTCGATTGCGGCAGTACTGCTGCTCGTCGATGATGAAGACAGGAGCGTAGAGGTCGTCGAACTTGTTACGGAACTGATCATGATGAATCCCCGAGTTGAACCGGGGCAACTATCGCAGCCATCCGTTAATTTTGAGTACTAATAAGTACCAATAATTCGCAGCCTGCAAATCAAAGGCCGGGATATCAACGGATATCCCAGCCTTCCAAAGGTCAAGCGCTCAAGGCACGGTCATTCTGCCGCAGCGGCGTCCAGAACACGTTCCCTGTAGGCGGCGCTGATTTTGTCGACTTCGTTCTTTGATCCGAAAATCACCGGCACACGCTGATGCAGCGAGGTGGGTTCGATATCGAGGATCGTGCTTGTTCCGATGATTGCGGCACCGCCGGCAGCTTCGACCAGAAGACCGATCGGGTTGGCTTCATAAAGCAGCCGCAGACGACCGCCGGAGGCCGGCTTGTTACGATCGGCCGGATAGAGAAATACGCCGCCGCGATTGAAGATGCGGTGCGTGTCGGCAACCATGGAACCTACCCAGCGCATGTTGTGGCCTGTGTCGATTGCATCTTCGATATAGGATGCGACAGCGTCATCCCAGGATGACCGGCGTGCCGCATTGATTGCAAACTCCTTGGCCTCCGGCACGATTTTCGCATCGGCGCTGGTCATCAGATAAATGCCGTCAGCACTCAGTGTAAAGATCTGCACGCCTTTACCAATGGTCAATACGAGAGTCGTCTGCGGTCCGTAGGCGGCGTAACCGGCGATCAGCTGGCCACGGCCGTTTTTCAGAATCTCGCCGGAAGTGGAAGCTCTGATCACTGAAAAGATCGTGCCGACGGTGACGTTCACGTCGAGATTGGAGGAACCGTCAAGCGGATCGAAGATCACCGCATATTTGCCGTCGCCATGAATGGCGACTTCGCTGTCCAGTTCTTCCGATACCGCGAAGGAAACCGAAGGCGACTTGCGGCAGGCCTCTAGCATGATTTCGTTGGACAGGATGTCGAGCGGCTTTTGCGCCTCACCCTGCACATTGGTGATTTCCGTGGCACCCGTGAGGCCGTCTAGGGACGATGTTCTGAGCTTGTCCGAAATCTCCCGTGTCGCCTCGGCGATGTTGCGAAGAACAACGACGAGATCGTCGTCCAGCACCGTGCCGTTGCGGGTTTCAAGGTAGGTTTCGAATGTCGTCATGAAATCGCTCCCTGCGGATTTTTTGGAAAAATCGCGGCTCTATGCCGTCGGAAAACCTATCTAGAGCGGAATTTTGCGACAACGCAACGAATTTCCGCAGTGCGGTAAGACATTATAATCGTTTAAAAAATCGGGATATGAAGAAAAACCCGGGAACGGTTGCACGCTATCGGCGCAAAACTTGCCATTCAATCGTTTCGATGCGGGCTTTACCCATCAAAGAGCGGATTTTTACCTAAAACGAAAAAATCCGGCCAAAGGCCGGATTTTTCAACTTGTTTCATGTGACCAGGCTTATTCGCCGGCCACATCCGCCATTTCAGGCGCGGTATCATCGCCCTCTGCAGCTTCAGCACTCTTGCGAGGCTGACGGCGGGGACGCGTGCTTGCGGCACGGCGGCGACGCGGCGCGGCCTCTGCCTGAGCTTCCTCTTCGACGGCGACCTCTGCCGGCGTGCCTTCGATCACCGGCTGCGGGCCCGAACCGTCCTCGACAACCGGTGCCGAAATTTCGGCGGCTTCCGCCACCTGCGATGCAACCGCGGCTTTGGCTTCAACAGCCTTCGGCTCGGCAGAACGTTCGCCGCGCTCTGCGCGCTCGCCACGTTCCTGGCGATCGGGGCGACGCTCACGGCGCTCATTGCGGTCACGACGGTTTTCGCGCGGCTGCTGGTCCTGGCCACCACTGCCCTGCTGGACATTCTGCTCACGACGTTGCTGCGGTTGCTGATCTTCGATCATCGGCTGCGGAGCATAACCCAGATCGTCGCCGTCACCGCCGTCGAGATCGTCCTGGTCGACAGCATTGCCGTCGCGATCCTGGAATTCGCCGCGATCCTGATGCTGGAAGCGATCCTGCATCTGGGCCTGCGCAGCTGCGATTATGCGATTGTAATGCTCTGCGTGCTGCAAATAGTTTTCTGCAATAACACGGTCGCCGGAGCTTTGCGCGTCACGGGCAAGAGTCGCATATTTTTCTGCGATATGCTGGGCAGTACCGCGGATTTTTACATCCGGCCCGGAACTGTCATAAGTCCGGCTGAGCGGGTTTCCGCCCTTGCGCTGGAAGTTGTTGTTACCACCTCCGCCACCGCCGCCGTTATTGTTGCTACCACGCCCTCGACCACGCTTGTTCTGCTGTCCTGGCCTCATTTATCGTTCACCAACTCTCTGTCTTCGCTGATAAGGGGCCACGCGGCTCGCCGGTCAAAGCCGGTACAAGACTTCGCGTGTTACGTACAGGTCGACCAACGCGGCCTGCCGCTTTCAAAGTCAAATTACCTGATTCACGCATCGAGAGTGCTCAACCTCGTCGGCTCTTCGAAAAGAGCGCAATTAAGGATTGACCCGTAACCCGAACGAATCGCTGTTCATTCCCAGCTGCCCCGATGCGTAGCCGCAAACTATCCCGCTTCCTTTGGAATTCCAAGCTTTTTCTTTTGCTTCGCAGCATCAACCACAGACTTGGCAAATATCAATACGCGATCATTCTCGCCGTAGTCTTTACGTGCCAGCAACAGATTGAAACCCTCTGCTTCGAATAGCTCGATCACCGCATGTTTCTGATCAAAACCGATCTCTAGAGCGACGCAACCATCAGCCGCGAGAAACTCCCCGGCCCGGTCTGCAATCTCGCGATAGGCGGTTAATCCGTCAGCCCCGCCGTCCAATGCTGCCATTGGATCGAAGTCGCGGACTTCAGGATCCAGGTCGGGAATGACATCACTACATATATAGGGCGGATTTGACACGATTATGTCGAAACACCCGTCAATCTTGTCAAACCAGTGGCTTTCCACCGCCTGGAACCGACGATCCAGACCAAGACGTCGCGCATTCTCCGCCGCCGTCTTCAAAGCATCGACGGAAATATCGCTACCGATCCCGGTGGCTGATGGTAGACCATCCAGCAATGCCAGAATGATAGCGCCCGTGCCTGTTCCTACATCGAGAATGCGGATGTCTCTGTCGCCCGCAAACTGCCGGGCCTCATCGAGAACACTATCCACCAGAACTTCCGTATCCGGTCTTGGTTCCAGGGTTTCCTTCGAAATAAGGAAATCCAGCCCGTGAAATTCTCGTTTACCTAATATGCGATGCACCGGCTCCCGTTTCAAGCGGCGGGCGACGGCATCTTCTATTTTCGCAACCGAAGCGGCATCGATCTCGCGATCGCCACCAACGAAGACCTCAGTCGAGGAAAGCTCCAGGAGGCCGCCGATCAGGATCCGCGCCTCGATCGCTGCATCGGCAAAACCGGCTGCCGAAAACCGGGCTCTCGCATCGGCGACGGCTTCGCCCAGTGTGGTCATCGGCCCGACATCCCCTTGGTCATCCCTGCTGCTCGCCAAGCGACGCCAGCTGCCCCGCCTGATAATCGGCGATCAGTGCATCAACCACTTCGTCGATTTCACCCATCATCATCCGGTCGAGCTTGTAGAGCGTCAGGTTGATGCGGTGGTCAGTGACACGGCCCTGCGGGAAATTATAGGTGCGGATACGCTCCGAACGGTCGCCGGAGCCGACCTGGCTCTTGCGGTCTGCAGAGCGTTCGCTGTCCACTCTCTGCCGTTCCATGTCATAGAGACGCGAGCGCAGGACCTGCATCGCCTTGGCGCGGTTCTGATGCTGCGATTTTTCCGCGCTCACAACGATGATCCCGGTCGGCAGGTGGGTGATACGCACAGCACTATCCGTCGTGTTGACGTGCTGCCCGCCGGCGCCCGATGCACGCATCGTATCGATGCGGATGTCCTCCGGACGGATTTCCACGTCGACCTCTTCTGCCTCGGGAAGGACCGCAACTGTTGCCGCAGACGTGTGAATGCGCCCCTGCGTTTCGGTATCCGGCACACGCTGCACCCGATGCACGCCGCTTTCGAATTTCAACTTGGAAAACACACCGCGTCCGGTCACGGTCGCGATGATTTCGCGATAACCGCCCGCCTCGCCTTCGCTGGCCGATAGCACTTCCACCTTCCAGCCATGCGCACTGGCATAACGCTCGTACATGCGAAACAGGTCGCCGGCAAAAAGTGCCGCCTCGTTGCCCCCGGTACCGGCACGAATTTCAAGAATAGCGCTCTTCTCGTCGGCCGCGTCCTTCGGCAGGAGCAGGATCTGCATATCCTTTTCCAGCGCCTCGATCCGCTCCTCCGCGTCCGGAAGCTCCATCTCGGCCAGTTCCCGCATCTCGCGGTCCGTGCCCTTGTCGTAAAGCATCGCCCTCAGATCGGCAATCTCAGCGATGGTCTTCTCATATTCACGGATCTTGGCGACGACGGGCTGCAGTTCGGAATATTCCGAAGCCAGCTTTACATAGACATCGGCGGCTGGGCCTTCCGACATACGCGCCTCGATCTCGCCAAAACGGCGTTCCAGCTCGCGCATCTTTTCGACAGGAAGCTTAGCCAATTAAAGAACTCCAGATATGCCGCTCGTTATCTTCGCCCTCGGGTCTAACCCGAGGGTGTCCCGAGAATCTATCCACGTCGAGAGGTCAGCAGATCCTCGGGACAAGCCCGAGGATGACGGTGAGCACATAGCTCGACCAATAGGCCCCATTCAAGGCCTACAGTGGAATGTTATTCGCTTCCGCGAACTTCAACAGCAGCTCCCGGATTGATTCGTGAGAGCGAATGTCGTCCAGCGCCGCATTCATTTCCGCTTCGAGCTGGCCCGCATCGAGACCAAGCAGCATCGCCTTGACCGGACCGATCGAGGTCGCCGCCATCGAGACCGAGCGGAAACCGACGCCGATCAGCGCCATGGCGGAAAGCGGCTTGCCGGCCATTTCGCCGCAAAGCGTCACCAGCGTCCGGTTACGCTCGCCGGCCCGCGCAATATCGCGCAGCATCCTGAGAAACGGTTTGCCGAGAATGTCGAAGCGTTCAGAAACTCGCGCATTGCCGCGGTCGGCCGCCATCGAGAACTGGAAGAGATCGTTCGACCCGACGGAAACGAAATCAACCTCCGCCATAAGCTCGTCGAGCTGCCACATCAGCGCCGGCACTTCCAGCATCGCACCGAACTGCAGCTTGCGCGGCAGCGTGTGGCCAAATTTGGAGAGATACTGCACTTCCTTTTGCAACAGGTCGCGCACCGCACGGATTTCCGAAACCTCGGTCACCATCGGGATCATCATCCGCAGTTCGGCACCGGCAGAAGCCTTCAGAAGCGCGCGGAGTTGGGTGCGCAATAGACCGGGCCGGTCGAGCGCAAGCCGGATCGCCCGCCATCCCAGCGCCGGGTTTTCCTCTTCCTGGGCGCGGAAATAGGAAACGACCTTGTCGCCGCCGATATCAAGCGTTCGGAAAGTCACCGGACGCCCCGCCGCCTGCTTGATCACACTGCGATAAAAGGCTTCCTGCTCTTCCAGCTTGGGCATGGTCGAGGCGATCATGAACTGGAGCTCGGTGCGGAAAAGCCCGATACCCTGCGCGCCGGATTCGGCCAGCTGCGGCAGATCCACCAGCAGCCCGGCATTCATGTTGAGGCTGATGTGCCGCCCGTCCCGGGTCAGCGACTCGACGGACCTGAGCGCCCGGAACTGCTCCTGCCGCTTGGCGCGCAGGCGAACCTTTTCCTCATAAGCGTTCTGCAGGTCCGGCATCGGCCGCACATGCACCTGCCCGTCGTCTCCATCGATGATGATCGCGTCGCCGTTTTCGGCAAGCGCCACCAGACCCACAGCCTGTCCGACGACAGGAATGCCCATGGCACGCGCGACGATCACCACATGGCTGGTGACCGCACCGTCTTCCAGCACCAGACCGCGAAGATTGGCGCGCGGATAATCCAGTAGCTCAGCCGCACCCATGGCGCGCGCAAGCACGATGGAATCGGACGGCAGCTCGTCCATGCTGCGCCCGGAATAGCCGGTGAGCTGGCGCAGCAGCCGGTTGGCCAGATCGTCAAAATCATGCATCCGCTCGCGCAGATACGAATCCGTCATGCGCATCATCCGCGCCTTGGTGTCGCTCTGCACCTTCTCGACGGCGGCTTCGGCCGTCAGACCGTTATGGATCGCCTCTTCCATGCGGCGAACCCAGCCCTGGTCATGGGCAAACATCCGGTAGGTTTCCAGCACCTCGCGATGCTCGCCTTCCTGCGCCACGTCACGCCGCGACAGCATGTCGTCGATCGAGATCCTGAGCGAACCGAGCGCTTCCGCAAGCCGGATGATTTCCTTCTCCGAATCTTCGTTCAGAAGATTGGTCACGACGATGCGGTGCTCGTGCAGCACCACATGTCCGAGCCCGATACCTTCGTTGTAACCATTGCCCTGGATCGTCACCGCGCGGGTAAGATCGAGCTCCAGCCCCGGCGCGGTGATCTTCTTGAGGTCGCCAGTGGCGATCATTTCGGCGATCACCATCGCGGTGGTCTCGAGCGCCTCGACCTCGTCCTCGCGGTAGTTGCGACTCGCCTTGTTCTGCACGACCAGAACCCCGAGCGTGCGCCCGGCCCTCAGGATCGGCACGCCGAGGAAGGAATGGTAGATCTCTTCGCCGGTTTCCGGCAGGTAGCGGAAGGCCGGATGCGCCTGGGCATCGGAAAGGTTTAACGGCTGGGCGGATGCGGCAATCGTACCGACGAGACCCTGTCCCATCTGCAGCTGCGAAAGGTGGACAGCCTCTTTGTTCAGGCCTTCGGTCGCGTAAAGCTCCAGAACGCCATCGGAGCGCAGGACATAGGCCGAGCAGACTTCGGCCACCATGTTGCTGGCAATCTGGCTGACGATCCGATCAAGGCGTTCCTGCGGATCCAGCGGTTCGGCCATCAGTTCGCGCAGGCGCTTCAACAAAACGCGCGGACCGGCCGACAGGTCTCTAATCGGCATAATGCTCCCCTTGCAGCCCAACCATCGCCGACCCGGCGACGACGCACCGAAAGGAGCATCATGCCGGATTAGACATCATTCGCTTTTATCGAGACCGTAGGAGGAATGCAAAGTCCGAACCGCAAGTTCCGAATATGCACCGTCGATAAGAATGGAAATCTTGATTTCCGAGGTCGTGATCGCCTTGATGTTGATCGATTTTTCGGCAAGTGCCCGGAAAGCCTGCGCCGCGACGCCGGCGTGGCTGCGCATGCCGATACCGATGACCGATACCTTTGCGAGACCTGATTCGGTCTGCACGACATCGAAGCCGATCTTTTCCTTGTTGGCTTCCAGAACGCTCATCGCCTTCTGCACGTCGCCCGAAGGCACGGTGAAGGTCATGTCGGTCTTGGAACCGTCCTCGGAAATGTTCTGGACGATCATGTCGACATTGATATGAGCTTCGGCGAGCGGCCCGAAGATCGCAGCCGATACGCCCGGACGATCGGAGAGACGGCGCAACGAAATCTGCGCTTCATCCTTGGCATAAGCGATGCCGGTGACGACTTCCTGTTCCACGATTTCTTCCTCGTCGCAAATCAAAGTACCGGGCGGGTTCAAGAAGTCTCCCATGCCCGGCGCATCGGGATCTTCGAAACTGGAGCGCACGAAGGTGCGGACCTTGTGGACCATGGCAAGCTCGACCGAACGCACCTGCAGCACCTTGGAGCCGAGAGACGCCATTTCGAGCATTTCCTCGAACGACACCTTCTTCATCCGGCGTGCCTTTGGCACGATGCGCGGGTCGGTCGTGTAGACGCCATCGACGTCGGTATAGATGTCGCAGCGATCAGCCTTGACGGCAGCGGCAATCGCAACGGCAGACGTATCGGAACCGCCACGGCCGAGAGTCGCGATCCGGTTGTCCGGTCCGATGCCCTGGAAGCCGGCGACCACGGCCACCTGGCCCTCGCCCATCCGCTTGATGATGTCGGAACCGTCGATTTCCATGATGCGCGCCGCGCCATGGGCATTGTCGGTGCGGATCGGGATCTGCCAGCCCTGCCACGAACGAGCATTGACGCCCATCGACTGCAGCGCGATCGCCAGGATACCGGATGTCACCTGCTCGCCGGAAGCAACGACCGCATCATATTCGCGCGCGTCGTAGAATGGTGAATTGGCGCCTGCCACTTTCGGCATGTCCTGAACCCAGCCAACCAGTTCGTTGGTCTTGCCGGACATGGCGGAGACGACGACGGCCACTTCGTGCCCTGCATCGACTTCACGTTTCACATGGCGTGCGACATTGTGAATGCGTTCGAGATTGGCGACGGACGTGCCGCCGAACTTCATGACGATGCGAGCCATACGACGAAAACCACCAACTCGCCCTCGGCCAAGCCGGGGCGTCTATTTGCTAACGCTGGATATCCCGGCGGCTGCCTGAATATCGAGTTGGGGTCTCTTAGCGAAAAGGGGGGACGCACGCAATGGCCGGATTATGGGCAAACAGTACGCCTGTCATAAAACTGGAGAAGCGGTCATCATACGCAAATGGCAGTCGATAAGAACAAGGGGCCGCTTGCGCGACCCCCTGCCGATCTGTCGTCGATCTGTTCGAAATCGTCAGTTGCAATTTGGCCCGACGACGCAGTTCTGGTTACGCTGCGGACGCTGCTGTTCCTCGCGCTGCGGGCGTTCACGGTCTCGCTCGCGGGCTCTTTCGCGATCACGATCGCGATCTCTGTCCCGCTCGCGCGCCTGATCCCGATCCCGGGCCTGATCCCGTTCTCTTTCACGGGCACGATCCCTATCCCTGTCCCTGTCACGATCACGCTCTCTCTCGCGGTCGCGATCCCAACCGGGAGGCGGGCGCCGATCGTTGCCGTCAAAGCGCGGCCGGTCACGGTCCCTGTCACGGGCCTGATCTCTGTCACGATTTCGGTCACGTTCCCACCGGTCGCGATCACGGGACTGATCCCAGCGATCCCGATCACGGGATTGGTCCCAGCGATCGCGATCACGGTCGCGATCCCAGCCCGGAGGCGGACGGCGACCATCATCCCAGCGCGGCGGGGGCGGAAGTGGACGCTGTGCACGCCAGTTGTAATCCCGCCAGCGATCACGCTCCCTATAGAAATTGCGGTCGCGGTAATAGGTGCCCCAATAATTGTCTACGTCGAACGTGACGGATGGGATGCCGAGACCGCCGTAGTAATCCGGCGCCACATAAACGCGGTTCGAGCGATAGGATGCCTGCACGTAATTGCCGGACACCCAGCCACGTCCACCGGCAAAGGAGACGTCGCACCAATTGACCGAGCTCATGCAGCCGTTGATCGTCACGGGCGCGCCGTAAGGAATAACGGTAACCGCCGGATAACCGGTACTGGGGCCGGACCGCATATTGACGTTTGCGGTGGCGTAACCGCGCACCGCCGCCTCGGCGATCGCGGGCGCCACCAGGAGCGTGCAGAAAGCCGCAGCACTCATCAGGAACTTTTTCACGGGCTTCCTCCTGAGGAATTTATCGAAACGGACATTGTTCCGTATCGAGTTTTTATCGCCATAAAATGTCGACTGGCCCCAATTGTTCCAGCATCCGCCTGAATAGGTCATGAATGACCTATTGGGCATTCATTAAGCGTCATGGACGCTTGCCGCACATAGGAATAGTAGCCTGCCGCAATGGAGTGAAATCAGTGATCTGGATAGAAGTCCACGATATCATGCTCGCGGCGTTGGAAGCGAGCATCGGCTGTTGACTACACCAACGGGCATACGTGGCGAGGTCTGCTTCGCAGGGCATTGGCGGCCAACATCGGGAAAGCCCATCAACCTCTTGACTTCATCGTCTCAACGTCCGACTTCAACACGCAAACGCGAAGGATGATAAGACGATGACGGAAGCAGCCAGAACGACGGTCGACAAGGATCAGGTCGAGATGTTCTCGAAAATGGCTGCCGAATGGTGGAGCCCCACCGGAAAATTCCGTCCGCTGCACAAGTTCAATCCGGTTCGCCTTGCCTATATCCGCGAACGCATCTGCCAGAATTTCGGCCGTGACCCGAAGGCGCATCGCCCCCTGGAAGGTCTGCGCATCCTCGATATCGGCTGCGGCGGCGGCCTCCTGTCCGAACCGGTTGCCCGCATGGGCGCAACCATCATCGGGGCCGACCCGTCGGAGAAGAATATCGGCATTGCCTCGACCCACGCGCAGGAAACCGGCACGCAGATCGATTACCGTGCCGTCACCGCCGAGGATCTTGCCCAGGCGGGAGAAACATTCGACGTCATCCTCAACATGGAAGTCGTCGAACATGTTGCCGATGTGAACCTGTTCCTCACCACCTGCGCCTCCATGGTGCGACCCGGCGGCCTGATGTTCATGGCGACGATCAACCGCACGCTGAAGGCCCGCGCACTCGCGATCTTCGCCGCCGAAAACGTCCTGCGCTGGCTGCCCCGCGGCACGCATCAGTATGAAAAGCTGGTCCGCCCGGAAGAGATCGAACGCCCGCTCCAGACCTCCGGTCTGCATATCGTTCACCGCACAGGCGTCTTCTTCAATCCACTTCAGGATCGCTGGAACCTCTCGCCCGACATGGACGTAAACTACATGCTACTGGCAAAGCGCGAGAGCTGATCAGGATTTCTGCACAAGCACGTGTGCCATCAGATCCTTGTGTCTTTCCGCATTGAGCGCAGCTAGTTCGCGCACCCGTGCACGGTCGATGGATATCCGCTTACCATCCGGTCCATAGGGATCTTTGAAGTTGAAACTGTCCGGTCCAGTCCCATGGTCGTGCAGACACTCGAAACGCTCTACGCCGTCAGACCAATTTGGCCGGCTATCCGTCCACCACAGGACAAGTGCAGGCCAACGCCGCTCCACCTGCCATTTTCGGCCATGTTTCAACGCGTCGGCATGGACGCCGGAATAGGAAAACGCCGTCAGCGATTCCAGATCGGCCCACATCGACAGCGAGGAGGGTGCGGTCTCAAAACCGCTCCCCTTTATGAAACGCGGAAAAACCTGCTGCCCCCAGCTCTCCGGACCGATCTCGCCATCATAGCCGGAACGTCCGATAAACCCTTCCGCAGTTTCGGCGGCAAGAAAATTGGCAGGCTCCCGCAAGCGAAAACCCTCAATTTCGGGGCTGTCATAAGGAGCGACGAAAAGGCCGAAATTGTAGATCGCCAGTTTCGCCGCGCTGGTCATCTCAGTTGGCCATATCAGTTCGTATCGTCCGTAAAATCCGGCAATGGCGCCACCTCGATCCCTTCGTCGATCAGGTCGCGAACCTCGTCCGCACTCGCCTGACCGATGATCCCGCGGGCATCCGCCTCGCCATAATGGATCTTGCGCGCCTCTTCGGGAAATTTTTCGCCTACATCCTCGGAATTAGCGCGGATATTGGCGACAGCTTCGCGAAGCTTAACCATTGCTTCCTGCCGAGCGAGATCCATCGCCATCTGTTTCTTCGCTTCCTTTTTCCGTGCGGTGGAAACGGAAGGCGCCATCAACGACTTGGAAATCGAACCCGAATTGCAGATCGGACAGGTCAGAAAGCCGCTCTCCACCTGCCGGTCAAAATCGGCACTTTCGGAAAACCAGCCTTCAAAGGTATGTGCGTTGTCGCAGCACAGCGAATATTTGATCACACTGCCACTCCACCGGTACCCCGGTCAGCATCCGGGCCGGCAACATCCTCCAGCACGAACTCGCGTGCATTCTTCAGATTAGGCACCTTTTTGCGAGTAATCACAACGCTGTCCAGGTCGAGATCGGCAACGAGAACTTCCTCACCCGCATCGCCACCCCGTGCGAGGATTTTGCCCCAGGGGTCGATGATCAGAGAATTGCCATAGGTCTCCCGGCCGTCCTCGTGTACCCCGGCCTGCGCTGCCGCAATCAGGAAAGCGCCGTTCTCGATGGCCCGAGCCCGTAGCAGGATCTCCCAATGCGCCTCGCCCGTCTGTCGCGTGAAGGAAGCCGGCACCGTCAGGATCGTCGCTCCGGCGACAGCCTGGGCGCAGAACAGCTGAGGGAACCGCAAGTCGTAACAGATCGACATGCCGAGCTTTGCGAAAGGCAGCTCCACCACCTTGGAGACGTCGCCCGGCTCATACGCAGAGCTCTCCCGCCAGCTCTCGCCATTGTCGAGATCCACATCGAACATATGGATCTTGTCATAGGTCGTGATCAGGCGGCCATCCGGCGCAAAGAGAAAACTGCGGTTGGCGATCTTGCCATCATCGCGAGCAATTGCCGTCGAGCCGACATGCAGGAAGATGCCGAGCTCTGCTGCAAGCCCGCGCGCTGCCGCCACGATGATGTCATCTGCCTCGACACGCAGAACCTCGCGGGCGGCCTTGCGGTCCCGCTGCAGCATACCCGTCATTTCCGGCGTCTGGACGTAAGTCGCCCCGCGCGCCGCCGCGTCCCGAACCAGCCGGGACATGTCGGCGGCATTTTTCGCCGGATCGACACCGGAACACATCTGGACTGCAGCGACCTTTATCATCGTCTAAACGCCTTGTTACGCAAGCATCGAGTCCAGCTTGCCTTGACGATCAAGCGCATGCAGATCATCGCAGCCGCCGACATGTTCGCCATTGATGAAGACCTGCGGAAAGGTCGACCGACCATTCGACTTGGCGATCATTTCGGCGCGAAGCTCCTGGCTATAGGTCGCATCATGCTCGACGAAATCGACGCCCTTGGACTGAAGCAGAGCTTTCGCACGTGAGCAATAACCGCAATATTCGCGGGTGTAGATGGTAACATCCGTCATGATAATCTCCGGGCGCGCTGGGAGGAATACGCACCGACTGTTGTCTCTCATATAGTTTCGGCCAGTGCCATTGCAAAGGTCAAAACGCTGACTTCGGTGGCACCCGCCTTCTTCAACGCCCGTGTCGCAGCGCTAACTGTGGCCCCGGTCGTGTAGACATCGTCGACAAGCACGATGTGTCTGCCGAACACCTCGGCCTCCCGTCCCTCGGCGACGGCGAAAGCTGCCCGGACATTGTCTTCGCGAGCCCGTGCAGTCAGCCCTACCTGTCGCTTCGTCCTCTTCGTCCGCACAAGCGCCGCCGACAGATAGGGCTTCCCCGTCGATATTGCGAGATGCCGCGCAAGCTCGGCTGACTGGTTGAACTTCCGGAGCGCAAAACGCGTCCGGTGCAAAGGCACCGGCAGGATTGCATCGCAGCAACGGAGGCAATCGCCCCCCGCGCGCTCCATCCATCCCGCCATGATTGGCGCAAGATCGCCTCGGTCCCTATATTTGAGCCCATGAACCATGTTGCGCGCGGTACGATCGAAGACAGTGGCTGCGCGCAGGCGATCGAAAACCGGAGGATGTGCGATGGCTTGTGCCGAGAGCATGCCTGGCCCTGGATCATAGGAGAACGGCAGGCCGAGTATGTCGCAATAGGGCCTCTCGATGAAGCGGACCTCACGCCAGCAGGAGGCGCAGACGGCCCCATGACGCCCCGTTAGAACGCCGCAACCGAGGCATACCGGAGGGTACACGACGTCGGCGATCCGCTGCAGACAGGCCGAAGCGGATTGCGAAAGCATTTTCACGAGACTATTGGCCGAATTGCCGGGCATGGACTTGACAATAAGCGACGAAATGCGCCTTAGCGAAGCATAATCGGGTGGTCATGATGGAATTTCTCTTCGACGAAGACCTGCTTGCACGCAGACGCGAACGAGCATTGGCAAATCACACCGGCAATGCGGATTTCCTGCTGGATCTGGCGGCAGGCGAATTGGCCGAGCGTCTTTCCGTTGTGGAGCGGCAGTTTCCTCTTGCCATCGAACTGCACGGAGGAACGGGAATCGCCGCGCGAAAGGCAATCGAAACCGGCAAGATCGAAACAATTCAGCGCGCAGAAACCAGCGAACGCTTCGCCAAGGCAGGAGAGCATATCCTGTCCGCCGGTCTTGATGACGTGCCGATCGAGACGGCATCGGTTAACCTCGTCCTGTCCCCGATGGCGCTGCATGCCGTCAATGACCTGCCAGGCACGCTGGTGCGCATTCGCCGCGGTCTGAAGCCTGATGGCCTGTTCCTCGCAGCCATTCCCGGTGCGGGGACGCTGTCGGAGTTGCGCGATGTCCTGCTTGCGGCCGAGGCCGAGCTGACAGGCGGCGCAAGCCCACGCGTTATCCCATTCGCCGATGTGCGCGATATAGGCGGCCTTCTCCAGCGGGCGGGTTTCGCCCTTCCGGTGGTGGACGCAGAAAACTATACGGTTCGATATGACAGCCTGTTTCCGCTGATGCGCGACTTGCGCGCCATGGGCATGGCCAATCCCTTAAGGGGCCGCAGCCGAAAACCCCTTGGGCGCGCATTTTTCCTGAGGGCAGCGGAAATCTATGCAGAGCGTTATTCCGATCCCGACGGCCGGATCAGGGCCACGTTCTCCATCATCTACGCCTCCGGATGGGCGCATCATGAGAGCCAGCAGCAACCGCTGAAACCCGGTTCTGCCAAGGTGCGTCTTGCAGATGCCCTTAAGGGCCTGGACGGTTAGCGCTTCCGACAAGAGCGGAAACGGCTTTAGACCGTCTTATTTGGACGCATTGGTGTAGGTGTTGGTGAGGGTGTTGAACATATTGCCCATCGCCTCGTAATAGTTGCCTAGCGCCGCGGCAAGCGTGATGCCGAGGACTGCGGCAAGCAAGCCGTACTCCACTGCCGTTGCACCACTGATATCCCTGATAAAACTGCGGAACAGGCGCATATGTCGTCCTTGGAATCTAATCGGTTCGATCATGCGCCGGAGTGTTCAGCAATCGCCGTCCGCTCCGTAACCCTGAACGATGCAAACCGAACCGGGTGTCTCCTGCAGAACGCTCCTGCGGATCGTGTAGTGCTTCGAACCACCTTCGGCGGGCTTGATCGATCCCGTCGTCAGCATATCGAAGTCTTCCTGCACGTGCGCAAGGCGCTTCTGGTCCGACCGCTCCGCCAGCATCGGCGTCACGATCAGCGACAGGGCAATTACGGCTGTTCCGAAAAGCAGCGCAATATTCAGCGCTCCGGTCTTGCCGGACCTGTACGTCGCCCGCTGGCGATTGCGCACAGTTTTCCAGAACTCGTCGTCCATTGTCCCGAAGCCTCGTCAGATCATTACGTGCCTAGCCACAAAGATGCCAGAATCCGTTGAACGAACTGTTAACGCGAGATAAATCCGACAGCTCTAATTTTAATTAAAGCAGATCCTGCAGCATCGGGATCAGTGGCTCATCCGCCGGCGGCATGGGATAGTCGCGAAGCGCATTCGGCCTCACCCATTTGATCTGCTGCCCCTCGCGGCCCGTCGGAACACCTTCAAACCGGCGGCAGACATAAAGCGGCATCAGCAGATGGAAGCTGTCGTAGGTGTGGCTGGCAAAGGTGAGCGGCGCAAGGCAGGCGACCTTCGTGGTGACCCCGAGTTCCTCATGAAGCTCCCGCACCAGCGTCTCTTCCGGCGTTTCACCGGGTTCGACCTTACCGCCCGGAAACTCCCACAGCCCCGCCAGCGATTTTCCCTCCGGCCGCTGCGCAAGCAGGATACGACCGTCGGCATCGATCAGCGCGCAGGCGGAAACGAGAAGAAGCTTTTTCGGTTCGCTCATGATTTCCGCCAGTAACGATAGGAATAGGCCTTGCTGAAGCCGAACCTCTGATAGAGCGCGATGGCAGCTTCATTGGTTGACTCGACCTGCAGCCAAGCGGTGCGTGCACCGCTGATCCGCGCCCAGCGAAGTGCCGAGGACAACATGTCTGTGCCGAGCCGTTCGCGGCGATGGGATGGTGCAACGGCAAGCGAAAGAATGCCGGCCAGATCGTTGTCCTGCACGCACAGCACCGTCGCCACGGCTCCATTACCGGGATCCTGTTTCATGAAGAAGCCGGATGTGGGCTTGATGGCACTGAGGATCTCGGCAAGCGCCGGCTTCAAAGCCGGATCGTCACCGGCAACCGAAAGGCATGCATCGGCAAAACGGCCGATATCGTGGCTTGGCAGATAATCGAGCGTGTCGGGAAGCTCCAGCCGGGAAAGGTCGACTGTCATGACATCCGCCGTCTCGAAGACCTCCCATCCGCTACGCGCCAGATGCTCAAGCATGACCGGCGGCGCAAGCGGTGTTTCCCTCAGCACAAGCGTCCTGCCGTAATCCGCAAAACGCTTGGCAGCCTTTGTGAGCCTGAGATCGAGATCCCGGTGATCGGAAGGATCAAGCGGAACGACGCAGTTGACCCGTTTCGACGGATGCCCGCCTGTCAGCCGCACCTGCCAGCTTCCGTCATAGACGACGGACGCGGCAGGCCATGCGCGAAACCCAACGGCTTCGAGCCTGCGGACCAGCGGCAGATCGGGCTCTACGGATGCTGCTGCCATCACCCGCATCAGCTCCGGTAATCGCCGTTGATAGCGACATATTCCTTGGTCAGATCGCAGGTCCAGACAGTCGCCTTGCCCGATCCAAGGCCGAGTTCGACCTTTACCGGAATGTCCTGGCCCTTCATCACGGCAGAGGCCGCCTCTTCAGAATAACCCGGATCGCGCTCGCCGTTGACGGCAACGCGGATGTCGCCGAACCAGATCGCCAGCTTGTCGCGATCGGCAGCTTCGCCGGCCTTGCCCACCGCCATGACGATACGGCCCCAGTTGGCGTCTTCGCCGGCGGCCGCGGTCTTGACCAGCGGCGAATTGGCGATCGACAGCGCGATCGTCTTGGCGGCCGCATCGCTTTCCGCACCGGTCACGGTGATCTCGAGCATCTTGGTGGCGCCTTCGCCATCGCGAGCGACCTGGATCGCCAGGTCCTTCAGGAGCGCGTTCAGCGCGTCACGGAAGGAGGCGAGCGCCGGATCATTGGCATCGGCAATCTGTTTCTGGCCATCGGCGGCAGCCGCGCCCGTGGCAAACAGCATCAGCGTGTCGGAGGTCGACGTGTCGCTATCGACGGTCATCGAATTGAAGCTAGGCTCGACACCGGCCGACAGCATCGACTGCAGAGCGGCAGAAGAAATGTCGGCATCGGTAACGACGAAGGACAGCATCGTCGCCATGTCGGGCGCGATCATGCCAGCGCCCTTGGCAATGCCGTTGATCGTCACCTTCACGCCGCCGATCTCGGCGGTACGCGTCGCGACCTTTGGATAGGTATCCGTCGTCATGATCGCCTTGGCGGCTTCCTGCCAGAAATCGCCGGTAGCGGTCTTGTTCATGTCGCCCAGCACGCCGGCAAACTTGGTGGCATCGAGCGGTTCACCGATGACGCCCGTGGATGCGAGATAAACCTCGTTCTCGCCGCAGCCGACAGCGTCGGATGCAGATTTCGCCGTCAGAGCGGTCGCAGCCTTGCCCTTGATACCCGTGAAAGCGTTCGCATTGCCGGAGTTGACCACCACTGCACGAGCCACGCCATGGGAGAGGTTCGAGCGGCAGAAATCGACCGGGGCCGAAGGGCATTTGGACTTGGTGAACACGCCGGCAACCGCCGCAGGCTTGTCGAAAACCATCAGCAGCACATCCGTGCGGCCCTTGTACTTGATGCCTGCAGCTGCCGTCGCCATCCGCACACCGCGGACCAGAGGCATTTCAGGATAGGATTTCGGGGCGAGCGGGGAGACGGAAGCGGACATGGTCAATACCTGCGCGAAAAGTTTTCAGTAAGCGATAGAAAAACGGGGGCACGAATGCCCCCGTTGTCATCAATGGATCAGGGCTTTGCAGCCGGGGCAGCTTCCGGGGCAGCCGCATCGCCGGCGCCGTCCTGCATCTTGCCAACTTCCTCATAGCCCTTCTTCAGGGCTTCGTCGGTGATCTCGACCTTCTGCTCAGCCTTGGCCTTTTCAAGGATTGCAACATACTTGTCGCGCATGACGAGCTGCTTCACCTGGTCCTTGACCTGGTCGAAAGCCGGCGGCGGTGCATCGCGCTTGTCTTCGACCTTGATGATGTGGAAGCCGAACTGGGTCTTGACCGGGGCTTTGGTATAGGCGCCCTTTTCGAGACCGAAAGCGGCCTCTTCGAATTCGGGAACCATGCGGCCCGGACCGAACCAACCGAGATCGCCGCCGTCGTCCTTGTTGCTGTCCTGCGAGTTTTCCTTGGCCAGCTTGGCGAAATCCTCACCCTTGTCGAGCTTGGCGATGATCGCCTTTGCTTCATCCTCGGTCTTGACCAGGATATGGGCAGCCTTCACTTCTTCCTGCTTCGGAAGAGCAGCGATTTCCTTGTCGTAGCGAGCCTTGACCTCTTCATCGGTCGTTGCTTCGACGACATGCTTGCGGAAAAAGGCGTTATGCAGTTCGCGATCGCCGATATAGGACATGCGCTTCTTGAAGTCGTCGGTCTTGTTAACGCCTTCGGCAAGCGCGCCGCTTGCGAGAAGCTTGACGTCGATCGCACCGGAAAGTGCTGCGACCTTCTTCTGCTCGTCCGGCAGCTGGGCCAGCTGCGGGTCGAGGTTCTGAACCGCAAGATCAAGTTCCGACTGGGTGATCTCGAGCGTGCCGACCTTGGCAACGACCTTGTCTTCCTGCGCGAAGGCAGGAACCTGGAACGAGATCGCAGCGGCGATTGCCGCCGTTACGAGAAGTTTGTGACGCAACATAAGTTACCTTTCGCATGGATGCCGGTCTCAGGGTTTGGATCCGGCCTGAATCCTTCACAAACACCGGAATGTGGCCATAGTGTATCGGCCGCAACCGTTGACATAATTCGGACCCCCTCTTATCTGTCACGCAACTTGGCGTCCAGAAGAGTTTCCGGGCGTTACGGGACAATTTGCCGGCATTGGAACCAACCTCTTCCGACCTGCAATCCCATGGCACTGAGATCAGAAAGGACCATTCGCATGGTCAGCTTCGGCGGCATTGCCCGCAAACTGTTCGGTTCGGCCAACGAGCGCCGCGTTCGCGGCTACAAGCCGACCCTCGCCAAGATCAATGCCATCGAGGAAGCAACCAAGGCACTGACCGATGAGCAACTCGCCCACAAGACGGTCGAGTTCCGGCAGATGCTGGCCGATGGCAAAACGCTCGAAGACATCATGATCCCCGCCTTTGCGGTGGCGCGCGAAGCATCCCGCCGCGTACTCGGCATGCGACCATTCGACGTGCAGCTGACTGGCGGCATGATCCTGCATGACGGCGCGATCGCCGAAATGAAGACCGGTGAAGGCAAGACGCTGGTCGGCACCCTGCCGGTCTACCTCAACGCCTTGTCGGGCAAGGGCGTCCACGTCGTCACCGTCAACGACTACCTCGCCCAGCGCGACGCCGGCATCATGAGCCGCCTTTACAGCTTCCTCGGCCTTTCGACCGGCGTCATCGTTCATGGCCTGGACGACGAACAGCGGCGCGCGGCCTATGCCTGCGACATCACCTATGCGACGAATAACGAACTCGGCTTCGATTATCTGCGCGACAACATGAAATACGAGCGCGGCCAGATGGTTCAGCGCGGCCACAACTATGCGATCGTCGACGAAGTGGATTCGATCCTCGTCGACGAAGCGCGCACGCCGCTGATCATTTCCGGCCCGCTGGACGACCGTTCCGATCTCTACACGACGATCGATACCTACATCCCGCTTCTCTCCGAAGAAGATTACGAGATCGACGAAAAGCAGCGCTCCGCCAATTTCTCCGAAGTCGGCACCGAGAAGCTGGAAAACCTTTTGCGCCAGGCCGGCCTCCTGAAGGGTGAATCGCTCTACGACGTCGAGAATGTCGCGATCGTCCACCACATCAACAACGCGCTGAAGGCCCACAAGCTCTTCACCCGCGACAAGGATTACATCGTCCGTAACGGCGAGATCGTCATCATCGACGAATTCACCGGCCGCATGATGCCGGGCCGCCGTTATTCGGAAGGCCAGCACCAGGCGCTGGAAGCCAAGGAAAAGGTACAGATCCAGCCGGAGAACCAGACGCTCTCCTCGATCACCTTCCAGAATTACTTCCGCATGTATTCCAAGCTCGCCGGCATGACCGGTACGGCGCAGACCGAAGCGGAAGAATTCGGCAACATCTACAAGCTCGAAGTCATCGAAGTTCCAACCAACCTGCCGATCGCCCGTATTGACGAGGACGACGAGGTCTACCGGACCTTCGAGGAAAAGTTCAAGGCGATCATCGTCGAGATCAAGGCTGCCCACGAGCGCAACCAACCGGTTCTCGTCGGTACGACCTCGATCGAAAAATCCGAGCTTCTGGCCACCATGCTGCGCCAGTCCGGCTTCGAAAACTTCAACGTGCTGAACGCCCGTTACCACGAGCAGGAAGCCTATATCGTTTCCCAGGCCGGTGTGCCGGGGGCCGTCACGATCGCCACCAACATGGCCGGTCGCGGTACCGACATCCAGCTCGGCGGCAATGTCGACATGCGTCTTGAGCGCGAGCTTGAAGGCGTGGAGGACGAAGCCGAGCGCAATGCCAGGGAAGCAGCGATCCGCGCTGAAATCAAGGAACTCAAGGCCAAGGCGCTGGAGGCCGGCGGTCTCTACGTCATCGCCACCGAACGCCACGAAAGCCGCCGTATCGACAACCAGCTGCGCGGCCGTTCCGGCCGTCAGGGTGACCCCGGCCGCTCCAAGTTCTTCCTGTCGCTTCAGGACGACCTGATGCGCATCTTCGGCTCCGACCGCATGGACGGCATGCTGCAGAAGCTGGGCCTCAAGGAAGGCGAGGCGATCGTCCATCCATGGATCAATAAGGCCGTGGAACGCGCCCAGAAGAAGGTCGAAGCCCGTAACTTCGACATCCGTAAGAACCTTTTGAAATACGACGACGTCACAAACGACCAGCGCAAGGTGATCTTCGAACAGCGTATTGAAATGATGGATTCGGAAGATGTTTCCGAGACCATCGAGGACATGCGCAACGAAGTCATCGAGGTCATCGTCGCCAAGCATATCCCGGAACGCGCCTACGCCGAACAGTGGGACGCACCCGGCCTGCATCAGGATGTCCAGCGCCTGCTCAACCTCGAACTTCCGATCGAGGACTGGGTCAAGGAAGAAGGCATCGGCGAAGACGATATCCGCGAGCGCATTACCGAGGCAGCCGACGCCGCTGCCAAGGATCGCCGCGAACGCTTCGGCAACGAGGTGATGAATTATGTCGAACGCTCGATCGTGCTGCAGACGCTTGATCACCTGTGGCGCGAGCATATCGTCAATCTCGACCACCTGCGCTCCGTCATCGGCTTCCGCGGTTATGCTCAGCGTGACCCGCTGCAGGAATACAAGGCAGAAGCTTTCGAACTATTCCAGGCGCTGCTGGCTAACCTTCGCGAAGCCGTCACCGCCCAGATGATGCGCGTCGAGCTGATGCAGAATCCGGAGCCGCCGGTTCCGCCACAGACCTATGAGGAACATCATCTCGACCCGATGACCGGCGAAAACCAGATTACCGGCCGCGACGATGAAGACTTCATTGCCGCCCCCGAGGATCGTCACCCGGAAGATCAGTCGACCTGGGGCAAGATCGGCCGCAACGAGGCCTGCCCATGCGGTTCCGGCAAGAAATACAAGCATTGCCACGGCGCCTTCGAACAGGCCTGAGGCATCTGGAAATAGCTGATACAAACGCCGCCCAATGGGCGGCGTTTTGCTTTTGAGGCCAACGGCATCCATCAGTCTATCGTCGCTGCCAACCGTTTCTTAACCGCGACCTGCCATGCTTTTCATCAGTATTTGTGCGGCATAACGAGTATCCCTTGCCCTTCATGGCGGTTATCGAAACAGCGGAAAAACTGCTTCCGCCGGGCTTGCGCGCCCGGATCGTACCGCTGATCGCAAAAATCGGCACCGCACTGACGGACAACAGCGAAACGGCGAAGGCCCAGCGGCAGGCCCTGACGGCTTTCGCTATTCGCATCGCCTCGGCCGCAATCGCTTTTCTCTCCCAAATCGCTCTCGCACGGCTGATGGGGGAGTTCGAATACGGTCTCTACGCCTTCGTCTGGGTGATCGTGATCCTGACCGGCAATCTCTCCTGCCTCGGCTTCCACACCTCGATCATCCGCTTCTACCATCAGCATCTTGCAAGCGGCGAAACCGCGATATTGCGCGGGCTGAACGTGGCATCCTGCCTTGTTGCATTTCTGACGGCAACGCTGGTCGGCACACTGGGCTTTGCCTTCCTGGCCGTGTTCGGCAACGATATCGCCTCCTATTATCTCGTTCCGATCGGCATTGCGCTTTTCATCATCCCGATGATCGCGCTCGGCGATATTCTCGACGGCATGGCAAGGGCGCGCGGCTGGACCGTTTCGGCACTGGCGCCGACCTTCATTCTGAGACCGATCCTCATCCTCGTCTTCATGGCGACTGCGGAATTCATCGACGCACCGCATGATGCGACGACTGCAATGGGAGCGGCACTCGCCGCGACCTATGTCACCACGCTTGCCCATCTCGTGCAGCTCGCCGCGCTGATCCGCAAGGAGAAAAGCGAGGCGCCGCGCCAATATCAGTTGGGCACCTGGATGAGATATTCGCTACCGCTCTTTCTCGTTGACGGGATCAGTTTTCTGCTGACCAATGCCGATGTGGTCGTGGTCGGCCTTTACCTCCCGCCCGATCAGGTCGGCATCTATTTCGCCGCAGCAAAAACGATCGTGCTGGTGCAATTCGTCTATTTCTCGGTCAAGGCTGCAGCCGCACCGCGTTTCTCAGCCATCATTGCCGCCGCAGACCATGATGCGCTTGCCGATTTCGCAGCCCGGTCGACACGCTGGACCTTCTGGCCGTCGCTCATTATCGGCCTTTGCGCCCTCGCCGCCGGCGAGATGCTTCTGTCCCTCTTCGGCCCGAACTTTACCGACGGCTATGGGCTGATGGCCATCCTTTTTGCCGGCATCCTGGCCAAGGCATCCATCGGTCCTGCAGAAGTCCTGCTTACTATGGCCGGACACCAGAAACTCTGCGTTGGAGTTTATGCTGCAACCCTGATTGCTGCAGTAATCCTGTATTCTGTGATGATCCCGCTATTCGGCTTGACTGGAGCAGCCGTTGCGGCTGCTACTGCAATCATGATCGAATCCCTGCTGCTTCATCTGACAGTCCGCCGTACGCTCGGCATCACGCTGTTTGCCTTTGCACGCAAACCTCTTGCCGGTTTGGGAGCGAATTGACCATGCAATTCCCACCACCGGGCATCGAAAATACGAAGGGGCAAGCGGCTCTGGGACAGGATAGACAGGAATTGCCCGAAGCCGATCTCAAACTGCCTGTCGGCCGGGCCGGACGCGAATTCTCGCTCTATCCCGCAACCCTTGGCTATGAGCTGCAGGAAGAGCTGGAGTTCCTGTCGCATCGGGCGATGGAACCCAACATCTTTTTCTCCGCCCGCCTTCTGGCTCCTGCCATGCCGCGTGTGGAAGACAAGCAGGTGCGTTTCGCGCTGATCCGCGATGACAACGGCATGCGCTCGCGCCTGCGCCTGCTGATGCCCTTTACCGTCGAGCGGCCAGGCTTTTCGGTCGGCGCTCCGATCATCCGTACCTGGGCCAATCCCTTTGGGCCGCTTGGAACTCCACTGCTGGACACAGAGGATGCCGCCGAGACGATCGACAACCTGTTCGAAGTTCTGACCCAGCCCCAGACCAAACTGCCATCGGTTCTGGTTCTGCCGGATATTCGCCTTAACGGTCGCTTCGCTCAATTGGCGAAGGCCGTCGCGATCGCCCGCGATCTTTCAGTCGCCACGACCGACACGTTCCGGCGCCCGATGCTGGAAAGCTATCTCGACGGTGAAAGCTACCTGAAGCAATCCGTATCGGCCCATCATTATCGCGAGATGCGCCGCCAATGGCGCAACCTGGAAAAGCTTGGCACCCTGACCTACAACGTTGCCCGCCAGCCGGAAGAGGTGCGCCTACGGATGGAGGAATTCCTCGCCCTAGAAGCGAAAGGCTGGAAGGGCAAAAAGCGGTCAGCGCTGATCAACGACCGTTATCGTGCGGCCTTCGCCCGCGAAGCGATAACCAACCTCGCCGAAATCGACGCGGTGCGCATTCACACGGTCGATCTCGATGGCCGCGCGATCGCCTCGATCATCGTTTTCATCATGGCCGGTGAGGCATATACTTGGAAAACCGCCTATGACGAGAGTTTGGGCCGCCATTCGCCCGGCAAGTTGCTGATCATGAAGCTGACGGACTGGCATCTGGACGATGCCAACATCCTGCGAACCGACAGCTGCGCCGTGCCCGATCATCCGATCATGAGCCGCATGTGGGAACAACGCGATGAGATGGGAAGCCTCGTCATCGGCCTGACACGCAATAGCGACCGTGATGTCCGGCAGGTCGCAACCCAGCTCCATCTCTATAGAAACACCCGCAATATAGCTCGTATCCTGCGCGAAAAGATCCTGAATCTGGCCGGCCGTGATACGTGACCAGAAATCTGTCGTGGATGCAGCACACTCAAGGGGCCGGCGTGTCAGCCAGCCCCGAGGAACCGTGGCCACTAACGCGACGCGGTCATGCGCAAGATGCGGCAGAGCTGGACGAGCGCCGGATCATAAGCGCCGACCGAGACATCCACGCACCGCTTCAACAGCTTCTGCCTTTCGCTCGGCGACATGGCGTTGAAGGCAGCCCGCTGAGGACCGGTCAATCCGCCTCCGGCTCCACCACCACCCGTTCCCGGACCTGTACCCGGCCCTGTTCCGGGCGTGCCGCCGCCGACCCCGACTCCGACATCCACACCGACACCAGTCGTGCCTCCGATACCGAGCCCGACAGTCGCGTCGATACCGCCGGTGCCGCCGATCGATGCGGTCGTTCTGGCATTGATGCCGTTCGACGTGCTGGCGCCGACCCGCGCATTCACCCCGTCGCGGCCTCCCACGGATGCGGCAACCCCGGCATTCAGCCCACGTGAACCGTTGACGTTTGCACCGGCATTGACACCACGGCTTCCTCCGACCGAGGCATTGGCGCTCGCCACGCTGGAATTTCGTCCGATGCCCGCACCGGCATTCGCACCATTGCGACCACCGACGGATGCCCCGACACCGACACCGCCGGATCTGCCGCCGACGCTGGCTCCGGCATTCACGCCATCACGCCCTCCCACCGACGCGCCCACACCGAGCCCGCCATTGCTGCTTCTGCCAACGCTGGCGCTGACGCCCCGATCACCCCCGATGGATAATCCCTGAGCATAGACCGGCGTCAGCCCGGACGCCGTGATACATGTGGACATCAATGCCGAAACAAATAGTTTTTTCATGATACTCTCCTCCTTGAGGGTCTGCCTGCAGAACCCACGGATTCGAATTCCAATCGCCGCCATTAGTTTCAGATTATTCTAATATAAGGCCTGCGAATATTAACGGTTTATGACGACGCCGCTTCGCGCCTCGCGTTCTTCCGGGAAGCGGATCGTTGCGGATCATATTTGAAGAACTTGCGCCTTGCATCTTCGTGGCCGCGCATGGTAAGCGCGTTCCACATCTACTGTGCCCCGTTGGCGGAATTGGTAGACGCGCCTGACTCAAAATCAGGTTCCGAGAGGAGTGCTGGTTCGATTCCGGCACGGGGCACCATATTATCCGAAATAGACAGATCAATTGTCAGTTTGCGCGATTAAAGCCGTGCAGATATCTCCCCGCATTTGCCTTAGGATGCCCTGCCGTGAGACAATATCCGGCATGCATCTTCAAGCTCCCCGTTGCGATGCACGTAAATCTTCCTAAATGACTGGGCATCGAGGAAAAATGGAGAAGAACTAGATGAGCGCCGAATTCGGCCCCTACGTCCAGATGTGCACCCTTGCTCAGCAAATGGCTGTCCAATATCAGAAAGACACCAACCTCGCCTTGGCGCCTTTTCTGAAACATTTCATGGATGAGGTCGAAGTGAACGTGGCTGCCGATAGTTTCAATCATCTCGGATTCATGCAGAAGATCCGCGAGCCGGTCGAATTGGGAGCGGAAAAGGCGTCCGACGCACGACGCAAGGAGTTTCTTCAGGCTCTTGCAACTGCTCTGCATGAGCGCATCCAAAAACACTGAGCAAAAGCCAGCCACGACTGAACCTTTCGGGCTGAACAATCAGGCTTACGAGATTTGAACCTGCCCCCCACCCTGGCACCTCTCGCCAGCCGTTCATGCGATGGTTGCACGCTTTGTTGCCGATTGCCCGATATCGATGACCTCGACAAGCCTGCAGATCAATGGTGCAGGCACTGCATCGCCGGGCGGGGCTGTTCCATCTATGTGGATCGCCCGAAACTCTGTCGTGATTTCCTTTGCCGCTGGATGCTCGACGAAGGCCTCGGTGACGAGTGGGATCCGTCGAAATCCCACATGATGGTCTACGGACAGGGGCAGCAGATCACAGTCCTGGCCGATCCTGATCGACCCGACCTATGGCGACGTGAGCCGTATATGTCACAGCTCAAGAACTGGGCGGCAAGCACGGCGCCGACGGGCGGATATGTGATCGTGTTCTGGCGAGACGAAGTGGTGAAGATCTGAAGACACGTCGTCCGGGCCGCTGACACGATGACGCGCGGCCATAGCGAGCCTTTGCAGTTCTCGCGTCTCCCGTTAGCATTCCGAAAGACGAGAAGGCCGATCACGACAATTTGCCGAAGGCAGAGTGTTACGCTGACATGTCCACCGGTTTACAGACTGGCGGATTGTGCTCTACAGCTTCGGCCCAATTTGACCCAATCGGCACAATATCGAACGGCAGCGTTCGATGGCGATTATGAAGGAGATGCGCAATGGCGCTGGCAGGTTCCACCACAAGGTTCAGCACGGGAGTAGCTTATGCCGGCTTCCTGACCCTTGCCATGGCCGCAACAGTCGGCAGCGCTCTGGGCTTCGAACATATCGGCGGCTACATTCCCTGCGCTCTCTGCCTGCTTGAGCGAGACCCTTACTATTTCGGCATTCCGATCGGGATTCTTGCGGTTGGTTCGGCAGCTTTCGGCCTGCCCTCCTGGATTACCCGTTCGCTTCTGATCGTCATCGGCATCATGATGCTGGTCGGCGCCGGCATGGGTGTCTACCACTCGGGCGTCGAATGGGGTTTCTGGCCCGGCCCTTCTGCCTGCGGTGGCAGCACAGCGATCACCACCAATGCCGGCAATCTGCTCGGCGACCTGAACACGGTTCACGGCCCGTCCTGCGCCGACGCTGCCCTTCGCGTGCTCGGCCTATCCTTTGCCGGCTGGAACGTCGTCGCCAGCATCTTCCTCGCAGCCGTTGCCTTCATCGGCGCAAAAAAGGCCGCTTAAGCGGCCTTCGTGCGATCAGATCGACTGGTGTAATCAGGGCTGTAGCTCAGTATCCCAGTAGAGATAGTCCATCCAGCTTTCATGAAGATAGTTCGGCGGAAACAGCCGGCCGTTGTTATGAAGATCCTGCACGCTCGGTGCATAGGGTTTCTGGTGCGGGATCATACCGGCCTGTTTCGGCAATTTGCTGCCCTTGCGCAGATTGCAAGGGGAACAGGCCGCCACGACATTCTCCCAAGTCGTCTCGCCGCCATGGGCACGGGGAATGACGTGATCGAAGGTCAGTTCGTCATCCGCGCCGCAATACTGGCATTCGAACTTGTCGCGCAGGAACACGTTGAACCGCGTAAAGGCCGGGTTACGGGTCGGCTGCACGTAGGTCTTGAGGCTGACGACGCTAGGCAGCTTCATCGAGAAGCTGGGCGAGCAGACCGAATGGTCGTATTCGGCGATGATGTTGACACGGTCAAGGAAGACCGCCTTGATCGCGTCCTGCCAGGACCACAACGACAAGGGATAGTAACTCAGCGGCCGGTAGTCAGCGTTCAACACGAGCGCCGGCAAGGCCTGCGGGGAGACTGCAATCGTCAAGTGACGCTCCTACCCGATTCGGCATCTATCTCCTCTATATTAGGTCCGTTGTTACAGGATTGTGAAGCCCTATAAATGCAGCGGGATACTTCCCCGCATTTATACGATGGGCAAAGCCTCGCGACGCATCGTCGCAGCGTAATAGGCCCAGAAAAGTCTGGCTGCGATCGACCGGTAAGGCGCCCATGACCGGGCGACTTCGGCGAGTTCTTTTGCCGCCGGCCGCTGCTCCATTGCGAAGGCACGAGCGACGGATGTCTGCAGCGCCACGTCGCCGCCGGGAAAGACATCCGCATGGCCGGCGCAGAACATCAGATAGACTTCCGCCGTCCACGGCCCGATGCCGGGGAGAAGCACAAGCTGCCGAAGCGCCGCCTCGCCCTCGATCACGCAGATCGCATCCAGATCGATCGCACCGGTGAGCACAGCTTCGGAAAGTTTCCGCAGGGTCGAGGCTTTGGCACGCGAAAGGCCGAATGTGGCAATAATCTCGGGATCAAGCGCGGCATAGGCTTGCGCCGTGACCGGGCCTACCGCCTCGATCCGCCGCCAGATCGCATCCGCACTTGCCCGCGACACCATTTGCGAGACGATGATCGAGGCGAGACCGGCAAAGCCGGGCGCAGCAAGCCTGAGTGGCAGCGGGCCGGCAATCTCGGCAATCGGGACAAGGCGAGGGTCGAGTTGCAGGAGCTGATTGAGTCCGGCTTCGATATCGACGTCGTTGCGGATGATACTGATCTGGTTTTCTCGCATAACGCTTTCATGCTTGTGTCTGGATCCTCGGGTCAAGCCCGAGGATGACGAAGGAAAGGTTTGCATGATAGGTGCCAGGAGACACCTTTCAGCAAGCTCTCAGGGTGCTATGTGGTAAAAACGTCTCCACAGGCTCGTCATCCTCGGGCTTGACCCGAGGTTCAAGACGCAAGCAAGCCCGAACGCAAGCAATCAATGCCGAACTCACCGCCAGAAAAACCCGTCTATCGTTTCGCCCCCAGCCCGAATGGCTTTCTCCATCTCGGCCATGCGCTTTCGGCGTTTCTGAACCACGACATGGCGAAGGCGAGTGGTGGGCGGTTTCTGCTGCGCATCGAAGACATAGACCTGACGCGCTGTACAGCCGAATTCGAGGAGATGATCTATCGCGATCTCACCTGGCTCGGTCTCGACTGGGAAATGCCGGTGCGCCGCCAGTCAGAGCATTTCGATGTCTACCGGGACGCGCTCGACAGATTGCGGAGCATGGGCCTCGTCTATCCCACATTCCTCACCCGCGGCGACGTGAAGGCGCACGTTACGGCATATGAAACAGATGGAAAAAACTGGCCGCGCGATCCCGATGGCTCGCCGCTTTATCCTGATGACGACAGACTGCGCAACGAGGCGGAACGGGCGCACCTTATCGCCAAGGGGATCAAACACGCGTGGCGAATGGATGTGATGAAAGCGATGGCCCTGGTCGGCAAACAACTTTCATGGCAGGAAACCGGCACCGGCCACCCCGAGACAATCCCGGCTGATCCGACGATCTGGGGTGATGTGATCCTGTCACGCTCGGATGCCCCGTCGAGCTATCATCTGTCGGTCGCGATCGACGATGCGTTGCAGGGAATTACCCATGTGGTGCGGGGCGCAGATCTCTATACGGCTACCGCCATCCACCGGTTGCTGCAGGAACTGCTCTGCCTGCCCGAGCCGGTCTATCATCACCATCAGTTGATTGTCGGCAGCGACGGGCGAAAACTGTCGAAAAGCGAAGGCTCAACCGGAATTGCGGCTCTTCGTGACGAGGGCCTCCTGCCCGGCGACATTCGCCGCATCGTCGGGCTCTGAGCGGCCGGCGCGCTTTGCCTTGCGCTTCTTGTTCACCTGATTGACCACCGAATAGATCTTGTATTTCAGGATAGCCGCATTGAGTTCGGCCCCCAGCATGAAGATCACGCCGACCATATAGAGGAAGACGAGCACGATCATAATCGAAGCCAGACCCGCATAGGTGGCCGCGTAATTGGCAAAACTCGACAGGTAATAGGCGAAACCGAAACCGAAGATCGTCCAGATGACGATGGTCAAAACGACGCCCGGAAGCACATCGATGATCCGGCGGTCCCCAGCCGGCAACCATTTGTGCGAAAAGAGCAGGCCAAGCATCAGAAGCAGGCCGGTGCCGACGAGGCCCCAATTGGCAAGCGCGTTGAGATCGCTCATCAGCCAAGGGAATTTCGTCTCGGCAAACCGCTGCGCCACCGGCACTGCCAGAAGCACGATGCTGATCACCGCAAAGATGATCACCGCGACGATGACGTAACCTAGGCTGGCAAGGCGCGTCACATACCATGCCCGCGTTTCGGTCACCCGATAGGCACGGTTGAGCGAGATGCGCAGCGCCTCCACCCCGTTGGAGGCGAAATAGGCGGCTGCAAGCACCGAGACCGTAAGGAGCCCGCCACGCGGCATGTCGATTACCCGCTGGATTTCCGATGCGATCGGATTGGCGATATCGGCCGGCCAGGCATCGAACATCAGATGGATCGCCGTTTCCGAAAATCCGCCCGCACCGAGAAAACCGGCAAGTGCAGTGCCGAAGATCAGGAACGGGAACAGCGCCAGCAGGCCGGAAAGTGCCACATGGCTCGCCATCGCCCAGCCGTCATCCTCCGTGAAATGCCAATAGGCATCCCACAAGACCTTGAAGGCCAATCGGTGCCATCGCGGCCGGCGCATCTCTTCCTGCAAGGTCAACTCCGTTGTGACTTCTCGCGAAATATGGGAGGAACACTCCCGCTTGTACAGGTGAGTATCGAGGATAAGCCCCCAAATGACTGCAGGAAGAACGATCATCGTCACCGGCTGTTCCTCCGGTATCGGCGCTTATGCGGCAAGGGCATTGAAGGCGGAAGGCTGGCGCGTTTTCGCAACGGCGCGAAAGACGGAGGATCTGGCCGCACTCGAAGCCGACGGCATCGAGGCTCTTATCCTCGACTATACCAAGCAAGATACGATCGACGGGTTGGTGGAAACCGTGACGACCCGCACCGGCGGAAAGATCGACGCGCTGTTCAACAACGGCGCCTATGGCCAGCCGGGAGCGGTGGAGGACCTGACGACGGACGTGTTGCGCGTCCAGTTCGAGACCAATCTTTTCGGCTGGCATGAACTGACCCGCCAGGTCATTCCCCTCATGCGGGCTCAGGGGCGCGGCCGCATCGTTAACTGCTCCTCGATCCTCGGTCTCCTGCCCTATCGTTATCGCGGGGCTTACACGGCATCGAAATATGCGCTCGAAGGACTGACGCTGACCCTGCGCATGGAACTGGCCGGCAGCGGCATCGAGGTGAGCCTGATCGAACCTGGCCCGATCGCCACCCGTTTCACCGCCAATGCACTCGCCAAGATCAGCGAGAATATCGATCTGACCGGCTCCGTCCATGCCGCCGATTATGCGCGCCAGTTGAAACGCCTTGATGGCAGTGGCCCCGTCAACCGCCACAAGCTTGGTCCCGAAGCTGTTTACAAGGTGCTCGATCATGCCTTGAACGCGCCTCGTCCAAAGCCGCATTATCTGGTAACCAGACCTGCAAAGCAGGGTGCGTTGCTGAAGAAATTGCTCCCGGCTCAGCTCTTCTACACGCTGATGCGCCGTATCGACTGACAACTGACGGGAGGCAGGACATGTCGAGTTTCACCACCTTTCTGACCCTGATCGTGATGGGCCTCGTCGTGCTCGTCCTGATCCGCGGGCTGATCAACATGCTGAAAGGTACAGACGCCAACCGCTCCAACAAGCTGATGCAACTGCGCGTCATCCTGCAGGCGGTGGCGATTGCGCTGATCATGCTGACGCTTTGGATCACCGGCGGGGGAAGGCCGAGCTAAGGAAAAGGAAACATGGTCAAGCTGAACAAGATCTACACCCGCACCGGCGACAAAGGCACGACCGGGCTTGTCTCTGGTCCGCGCCGCGAAAAATTCGACCTGCGGGTGGAAGCTTACGGCACGGTTGACGAAACCAATTCGGCGGTCGGCCTCGCCCGGCTTCACACCATCGGCCTCGACGAACTCGACGTCATGCTCGTCCGCATCCAGAACGATCTCTTCGATCTCGGCTCGGACCTTGCAACACCCGACACCGGAGAGGAGTTGAGCTGCGAGCCGCTGCGGATCATCGAGGCGCAAGCGGAGCGGCTGGAGCGGGAGATTGACGCCCTGAACGGCGAACTCGATCCGTTGAAATCCTTCGTGCTGCCCGGCGGCACGGCAGCGGCCGCACATCTGCACATGGCACGCACGATCGCAAGGCGCGCCGAACGGCTGATGGTCGAGCTGTCGCGGCAGGAAAAGGTCGGCGACGCAGCGCTGAAATACATCAACCGCCTCTCCGATTTCCTCTTCGTCGCCGCCCGCTTTGCAAATGATCGCGGACAGGCTGACATTTTGTGGGTACCCGGCAAACACCGCTAAACGCCGCTCCAGGAGGTCGCGCATGTTCGTCCCGCTGCATGACACGAACGAACTGAAATATATCCGCGTCCAATGGGTCACGATCAGCCTGATCGTGTTGAATGTGCTGGCATGGCTGTTCACCACACTCGCTCCGGTGGAACAAGCGGAGCGTGCGTCACTGGTCTTGGGCTTCATCCCTGCCCTGATCTTCGACCACGCGGTTCTCGATCCATCACTGGTCCTGGTGCCGGAAGATATGACCTTCCTGACCTACGCCTTCCTGCATATCGATTTCTGGCATCTCGCCCCCAACATGCTTTTCCTTTGGGTCTTTGGCGATAATGTCGAGGATGCGCTGGGCCATTTCCGCTTCCTGATCTTCTATCTTCTCTGTGCCGCAGCGGGAGCCGCACTCCATGGTTTCGTTACCCCTCAATCGGAAGGCCCGCTGATCGGTGCATCGGGTGCGATTTCCGGCGTGGTTGCCGCTTATTTTCTGCTGCATCCGCGGGTACGGGTGTGGGTCCTCGTGCTCTTTCGTATTCCCCTGCCGCTTCCCGCCTTCATTCCGCTGGCGCTCTGGATTGCCCAGCAATTCGTCATGCTGGGGCTGAACATGGATGACGCCGTGTCATGGGGAGCGCATGTGGGCGGCATCATCGCCGGCGCGCTTCTGGTTCTCGTCATGCGCCGTCCTGGGGTTCCGCTCTTCGACCGACAGATCGTCACCCCTCGCGCCGTACATCACAAACAGAGCGTTCCGCAGGTACCGGCACGCGTCGAATAGGGATATGAGAAATGCGCAAGTGTCGGCATGGAAACGGCGTTGTAATCGGGTGAAAAATGCGTATCCATGTCGCCCACTGACACATGAGGAGATGGCAAATGTCGCATTTTGCCGTCGGAGATAGTCAAGGAAGGACCCCATGAAGATCCTGGTGCCTGTTAAGCGAGTCGTCGATTACAACGTGAAAATCCGCGTCAAACCGGATGGCACGGGCGTTGAACTCGCCAATGTGAAAATGTCGATGAACCCGTTCGACGAAATCTCCGTCGAAGAGGCTCTGCGACTGAAGGAAGCAGGCAAGGCGGAAGAAGTGGTGGTCGTGTCAATCGGACCGGCCAAGGCGGAAGAAACGCTGCGCACGGCGCTCGCCATGGGTGCCGACCGCGCCATCCTGATCGAGACAGAGGATCAGGTCGAGCCGCTCGCAGTTGCCAAGATCCTGAAGGGCGTCGTCGATGCCGAAGCGCCCGGCCTTATCATCGTCGGCAAGCAGGCGATCGATGACGATTCGAACCAGACCGGCCAGATGCTGGCAGCCCTTCTCGGCTCCGCGCAGGCCACCTTCGCATCGAAGATCGAGATCGCCGGCGACAAGGCAACCGTGACCCGCGAAGTCGATGGCGGCTCGCAGACGATCGAAGTGAAGCTTCCGGCCGTCGTCACCACCGATCTGCGTTTGAACGAGCCGCGTTACGCGTCGCTGCCCAACATCATGAAGGCGAAGAAGAAGCCACTCGACAAGAAGTCGCCTGCCGACTTCGGCGTCGATACCGCGCCGCGCCTGAAGGTTCTGAAGACCGAAGAGCCGGGCGGCCGCAAGGCTGGCGTCAAGGTGGCAAGCGTCGAAGAGCTGGTCTCCAGCCTCAAGACCGCCGGCGTGATCTGAGAACGGAAGACAGGAGACAACAATCATGACCATTCTTCTTTTGGCAGAAAACGATGCTTCCGGCCTGTCCGACCAGACTGCAAAGGCACTGACGGCAGCATCCCAGATCGGCGGCGACGTGCATGTCCTGGTCGCCGGCGCAGGTGCAAAGGCTGCTGCAGACGCGGCCGCCAAGCTTTCCGGCGTCTCCAGGGTTCTCGTGGCCGACGATGCAAGCCTCGCCAACAATCTCGCGGAACCGCTGGCCGACCTGATCGTATCGCTTAGCGCTTCCTATGACGTGATCGTCGGACCGGCCACGACCTCCGCCAAGAACGTCCTGCCGCGCGTTGCAGCTTTGCTCGACGTTATGCAGATCTCGGAAATCGTCGAGGTCGTCTCGGCTGACACGTTCAAGCGCCCGATCTATGCTGGCAACGCCATCCAGACCGTCCAGTCCACCGATGCCAAGAAGGTCATCACCGTGCGTACGGCATCGTTTGCCGCAGCAGGCGAAGGCGGTTCGGCAGCGGTTGAAACCGTTTCGGCTGCCGGAAATCCGGGTGTATCGAGCTTCGTCTCCGACGCACTCGCCTCCTCCGAACGCCCTGAACTGACCTCGGCCAAGGTGATAATCTCGGGCGGTCGCGCGCTCGGATCTTCGGAAAAGTTCCAGGAGGTCATCCTTCCGGTCGCCGATAAGCTGGGTGCCGCCGTTGGCGCATCACGCGCCGCGGTCGATGCCGGTTACGCCCCGAACGACTGGCAGGTCGGCCAGACCGGCAAGGTCGTCGCTCCCGATCTCTATATCGCGGTCGGCATTTCCGGTGCGATCCAGCACCTCGCCGGCATGAAGGATTCGAAGGTCATCGTCGCCATCAACAAGGACGAGGAAGCCCCGATCTTCCAGGTCGCAGACTACGGCCTCGTCGGCGATCTGTTCGACATCCTGCCGAAGCTCGAAAAGGCGCTCTGACAGACGAGCCGCCTTCGCGGCAGCGAAAAAAGCTGGCAAAATGATGGCCAGGCGAATAGAAAATGCCGGACCGCTACACGTGGCCCGGCATTTTTTAAATAAGAATTTTCAAATAAAAAGCGTGCACCACAAGTGCGCCCAAGCCCAAGGGATGGAGTAAGCGTTATGGCCTTCCAGAATATCGGCATCATCGGCGCAGGTCAGATGGGCTGCGGCATCGCGCATGTTTCCTCCCTCGCAGGCTACAGGGTGCAGATCTACGATCTGGACCCGGACCGGATCCAGGCAGCACTTGCAACGATCAACGGCACGCTCGCCCGCCTCGTCGCCGGCGAGAAGATAACCGATGAGGAACGCAACGCGGCGCTCTCCAAAATCTCCGGCTCCGCCGACGTGAATGATCTGGCGCCGATGGACATCGTCATCGAGGCGGCAACCGAGGATGAAAGCGTCAAGCGCAAGATCTACGCACATGTCTGCCCTGTCCTGAAACCCGAGGCGCTGCTCGCCACCAACACGTCGTCGCTCTCCATCACCCGCCTTGCATCGGCAACCGACCGCCCGGAACGGTTCATGGGCATTCACTTCATGAACCCGGTGCCGGTGATGAAGCTGGTCGAGCTGGTGCGCGGCATCGCCACCGACGAGCCGACCTTCAGGGCCGCCAAGGAATATGTCGCCTCGCTGGACAAGACCGTCACCGTCTCCGAGGATTTCCCGGCCTTCATCGTCAACCGCATCCTTCTGCCGATGATCAACGAAGCGATCTACACCCTTTATGAAGGCGTGGGGTCGGTAGACGCGATCGACACAGCCATGAAACTCGGCGCCAACCATCCCATGGGGCCGCTGCAGCTCGCGGATTTCATCGGTCTCGATACCTGCCTGTCGATCATGCAGGTTCTTTATGATGGCCTGGCTGACAGCAAATACCGCCCCTGCCCGCTTCTGGTGAAATATGTCGAAGCCGGTTGGCTCGGCCGCAAATCCGGCCGCGGGTTCTATGATTATCGCGGCGAGGTTCCGGTTCCGACGCGATAAGACGGCTTCCGGAGGTCTTGCTTGTAAGAAATTACGCGACAGACTATATTGCGGAGTGAGAGGCGAGCTATTGCCCACCTCTCTGGTTTATTTATCGGAATGTGACCCGCACGCTTGCCTGCCAGCTCGTGCGGGTTTTCCGTAAGATAAACGTGATGCTAAATGGCATTGGCCACATAGTTCACTCTCCGGTTGGATGACGAGGCCTTCGCCCGGTCGAAGTGGCCTATCCTCTCCGATACGCCTGGCAGCGCGCGTCTGCTTCCACCATCACAACTTTCGAGAGAATATCGAAAAGCATGCTGCCGTCCATCAGCAATAATGCCGTGCAGCTAACTTCCCTTCGCCGCCGTGATCAGCGCCTTGGCATCCTCGCTGTCCCATTCGGCGGGGCCGTTCATGGCGCCGATCAGGCAGCCTTTTTTGTCGAGGATCAGGGTGGCCGGCAGGCCGAAGGCGAGGCCTTCCTTTTTCACCGCATTGAACACGCCCATCGAGCTGTCGCTGTAGAAGGCGAGCTTGTCGATCTTGTAGTCCTGATAAAAATTCTTCGGTTTCTGGTCGCTGCCGGTATCGATATTAACGGCCACAACCTCGAAATCACTCCCGCCCATCGTGCTCTGCAAGGCGTTGAGCGCCGGCATTTCTTCCCGGCAGGGCACGCACCATGTCGCCCAGAGGTTGAGCAGCACCGTCTTGCCGGCCAGATCGGCCACCGTCATATCCTTGCCTTCCGGCCCCTTGAACGCCAGTTGCAGCGGGCGCGGCGGTTGGGCCGCCGCCATCGCAGCCACCTCACCCTTGGAGAAAGCGGAAACCGATTTCGCCAGTTCGGCAGCACCCTCGCATTGCCCGGCTGACGCCGTCGTCAGGCCATCCATGCCATTGCCAGACCCCATGCTCCTCACGTATACCGCCACGGCGCCGGCGGTAATCCCGAGAACGGCGGCAATCATGATCAATCGGGCGGATGGGAGACCAAGCGGTCTTTTGGATGCCATTTCTTAACTCCAGGACTTAAAGCATCATGGCCGATACGAAGGACGCGACCTCTTCCAATCAGATGTGGGGCGGACGCTTCGCTTCCGGGCCGGACGCGATCATGGAGGAGATAAATGCCTCGATCGGTTTCGACAAGAAGCTCTACGCCCAGGACATCCGCGGTTCGATCGCCCACGCAACCATGCTGGCCGAAAAAGGCATTATTTCGCGTGAAGATAAAGACAAGATCGTCGAAGGTCTGAACACGATCCTGTCAGAGATCGAGAGCGGCAAGTTCGAGTTTTCTAGGCAGCTCGAAGACATCCACATGAATATCGAGGCACGGCTGGCGACCCTGATCGGCCCCGCCGCCGGTCGCCTGCACACCGCCCGTTCGCGCAACGACCAGGTGGCGCTCGATTTCCGGCTATGGGTGAAGGAAGAACTTGCCAAGACGGAAAACATGCTGACCGCGCTGATCGCCGCCTTCCTTGACCGCGCGGAAGAACATGCAGACACCGTCATGCCGGGCTTCACCCACCTGCAGACCGCCCAGCCGGTCACATTCGGCCATCACTGCATGGCCTATGTCGAAATGTTCGGCCGTGACCGCGCCCGCGTGCGCCACGCGATCGACCACCTGGACGAAAGCCCGATCGGCGCGGCTGCCCTTGCCGGCACCGGTTTCCCGATCGACCGCCACATGACCGCCAAGGCACTTGGTTTCCGCGAGCCGACCCGCAACTCGATCGACACCGTGTCGGACCGCGATTTCGCCCTGGAATTCCTCTCCGTCGCGGCGATCTGCGCCATGCACCTGTCGCGTCTCGCCGAAGAGATCGTCATCTGGTCGACCCCGCAATTCGGCTTCGTGCGCCTGTCGGATGCGTTTTCGACCGGCTCGTCGATCATGCCGCAGAAGAAGAACCCGGATGCCGCCGAACTGGTGCGCGCCAAGACCGGTCGTATCAACGGCTCGCTGGTGGCGCTCTTGACCATCATGAAGGGCCTGCCGCTCGCCTATTCCAAGGACATGCAGGAAGACAAGGAACAGGTGTTCGACGCCGCCGAAAACCTGGAACTGGCAATTGCCGCCATGACCGGCATGATGCGCGACATGACGATCCGCGTCGACCGCATGCGCGCCGCCGCCGGCTCCGGTTATTCCACCGCCACCGATCTGGCCGACTGGCTGGTGCGCGAGGCGGGCCTGCCCTTCCGCGACGCCCATCACGCCACCGGCCATGCCGTGGCACTGGCAGAGAAGAAAGGCTGTGAACTGGCTGAACTCTCGCTTGAGGAGCTGCAGGCGATCAACCCGGCAATCACCGAAAAGGTCTTCGACGTCCTGACGGTCGATGCCTCCGTCGCCAGCCGCCAGAGTTTTGGCGGTACCGCGCCATCCGAGGTGCGGAAACAGATCGCTTACTGGCGCGGGCGCAATTGAACCCATATCAATTGATCGCCGATTGATACGGAAATGAACTGCACAAAAGGCTGGAACTTCGTTATGAAAGTTCCGCCTGTCCGTGCCGGAGAAAGAAGAGAATGTCCAAGTCGCTGATGAATACCGCCCGCGTCGCCCTGGTGCTCGGCCTTGCCGGCATCATTACCGTTGGCTGCGGCCGCAAAGGCGAGCTGGACCGCCCAAGCACGCCCGTGGAACAGCAGAATGTCCGCAAATCGGACGCTGCAAAAAAAGACCCGGTCGCTGAGCGCCCCTTCATCCTCGACAAGCTTCTGTAATTTCCGAGACCTGACGTGAACCATTTCCAGTATATCGACGGCGTGCTGCACGCCGAAAACGTCGACATTCGCGACATCGCCAAGGCTGTCGGAACCCCGTTCTACGTCTATTCGACGGCAACGCTGGAACGCCATTACAAGGTCTTCGCCGCAGCGTTTTCCGATGTCGACACCATGGTCTGCTACGCCATGAAGGCCAATTCCAACCAGGCCGTGTTGAAGACACTCGGCCGCCTTGGCGCCGGTGTCGATGTCGTTTCGGGCGGCGAACTGCGCCGCGCGCTGGCGGCCGGCATTCCGGCCAACCGCATCATGTTTTCCGGCGTCGGCAAAACGGTCGGCGAAATGGACCTCGCGCTGGAAGCCGGCATCTACTGTTTCAACGTCGAATCCGAACCGGAACTGGAAGTCCTCAACCTTCGCGCAGTCAAGGCCGGGAAAAAGGCGCATGTCTCCTTCCGCATCAACCCGGATGTGGATGCGGGAACGCATGCCAAGATCTCGACCGGCAAGAAGGAAAACAAGTTCGGCATCGCCTATGAACGCGCCCGCGCCGTCTATGCCCATGCGGCAACGCTTCCCGGCATCGAAGTTACCGGCATCGACATGCATATCGGCAGCCAGATCACCGAGCTTGCGCCCTTCGAGCACGCTTTCCGTCTGCTGCGCGAACTGGTCGACACGCTGCGCGGCGATGGCCACCGGATCGACCATGTCGATATCGGCGGCGGTCTCGGTATTCCTTACAAGGACGACAACACGCCTCCCCCGCTGCCGGACGCCTATGCAGATACGGTCAAGCGCCAGTTGCGCTCGCTTAACTGCAAGATCGTTACCGAACCGGGCCGCCTGATCGTCGGCAATGCCGGCATTCTGGTGACCGAGGTCATCTACGTGAAGGACGGCGGCGAAAAGACATTCGTCATCGTCGACGGTGCGATGAACGACCTGATCCGTCCGACGCTTTATGAAGCCTACCACATGATCCGCCCGGTCGTCGTGCCGGCAACCGATGCACCGCGCATCCGGGGCGATATCGTCGGACCGGTCTGCGAGACCGGCGACTATCTGGCGCTCGATCGCGAGATGGCCGAACCGAAGCCGGGCGACCTGATCGCAGTCGCATCTGCCGGAGCCTATGGCGCCGTGCAGGCCGGAACCTACAATTCGCGCCTTCTCGTGCCGGAAGTTCTGGTCAAGGGCTCGGAGTTCCACGTCATCCGCCCGCGCGGGACCTATGATGAGCTTATCGGGCTTGATTCCGTTCCAGCCTGGCTCAGCTGAGGGCGGATAAACGCCCGGATGCGCATTTGACGTGACATTCACAATTGCGGGAAACTGCCTAAAATATGAGGGCTGGCCCACGCCTGCCCTCGTCTTCGCCACAAAGACTGTTATCTTAGGAGCTTGTTTGCGCCGCCACGATCGGAGACGGACCGCATGAGCTTTACCCGCAAAGGTGCTTTTGAGACCCATCCCGCGCTTGCCCGCAAGGTGGCCCTGAAGCGTTCCTTCGCGCGTATCGTCCTGTTTTTCGAGCGTCTTTTGCCGCGGGCGCTTGCGCCGGCCGGCATCGTTGCCCTGTTTTTCTCCGCATCGTGGTTCGGCATTTTCCGCCTGTCGCCGGATTGGCTGCGCTGGGTCCTGATCACCGCGTTTCTTTTCACGCTGATCGCAACACTCCTGCCCTTGGCGCGGATTCGTTGGCCAAGCGCCAATGAAGCGGACCGTCTGCTGGAGGATCGCAACAATCTTCCGCACCAGCCGGTCGGCGTGCAGGAAGACGAGCCAGCCTTTGAGACACCCCTATCCCGCGCCCTGTGGAAGGAACACCAGATCCGCATGGCGAAGCGGATCGCAGCGCTCGATGCAGGCCTGCCGCAGCCGGATATCGCCAAGCACGACCGTTTCGGCCTGCGCGCCATCCCGGCGCTTGTCTTTACCGTTGCGCTTGCCTTCTCCTATTCCAACCGCGGCGGCAGCCTGGGCGATGCCTTTATCCCCGCACCTCCGGCACCCAGCATCAATCCCGACCTGCGCATCGATGCGTGGCTGACCCCGCCTTCCTATACCGGGCGCGCACCGGTGTTCCTGACCGGCCAGCAGGCGCAGAACAATAACGGCAACGTGTCGATACCGCAGAACTCCGCCCTGACGGTCCGCGTCACCGGTGGTGAGGGCGAAGAGGCGGTGGTATTCACCACAACCGCCAACAAGCAGGATGTGACGCTCCAGACGGAAGAGGCTAAGGCCGCGGCGAAAAAGGCTGCCGAGCAGGCCCAGAATGACGCTAATGCTCCAGTCGACCAGACCGCGAGGCCTCAGCCGCAGGCAGCACCGGCAAACGGCAACCAGCCGCTCGCACCGCGCACCTATGCCATGGCAATTAATGAAAGCGGCAATCTTACCGTCAACGGCCAGAACTGGATATTCAACGTCATCCCCGATCGCCCGCCGGAAATCGCCTTCGAGGGCCAGCCGAAGCGCTCGGTCAATGGTGCGTTGGAAATCGGCTTCAAGGCCAAGGACGATTACGGCATTCGCGAAGCCCATGCGCTGATCGAGCCTGCAGGTCCACAGGATCCGGCAGCCACGCCTCTCTATCCGTTGCCGGAATACCGGCTCGATTTGCCCCGCCAGACAAAAGGCCAGGAGATTAAGGGCCTCACCAGCCGCAGCTTGATCGAACATCCGCTGGCCGGAAAGCGCGTTCGCGTGACGCTGGTCGCAACCGACGGCGCCGGCCAGACGGGGCGCAGCCCGGTGCATGAAATGATCCTTCCCAGCCGCGGTTTCTCCGAGCCTCTCGCCGCAGCCGTTGCCGAACAGCGGCAGGTCTTCGCGCTCGATACGCGCCAGATGCCGAAGGCGATCGAGCTCAACGAAGCCCTGACCATTCGCCCGGACGAGACAATTCCGAACCTCAGCCATTTTCTTCTGATCGAATCTGCGCGTGGACGCATGAAGCTCGCCCGCAACGAGGAGCAGCTGAAGGAAACCGCCGACTATCTGTGGGAAATCGCACTCGGCATCGAGGATGGCGATCTGTCGATGGCAGAGCGTCGCCTGCGTGATGCGCAGCGCAATCTTTCGGAAGCCCTGCAGAACGGGGCAAACGATCAGGAGATCGCCCGCCTCATGCAGGAAATGCGCGAGGCGATGCAGCAATACATGAACGAACTGGCCCAACGCATGCAGAACGCCCCGCGGGCGCAGCAGAACATGCAGGCGCAGAACGTCATCCGCCAGCGCGACCTGCAGAACATGATGGACCAGATCGAAAACCTGGCCCGTTCCGGCAATCGCGATGCCGCCCAGCAGATGCTGAACGAATTGCAGCGGATGATGAACAACCTGCAGGCCGGACGCCCGCAGCGCGGCCAGCAGGGCCAGCAGCAGCAGAACAGCCAGATGCGCCAGCAGATCGACAAGCTCGGCGAGATCATGCAGGAACAGCAACGGCTGATGGATCAGACCTTCAAGCTGGATCAGGCGCTGCGCGACCGCATGCAGCGCGGCGACCCCGACAATCAGGGTGAAGGCGAACAGCAGCAGTCGCAGCAGGGCCAACAGCAACAGGGGCAACAAGGCCAAGGGCAGCAGGGGCAAGGCCAGCAAGGGCAGCAGAACACCGACCAGATGACTGCCGAACAGTTGCGCGAGGCGCTGAAGAACCTGCGCGCGCAGCAGGAAGGCCTCGGCAAGAAGCTTGGCGAATTGCAACAGGGCCTTAAGGGTCTAGGCATGCAGCCCGGCGAAGGCTTCGGCCAGGCAGAGCGCGAAATGGGCAATGCAGGCAAGGCTCTGGGTCAGGGTCAGGGCGAACAGGCTGTGCAGGGACAGGGCAATGCGCTCAATGCCCTACGCCAGGGCGCTCAAAACATGATGCAGCAGATGATGCAGGCCATGCAGGGCCAGCAAGGGCAGCAGGGCGAGCAGAATGGCGAGGGCGAAGGCATGGCCAACCAGGGCGGCCAGAACGGCCGCGATCCCCTCGGCCGCCCACGCGCCACGTCAGGCCCGGATTTCGGCGATCAGGTGAAGGTCCCCGACGAGATCGACGTGCAGCGGGCGCGAGAAATTCTCGACGCCATTCGCGAGAAGCTTGGTGGTGCGCTCTCGGGCGATGCGGAGCGGCAATATCTGGAGCGGTTGCTGGAGATCAGGTGAGGGTAAAAAAAGCAAAGGCGGCGCGAGCATTGCCCCTCATCCGCCTGCCGGCTCCTTCTCCCTGTCATGGCGGGGAAAGGAGCGGCGACCTCTCAATCCATCTCCAGCGTCAAACGGCACGTCCCCTCTCCCCGCTTTCGGGGGGCCGAAAGACGGGTGAGACCCGTGGCTAGCCCTGGTATGGGCTAGGGTCAGTGGCAGCTTATCTCAGATAGATTTCAGGCAGCCTGTGACGACACACCCGCAAGCGCTCTTGCCACCGCCTTGCGGATATCCGGCAGCGCAAACGGCTTCGGCACGACATCAACGATCTTGCTGGCGAGATCGTCAGCGCGTTCCCGCTGCTCGGCATAACCGGTCATCAGCAGGATTTTCATCTCCGGAAAGCGGGCGGAAGCCTGGTGGGCGAGTTCGATCCCGTCCATCACAGGCATGCGGATATCGGAGAGAAGCAGATCGTATGAGCCCTCGTCGAGCTTCTCGAGCCCTTCGGCCCCATCACCGGCTTCAAAGGTCTCGTGACCGTCAAGACGCAGCGCGCGTGCGACGAAGCGGCGGAGAGATTCCTCGTCTTCGGTAATAAGGATTCTGGCCATAGCGATCATCGCTCCCTGTGTTTCAATTCGGGAGCAAATGACCAGACTTTCCTTTTCGAGGAGTAAACGGAGCCCCTGCGGAGGCTCCAGATGGTTAACGCCTTGCGACCGCCGGGATGCGATTTCTTACCTCCCGACGCCCGTCCAGCATCAGGCATCGCCGGTAACGACGCCGACGAAAGGCAGTTCGCGGAAGGCATAGGCTGCATCCATGCCGTAGCCGACGACGAAATAGTCGGGGCATTCGAAACCGACGTAATCGGCTTCCAGCTCTTCCTTGCGCTTGACGCTCTTGTCCAAAAGCACGGCGATCGTCACGTTGCGCGCGCCGCGCTCATAGAGCAGTTCCTTGGCGAATTTCAGCGTGCGACCGGATTCGAGGATATCGTCGATCAGAAGCACATCGCGGCCATGCACGTCGCTGTCGATATCCTTGACGATGCGGACACCCTGCGACACCGTGCCCGTGCCGTAGCTCGACAATGTGATGAATTCAACTTCCGGGGCAAGGCCCGTCTCATGCAGCGAGCGCAGAAGGTCGGCCGCGAAAATGAACGATCCCTTGAGGATGGCGATGACCAGCAGGTCCTTGGTCGGACCCTTGGCGATCTCGGCCGCGATGGCATGATTGCGCTCAGCAATCTGCTCGGCGGAAAATAGCGGTTCGATCTGCTTGCCGCGCACGACTGGCATGAGGCTCTCCTGCGTGTCTCTCAAAGACGCCGCGATAGCACAATCGGCCCTGCTAAAGAAAGCTTTCAGGCTCCGCGCCCGGCCAATGAGAGCCTTAGATCGGGAAGTTTTCCACCGGGATGGGGTACGCGCACGGAAAAGCCATAGCTTTCGCGGCCACCGATCTGCGAGGCAGAGGTCGAGATCAGGGTGCTTGCAACCACCGTTTCGCCCGAGAGAAGATCGGCACGGATCGACGGCATGTCGAGGCGGCCTTCAGTGCGGTTCTCGACGATCCCGTTGATCAGGAGCACCCGCATGCCATTCGCATCCTGCGGCGTCATCGTCACATGGGTGATATCGAGCGCCGGCCCTGGCTCGGTCGATGCGCCCGAAAGCAGCGAGAAGCCGCCGAAGATCGTAAACACCGTCACGACGACGCTCGCGACGACGGCAACGAAGGCATCCGGCGACAGACGCAGGAGTTTTCGTTCGATTGCGCCGACAATGGTTTGGCGAGGCATGGCTTCGGCTTTGCGCGGTCGGCGATCGTTCGAAGAGGTGGCAGCGTGGCGGCGAGCACGATCGTTGACCGGCACGAAATGCGCGTCCTCGACTTCGTACGCCTTTACGAATGGTTTGGGAAACCGGATGACCTTCCCTTTGCCGTCCTTCTCGTCACCCTCAGGCGGAAGAATATCGATCGGCATCTTGGCACGGGCTTGGCGACGGTCCTGGAAGGTGCTCATGGTGCCCTCTCCGCCTACCTCCTCTTTACCCCTGATCAGTCTCGATCAGGCTTCAGAGGTCGGGCATTGAAACAAACTCTCCCCAGTCGTAAACTGATATGGTTAACGCTTTCCAAATTTGGCCTGAAAATCGCCCTTTTGACTGCTTGATTTACCCTTCGTTTACCCGCGGCGTTAAGAGATAGCCGCTGAAGCTTCACACAGCCAAGACAAGGTCGCCGGTGATCCATTTCGAAAATGTCGGTCTGCGTTATGGCATGGGCCCGGAAATCCTTCGGGACATGACGTTCGACATTCCCAAACGATCCTTCCAGTTCCTGACCGGCCCCTCGGGCGCGGGCAAGACGACGTTGCTTCGGCTCCTGTTCATGTCGCTCAATCCGACCCGCGGCATCATCCGCATGTTTGGGCGCGATCTGTCGCAGATCCCGCGCGACGAGTTTCCCATGCTGCGCCGCCGTGTCGGTATCGTCTTTCAGGACTTTCGTCTTCTCGATCACCTGACGACCTATGAGAACGTCGCTCTGCCCTTGCGGGTCAGGGGCAAGGACGAAGCCTCCTATCGCAATGACGTGATCGACCTTTTGAAATGGGTGGGCCTCGGCGAACGGATCAACGTACTTCCGGCAATCCTGTCGGGCGGTGAAAAGCAGCGTGCGGCAATCGCCCGTGCCCTGATGGACCGCCCGGAGATATTGCTTGCCGACGAACCGACGGGCAATGTCGACCCGCCGATGGCGCGCCGCCTGCTCAGCCTGTTTCTGGAATTGAACCGACTGGGCACCGCCGTCGTTATCGCAACGCACGACCTGGCATTGATGGATCAGGTCGACGCGCGACGTATGATCCTGACAGATGGACGGCTCGACATCTATGAGTGACGCAGGCCGAATGGGAAGGTCGCAATTTCCTGAAGAGGAAACCAGCAATAGCGGACGCCAGGACACCGCACGGCGCCGCACGGAAATGCACGTCCGCTCGACAGCCGCAATCCTGCCGCCCGCCAACATCCAGGGCAATGCGCTGATGGTCGTCATCGCCATCATGGCCTTTCTTGCCTGTCTCACGCTCGGCGCCGTCAGCATGGTGCGCGCCACGGCAGCCGGCTGGCAAAGCCAGATCTCCCGCGAGATCACCATCCAGATCAAGCCGGCTGAAGGGCTGGACATGGATGCTGCGCTGAAAAAGGCGCGGGATCTGGCGCTGACATTCGTCGGGACCAAGTCCGGCACGATCATGGATGACGCCGCAACCGCGAGACTTCTCGAACCCTGGCTTGGCTCCGACCTGCAGTTGGACGATCTGCCTGTACCCCGCCTCGTCATCATCACCATCGACGAGAGCAATCCGCCGGATTTCGAGGGGATGCGTGCATTATTGAAGACGGAAGTGCCGCAGGCGTTTCTCGACGATCACCGCACTTGGGTCGACCGGCTCGTTTCCATGGCCCGCACCACCGTCTGGATCGGCACGGGCGTCCTGATCCTGGTTTTCACCGCGATGATCCTGACGGTGATCTTCGCCACCCGCGGCGCGCTTTCGGGCAACCGCCATATCGTCGAAGTGCTGCATTTCGTCGGCGCCGAACGCACCTTCGTTGCGAACGAATTTCAGAAACACTTCCTCAAGATCAGCCTGAAGGGCTCCGCGGTCGGCGGCGTGGTGGCAGCGCTCCTCTTCGCCACGGCCAGCCTCTGGCAGTCAAATTCCCGTGCGACACCGGAAAGTGAGCAGGCAATGGCGCTGTTCGGATCTTTCACGATCGGCTGGAACGGCTATCTCGGCATCTTTGCCACAATGCTGATCATCGCGCTTCTGACCACGTTGACGGCGCGTTTCACCGTGATGCGGACGATCGACGAAATCGATCTCGTAAGATCCGATCCATCTCGCTCAGATGGACTGCCACCATCATGACATTCAATCATATTACCTGGTAACGTTTCGAGGACTATTCACCGCCTCAATCTGCGACTAATGACAGGTCATGAAATTCGGCTGGAGCAATCGCTGGACGCCCGAAAGCCGCCCTCCGGGCAGGCCGGAAATCGGGCTATTGTCGCGCCAGAGCGCCTTGCGGCGGTTCGCAAGGCGACTGATCATGCTGGTCTTTATCTGTGCGGCTATCCTCGGCGGCGGTTTTTTATGGTTCGCTGATTCGGTCACGTCGCTGCGCGCACCCGACGGTGTAAAAGCAGACGCCATTGTGGTTCTTACCGGCGGTTATCTTCGCATCGAGCAGGCAGTCGGCCTGTTGCGAGACGGCGCGGGTAAGCGACTGCTGATCTCAGGTGCCCATCCTTCCACCACGCCGACCCAGATCCGCAAGGCGACCCAGGCATCTGCTGACCTGTTCAAATGCTGTGTCGATATTGGTTACGATGCGATCGACACGATCGGCAATGCCAACGAGATCACTCGCTGGATCCATGACCATGGTTACAAATCCGTTCTGGTCGTGACCAACAACTATCACATGCTGCGCAGCCTGCATGAATTGCGCCGCGCCGATCCCGCAACCGAGTTCATTGCTTATCCGGTCGTCAACGCCGACCTCGCCCGTCGCGCCTGGTTCGCGGAACCCGACACGCTGCGCACGATGCTGTCGGAATACGGAAAGGTCGTGCTCGCCTCACTTCGGGACTGGCTTGGCATGGCGCGCTGGACCGGGCTTCGGACAGAAGAAGATCCTGACAAAACCAAGAACCCTTCTCCCTGATCTCGCACCGAGAACTCTTTTTTCCGTGCCCGATCTCGTGTAGGCAACGCGCAATCCTCAAAGGAACCCATCATGCTGTTGCTGCGCTCGATCCTGTTCAATACCGCGTTCTATACCAACACCATCCTGCGCATGATCCTGCTCTCGCCGGTCTATTTTCTCTCCCCGCGCAAGGCAGCCTTTCGGGTTCCGAAGGCCTGGGCAGCATCCAACAACTGGCTGATGGAAAAGATCGTCGGTGCGACATTCGAGATCGAGGGTATCGAGAACATCCCCGAAGGCGGCTGCATATTCGCGCCGAAACACCAGTCGGCCTGGGACACGTTTGCACTGCTGCCCTACCAGCGCGATCCAGTCTATATTCTGAAGCGCGAACTGATGTGGATCCCGCTTTTCGGCTGGTATGTCGCCAAACAACGGATGATCCCAGTCAACCGTGGCGCTCGCGGCAAGGTCATGGTCGAGGTGATGAAGCGCACCCGGCAGGAAATGGACAACGGCCGCCAGTTGATCATCTATCCGGAAGGCACGCGCAAACCGCCCGGCGCCCCGCCGGAATACCGTTACGGCATCGCCCGCATCTATCGCGACGTCAAGGTTCCGGTTGTGCCGATCGTTGCCCATTGGGGCTTGTTCTGGGGCCGCCGCAAACTGGTGAAGCATCCCGGCCGCTTCAAGGTCCGCATCCTGCCTCCGATCGAGCCGGGCATGGACCCGGATGCCTTTTATGCGCACCTGATCGAGACGCTGGAAAAGGCGAGCGACGAACTGCTGATCGAAACCGTAGAGGCCAACCCGCACCTGCCGCTGCCACCGACTGCGGTAAAGCGCTTGGCGGAATTGCGGGCTCAGTCGGCGGCCTGAGCCGTTTACGGGCTGACAGCGTCCCCGACTGCCTCCAGCCATAGATCGCGAATACCCATCTGCTTCAGTTGCGCCACCGTGTTGAGCACATAGGCATCGTTCGGCCCGGACTGACCATGCGATCGCAATACGACTTCCGCCGCCTCCTCCACGCTGAGGCTCCCGGCATATTGCTCGTGGTGGCGGTCGACCACATAGGTCACGGCCTGCACGCGACGCCCGCCCGGCAGGCCGATGGGTAGGATGCGTTCCTTGTAGACATTGGTGATGAGTTCACGTTTGCGCAGATAATCCAGCGCATCGTCACGATCCTTGTCGTCAACCCTGAATGCCATGCCCCGGCAGGACCCACCCCGGTCCAGTCCCATGACGAGACCTGGGTTTTCTGCGGTTCCGCGATGCGCGGTTGACCAGATGCAAAGCGAGCGGCGAAACCCGTGAACGCGTGCAGCCTCTCGTTCCACATAGGGAAATCCCGGGTTCCACATCAGTGATCCGTAGCCAAAGACCCAAAATTCGTCCATATCGCACGCCATGCCATCATTTTAGTTTGCGTCGCACCATTGGGAGAACAACATGGCAGCGTCAAGCCGAACCGGCACCAGCAGAAAACTCTGGTTTCTTGCGAGTGCCGTCGTGCTCGTCATCGCAGTCTACACCGCGGGCTGGTTTTATGCCGCCTCGGCCCTGCGCGAAAGGACGCTGCTTCTGCTCGGTAGCCAAGCGGATGCCGGTATTTCGGCCAACTGCGAGAATGCCGAATATCGCGGTTATCCCTTCCGCATCGGGCTGTTCTGCTCGAAGGTAGATGTCGACGATACCGTCAACGGAATATCCGCAAGCTTCGGCCCTCTGCGTTCGGCAGCTCAGGTCTACAATCCGGGCCATATCGTATGGGAGCTCGATGCGCCGTCGGAAGTGCGCACCGGCCATGGCCTTTCCGTCGCCAGTACATGGGAAAGCCTGCAATCCAGCCTCGTGACCAAGCTAAAGGGCGTCGAGCGCGCCTCCATGGTCATCCAGAAGCCGAAGACGACCATTCAGTCTTCCGCCAGCGGGCAGGCTTTCGATATCGCGGCTGACCAGTCAGAAATTCATCTGCGCCAGAATGGTGCGGATCTCGACGCCGCCATCCAGCTGCAGAACGCCACAACGACAGCCAAGGGCCTGCCGCAGCTTCTACCCGCCACCAATACCAGCATCGACGTGACGCTCAAGGACCGCGCCGGTGTTCTGGACGGAAGCGACCGCAACGGACTTGCGCTGCATGGTTCGGAAGGAGACTTGCGCGAATTCAAGGCCGATCTTGGCCAAGGCCAGGTACTGACCCTTTCCGGTCCATTCTCCTTCGACGACAGGGGTCGCATGTCCGGCAAGATGAAGCTGAGGATTGAGGATATCCCGGCCTGGCAGGACAGCCTGAGCCGCGCATTTCCGGGCCTGGAATCGACGATCGGCACGGCAGCAAACATGCTGCAGGCACTAGGCGGCGGAGAGAAGGCTTCCCTCGATATCACAATCCGCCGCGGCAAGGTGTTTGCCGGTGGGCTGATCCCGATCGGCGAAATCCCGCCGATCTGAGCGCCATCATCCGAAGCCGCGACGGGCTTCGGATGATCTCATGACACAGATTTATTTCTTCGTGTCGAGCGCGTGGCGACCGAAGTCCGGCGCATCCACGTCCTGACCGGCCTGGATGATCGAGCGGCGGATCGCGCGGGTGCGGGTGAAGAGTTCAAACAGCTTGTCGCCCTCCCCCCAGCGGATCGCCCGCTGCAGATAGGCGAGATCTTCCGAAAACCGCGCCAGCATTTCGAGGATCGCATCTTTGTTATGCAGGCAGATGTCGCGCCACATGGTCGGGTCGGACGCCGCCAGACGGGTGAAATCGCGGAAACCGGAAGCGGAATATTTGATCACTTCCGATTCCGTTACCGTTTCCAGATCGTCGGCCGTGCCGACGATATTGTAGGCAATGATATGCGGAAGATGCGACACGATCGCCAGCACCTTGTCATGGTGCTGCGGGTCCATGTCGTCCACCCGCGAGCCGAGCGCCATCCAGAAGGCTTTCAGCCTGTCCAGTGCGTCAGCATCGGTATCCGGCAGCGGCGTGAAGATGCACCAGCGATCGCGGAACAGACCGGCAAAACCGGCATCCGGACCCGACTTTTCCGTACCCGCCAGCGGATGGCCCGGAATGAAATGCACGTGCTCGGGCATATGCGGCGCCATCTGCGCGATAACGGACGCCTTGGTCGAGCCGACATCGGTGACAATCGCACCCGGCTTAAGCGAGCCCGCAATCTGCTTGGCGACGGCTTCCGATGCACCGACCGGCACCGAGACGATAACGAGATCAGCATCTTTTACCGCATCGGCGGCCGACACGGTGTATTCGGTGCCGAGCTCCAGTTCTTCGGCGCGGCGGAGCGTTTCCTCGCTGCGAGTCGAGACGACCACATGTTTGGCCAGCTCGAGCTGCTTGACGTCGCGGGCTATCGACGAGCCGATCAGGCCGATACCGATTAGCGCGATCCGCTCGAAATGCACGTCACTCATCATTTCCGTCCCATGAATTCGCCGAGCGCTTCGATGACGCCGCGATTGGCTTCTTCCGAGCCGACCGTCATGCGCAGTGCATTCGGCAGGCCGTAACCCTTCACCATGCGCAGGATGTAACCGCGGCTGGTGAGGAATTCGTCGGCATCTGGTGCACGCTTGCCGTCGACATCCGGAAAATGGATCAGCACGAAATTCGTCACCGAAGGCGTGACCGTAAGACCGATCGTCTCGAAGGCATGGGTCAGCTTGTCCTTCCAGAGCAGGTTGTGCTCGACCGCCTGAACGATGAAATCCTGATCGCGCATGGCGGCGGCACCGGCTGCGATTGCCGGCGCATTCATGTTGAACGGACCACGCACGCGGTTCAGCGCATCGAGAATGCCGGCCGGGCCATACATCCAGCCGATACGAAGTGCGGCAAGGCCATAGACCTTCGAGAACGTGCGGCACATGACGACGTTCTTGTTCTGCGAAACCAGTTCGACGCCGGCTTCATAATCGTTCTTGCGCACATATTCCGCGTAAGCCGCATCGAGCACGAGAATGACGTTCTTCGGCAGACCGGCATGCAGGCGACGGATATCGGCAACCGGAACATAGGTGCCGGTCGGGTTGCCCGGATTGGCGATGAAGACGAGCTTGGTCTTGTCCGTAACGGCCGCGAGGATCGCGTCGACATTGACCGTGTAATCCTTCTCGGGCACTTCGATCGCGGCAGCACCGGCACCCATGATCTGGATCTTGTAGACGAGGAAACCGTGCTGGGTGATGATCGCCTCGTCACCTGCGCCCAGATAGACGTGGCAGAGAAGGCCGAGCAATTCGTCCGAGCCGTTGCCGCACATGATGTTTGCGACATTCAGCCCGTGTACGGAAGCGATCGCCTCGCGCAGCGCCATCGCCTGACCATCCGGATAAAGTTCCAGATGACCGGCCGACTGGCGGAAAGCCTCAAGCGCCTTGGGGCTGGCGCCAAGCGGCGTTTCGTTGGAGGAAAGCTTGAACACGCGCGCAACGCCGGGAGCATGTTCCTTGCCGGGCACATAGGCGGCGATGTCCAGAATGCCTGGACGCGGAACGGGCTCACTCACAACGATGCTCATCGGATCAACCTTCTTGGAAATGCCTGCTCTGGCAGGGATGTGAGACGGATTAAAGCCGAAAACGATTGTTGTCGAGAGTAAGTGTCGGAACGATCGGAACCAAAACGTCTTTCAGATGATCGACGACAGAAGGATGAGATCATGGCAACCGGAGACCACGACGATATCAGAGCCTTGCTGGAAGAATGGATGCGGGCCTTAAGGGACAAGGACGCAGACAGGATCATAAATTGCCAGTCCGCAACTGTCCGCCAATTCGGCCTTGCCCCACCACTCCAGGAGACAGGAAACGACAAAGCCGGCCTTCAGGCCTGGTTTGACACCTGGGATGGGCCGCTGGAATTCCACGTTCGTGACACGGACCTGAGGCTCGGTGGCGACATTGCCTGTTGCTCAGCTCTTGCCTGGCTGGGAGGTACGAAAAAAGACGGAGAGAAAAACGGCTTCTGGTTCCGGCTGACTGTCGCTTTCTCCCGCGAAGATGGCCGCTGGCTGATTGCCCATATCCACGAATCCGTGCCCTTCTCCATGGAAGGACAGCCACTCGGCCTGTTCGACCTTCAACCCTGATTACGGTCGCGCGTGGTTCTTACGCCCTGCGGCGCCAGCACAGGTACAAAAACGCGGCGTGATGCACGCGCGGCAACTGGCAGCCCCTGATAGAGCCGCTTCTGCGCCTCGATGACGATGACGCCGGAAAAGACCGGCCAGAACCGCCGTCCCAGGCGTTCAAGGAGGTTACGAAACTTCAGGATCGTACGGACCTTGGATGGCGGGAAAAATAGGGCCTCGGCCGATGCACCGGGGGTGAAATTCGCCTCACGCAACAGGGTCGTCAGCTGGCTGCGGGAATAGGGCCGCCCGGAACCGAAGGGCGTATGTTCCATTCGCGCCCAGACGCCGCGCCGGTTGGGAACGACGATGACCAGCCTCCCGCCAGGAGCAAGCACACGCCAGATTTCCTTAAGGCTCTCACGCGGGTTTTCGGTAAATTCCAGGGAATGGACCATCAGCACGCGATCGACGGAACTGTCCGGCAAAGGCAGTTCCTCATCGAAAACCAGCGCTGTCGAGGATTTTTCCCCGACCGGCCAGTTCACCGCCCCCTGCCCGGCCGGCATGAAGGCGAAGGTCCGTTCCGTATCGGTCCGGAACCGATCGAGATAGGGAACCGCATAGCCCAGCCCCACCAGGCGCTCCTCCGGCAGCCGCGCCCACAGCGAGGAAAGCGCCATGGCGATCGACTGCTCCGCCAGACGGCCGAGCGCGGAATGATAGAACTCACGGAGGTCAACAATATCGACAGACAAAACGCAAATGCTCGTGTTCAGTGGTTGGACTTGGACATGCCTCCCTCTACATTGTTCCGCAAGAAGCATTGAGCAATAGGTCTATTCTGATGAAGCCTTTGGAAATCGAAGTTTTTTCCTGCAGGAGCGATAATTACGGCGTTCTGGTACATGAACCGGAAAGCGGATTGACGGTATCGATCGATGCGCCGGAGGAAAAACCCATCGTCGAGGCAGCAAACCGCCGCGGCTGGCAACTCACCCATATCTTCACCACCCACCACCATACCGACCATGTGGAAGCCAATCTGGCGTTGAAGGAGCGTTATGGGCTGGAGATTATCGGACCGGTCAACGAGGCGGTCGTTATCCCCGGGCTCGACAGGAGTGTCGAGGACGGTGAGGAATTCCAGTTCGGTGAGCATCTTGTGCGGGTGATCGAAACGCCCGGCCACACCGCCGGCCATATCTGCTTCCATTTCCCTGACGACAAGATCCTGTTTGCCGCCGATACGCTGTTTGCGCTCGGCTGCGGACGACTGTTCGAGCGCCCCGCCGCCGACATGTGGCACTCGCTGCAGAAACTGGCAGGCCTCCCGGACGAGACCGCGATATATTTCGGCCACGAATACACGTTGTCCAACGCGCGATTTGCGCTGACGATCGATCCCGACAACGAGCCGTTGCAGCGTCGCGCCGCCCAGATCGAGGAACTGCGTAAAGAGGGCAAGTTCACCATTCCGACCATGATGGGGCTGGAGAAGGAAACCAACCCCTTCCTGCGTGCCAAGGATCCAAAAATCCGCCGCAACCTGATCATGGAAGGCAAGACGAACGAGGAAGTGTTTGCAGAAATCCGCAAGCGCAAGGACAATTTCTAAATCGATGACACCCAACCCCGTCAGGCAGACAGCAAAAGAAATCATTGCCACGCTGAACATGCAGCGCCACCCGGAAGGCGGCTGGTTTGCCGAGACCTTTCGGGATGGCGACGGCAAGACCCGTGGCGCCTCGACGGCGATATATTATCTGCTGCAGGCGGGTGAACGCTCCCATTGGCATCGCGTCCGTGATACGGTCGAGGTCTGGCACTACTATGCCGGAGATCCGCTGCTTCTGAAGATCTCGGATGGAACCGCGGTCGAGGAAATCCGCCTGGGTACGGATCTAGCCGCCGGTGAGCGTCCGCAGGCGGTGGTGCCGGCAAACGCATGGCAATCGGCCGAGCCGCTGGGCAACTTCACGCTCGTCGGCTGCACGGTGGCACCAGCATTCGAATTTTCGAGTTTTGAGATGGCAGAGCCCGGCTGGGAGCCGGGCCGATAACTATTTCGCGGGTGCCTCTGCCGCTTTCCGCTTGGGCTTGATCATCTCCTTCGCGGCCAGCACCGCCCCGCCAGTAATCAGCACGCAGGCGATCAGAATCCGCCAGCTCGGTTCGGCAAAGCCGCTGGTTAGCAGGATCAACGTCGAAAGCAGTGGCGCGGCATAGCTTGCAGCTCCGATCACCTGAATATCGCCATTCTTGACGCCGTAATCCCAGGCGTAGAAGGCAGCACCCACCGGCAACAGACCAAGGCCGACCACAGCCGCCCATTCGCCACCGCTCGCAGGCCAGACCGTCGTTTCCAGCGCCAGATGGCAGACGAGCGACAGAAGCGACGTTGCCAGGCAGAAGCCCGTCACCACGTCCGTCGACACCCGATCGAAACTACGTGTCAGCAGCGAATAGCCCGACCACGTGAAGGCGCAAAGCAGAGCCGCGCCATAACCCAGGAGATAGGACTGGTCGAAGGATACGCCATTGCGCGAGACGATAGCGACAGTGCCGCATAGTCCGGCGAGTGCCCCGGCGACGTGATACCAGCGCAGCCTTTCCCCTGGCAGAAGCGCCGAACCGACAACGATCAATAGCGGCCAGAGATAGGCGATCAATCCGGCCTCAACAGCCGGCGCGTTACGAAGCGCGGTAAAATAGAGGAAATGATAGCCGAAGAGACCGGCGATCCCGATGATCCACACCTTCGCCGGCTGCTTGAGCAGCCTGATACGATCCGGCTTGATGGACAGCAAAACCAGTCCCGGCAGGCTACCGATCGCGAATGTCATCGCATTCATCTGGAACGGCGGAACGCTTCCGGAGGCCGCCGTCATGAGAGCCAGCAGCGACCACATCAGGATCGCGGTAAAACCGATCAAGGTACCCCGTAACTTCAACCTCAGTTCCCCTCTTTATTGGCCACGTTGCCGCGAGCACGACACACGCTCTCAACCGCCGTATCGGGCGGCCGTTATATAGAGCGGTCCCATCCTCGTTGGGATACGGGCATAGATCGGGGCATATACATTGGACCCGTCTGCCTTGGCAAACCACACTTCCATCGGGGTCTTCTGCAGATACTCGATGTCATCGCGTCCCTTACGGTAACCGGATTTCGGCTGGTAGCGGACAGTGCAGACGATGGCTTCGCCCTTGAAGCCCTTGGTCTCATAGGGCTTGGTCCCTTCCCGCTTGAGCAGCAGGTCCATCCGCGATTCCCCGTCATAAACCGGCACGCGGCTCGGGCAGACGGTCGCCCCCTCCGGGAAGATCAGCCCGCTCAACGGATCCAGCACCGAACGCAGGTCCTGTGGCGTAACAGGCACCCAGTTTTCCGCCTTGCGGCGCGGTGGCGGCGTAATCGTCGTGTCCGTCACATTGCCGTTGGTATAGACGACATCATAGATCCGCGTCCGTTTCCCCAACTTGTAGACCAGATTGTATCGGTTGGCCTGCAGGCGATCCCCCTCGATCCGTCCTGCCACGTTCGTCTCGGCCGACACCTTCTTGATCACGTTGACGATGCCGCCTGACTTGAAGATGCCGTTGATCTTGTAGCCGTTACCGTCGAATTCACTCGAAAAGCTCGCCGTACCGATCGGCAGGATACCAAGAGTGATATCGTAATCGGTGACATGTTTATCGGCAGACCATGCCGATGAGGTGCCTGCAACAAAGAGGAAGACAGCTCCCGCAAGCGGGCGGATGAATGAGAACATGGTTTGCCTGCGACCGGTTTGAGAATTCCAAGAATCCGATATAAGAGGCGCATCATGGCAAGAAAATAGCCATGGCTGCAGTTAGTCGCGGTGCAAAGACGTACGAAAGCCGAGGTTTTGGCTTGACGCGCCGAGCCTCACTGACTATAGAACCGCAACTTTCCAATCAGGACCAGTTGGATCGGCGTGCTGGACATTGTCCGGATGAGCCTCCGATTGCAGAAGAAAACAAAGGTGAATGCCATGTCTCGTGTATGCGAACTGACCGGCAAGGGCGTAATGACCGGCAACAACGTCAGCCATGCCAACAACAAGACCCGTCGTCGGTTCCTCCCGAACCTGTGCCAGGTCACTCTGATCTCCGACGCTCTCGGCCAGCGCTTCCGCCTGCGCGTTTCCGCGCACGCTCTGCGTTCGGTTGAACACCGCGGCGGCCTCGATGCCTTCCTCCTGAAGTCCGACGAGACCGAACTGTCGATGCGCGCTCGTCTGCTGCGTCGCCAGATCGCCAAGAAGACTGCAGAAGCCGCTTAATAGCGACCTCAACACTTCACCGGCTTTGGAGAAGGCTTGACCGGATAATACCGGGCAAGCCTTTTCTCTTGGCCTATCCGCAACTGGTGGCATACCCCAGGATAAAAAAATGCAAGTAGCACGCTATACCCTTATCTATTCGCTCGCGATGGCAGCCATCGTGGTCGCCTCCAATATCCTCGTCCAGTTTCACCTGACCGGAACTCTGTGGGGCATCGCTCTCGGCGATATCCTCACCTGGGGCGCATTCACCTATCCCGTCGCTTTCCTCGTCACCGACCTTGCCAACCGCCAGTTCGGTCCGGCGATTGCCCGTCGCATCGTGTTCGTCGGCTTTGTCGTCGGCGTGGCGCTTTCCTTCTGGCTATCCGAACCGCGCATCGCGATCGCGTCGGGCACCGCTTTCCTGATTGGCCAGCTTCTCGATATCTCGGTCTTCAACGAACTGCGCCGAAAGACCTGGTGGAAGGCACCGCTTGCCGCCTCGATGATCGGCACCGTGATCGACACGGTCCTGTTCTTCTCGATCGCTTTTGCACCGGTCTTCGCCGTCATCGGCCCGAATTTCGATTTCGCCACGGCTCCCGCCCCTATCCTCGGCGTCATGTCCACGGAAGCGCCGCGCTGGATCTCCTGGGCACTCGGCGACCTCGTGGTCAAGGTCGTCGTCGGCGTCGTCCTGCTTCTGCCCTATGGCGCGCTGATGAACGTGCTGAAGCCGATGCCGCATGTGGCGGCAAAGACGGCCTGAAACATCAAAGGGAGCCTCGGCTCCCTTTTTTATTGGCTGATTTTGAACTCCAGCATCAGATTGCGCTGGAGAAAAAGTCCGTTGTCATCCGAGATGATAATGACATGTGAGCTGCCATCCGGCCCTGCCACCACGTCGATGCCTTCCATGTTGTCGATCGAATGATCTGCCCCGACATCGATCAACACCTCGCCATCGACCACGGCGCCCGGACGGATATCCGCGCCCTTGATCCGCCTGATTTTCATTCCCATCCCGCCAATGAAGCTGAAGCGGCGCTCCAGCAGCAGAAGATCGCCGTCCGGCAGGAAGGCACCGTCCGTCGCATCATAGGGGTCGTGGCGCACGACGGTGAATTGCCCCTTCAGCGGCCCGTCTACGATCGCCGCAAGCAGATTGCCCGCCGCATCCCGGCTGCTCTCCGCAATCGCCACAAGCCCGCCGGCAAGCGGACTGGAAGCCGGAGACGCAACCAGTGTTTCGATCCCGGCATTGCGCCGAAGCTCCTGCCGCGGAATGAGGAAATTGACGTTGCGCGAGGGCTTCGAGGTCTCGAAACCGGGATCCGGATAGGCATCGACCCGATGCTGCTGCTCGAAGCTGACAAATGCCTCGCCATCCCGCAGCGCCAGCCCTTCGGCATCCGAGGCGGATTTGGACCCCGCCTGCCCGTTGCGCATCAGGATAGGGCTAACAGCGACTTCGGAAAGCCCGGAGAGCCTCCCCGACGCGTCCCGCATTATCTGCCCGGTCAGCCATTCGCCCGTATCGAGAACGGAAATGAAATGCGTGCCATCCGGCCGAAAACGAATACTGGAAAGCGACTGGACGCGGCCATCATCAGAGCTGAACTCGATACCGCCAAGAAACTCCAGCGGTCCGAACTTCGTCTGATTGGAGTTCGGCTTGAATTGCAAGATCGGCTTTGCCGTCACCCGCGCAGCATCCTGCGCAAATGACATGGCCGGCATCATCGCAAGGACGACACCGGTCAGAAGAAGGTGCGAAAGCTTCGACAACTAAGTCAGCCAGCCCGGCGCATACGGCCGGCACGAGCCGGGCGGCCACCCGCCGACTTGTCGGCAAACAGTTCCGCCAGCTGCTCGGTCATCGCACCGGCAAGCTCGTCGGCATCGACGATCGTCACGGCATTGCGATAATAGCGCGTCACATCATGGCCGATACCGATCGCCAGCAGCTCCACCGGAGACTTGGTTTCGACTTGCTCGATGACGGCGCGCAGGTGCCGCTCCAGATAATTGCCCGGATTGACCGACAGGGTCGAATCGTCGACCGGTGCACCATCCGAGATCATCATCAGGATCTTGCGCTGTTCCGGCCGGTTGATCAGCCGGTTATGCGCCCACATCAGCGCTTCGCCGTCGATGTTTTCCTTCAGCAGGCCCTCGCGCATCATCAGGCCGAGATTGCGGCGCGAACGACGCCACGGCGCATCCGCCGACTTGTAGATGATATGGCGCAGGTCGTTGAGGCGGCCGGGCGAAGCCGGCTTGCCGCTGGCAAGCCAGTTCTCGCGGCTCTGGCCGCCCTTCCACGCCTTGGTGGTGAAGCCGAGGATCTCGACCTTGACGCCGCAACGCTCCAGCGTGCGCGCCAGAATATCGGCGCAGGAAGCCGCAACCGTGATCGGCCGCCCACGCATAGAGCCGGAATTGTCGATCACAAGAGTGACAACCGTATCGCGGAACTGCGTGTCGCGCTCCTTCTTGAAGGAGAGCGGCTGCATCGGGTCGATGATCAGACGCACCAGCCGGGCCGGATCGAGGTAACCTTCTTCCAGGTCGAAATCCCAGGAGCGGTTCTGCTGCGCCATCAAGCGGCGCTGCAGGCGGTTCGCCAAACGACCGACGGCACCCTGCAGGTGAGCAAGCTGCTTGTCGAGGAAAGCTCTGAGCCGATCGAGTTCCGCCTCGTCGCAAAGCTCTTCCGCCGTGATCTCCTCATCGAATTCCTGCGTGAAGATGTGATAATCCACCTTCTCGTTGAAATCGTCGAACGGGCTGTTGGGGCGGCGGGTTTCGCCGGGCGTTTCGGAATGGTCGTCGGCCTCATCGGACATTTCGTCGTCCGACATTTCCGCGCCGTCCATCTCGCCTTCGTCCATCTCCTCGTCGGCAGCTTCGCTCTGCTCGGCGGGCGCTGCGTCGGAGCCGGCCTCTTCCTCGACCTCTTCGTTTTCGGTCTCGCCGCTGCTCGGCTGATCCTCTTCCGACTGGTTCTCGATCTCTTCCGGCTCGTTCTCGTCGCCGTCCAGATCCTCGGCCATCTGCATGGAAGAAAGCATGTGGCGGACAAGCTTGGCGAATGCCTGCTGGTCCTCGATCACATTTTTCAGGTTATCGAGATCGCTGGAAGTATTCTGCTCGATGAAAGGACGCCAGAGATCGAGCACCTTGCCGGCGCTTTCCGGCGGCTTCTGGCCGGTCAGCTTTTCGCGCACCAGCATGGCGACCGCCTCGCCGATCGGCGCCTCTTCCTGCCGCTCGATGCCGGAAAAATTCGCCTTGGCGTATTTCTCTTCCTGCATCGAATTGAGGTTGGCGGCGACGCCGGCCATTCGCAATGCGCCGATCGATTCGACGCGCGCCTGCTCGACGGCATCGAAAATCGCACGGGCATCAGACCCTTGCGGCGAAAGCGTCGCGTGGACATTGCTGTCGTGGCAGGCGATCCGGAGAGCCATGGAATCGCCAAGGCCGCGCGTTACCGCAAGCTCGTGCGCCGTCGGTCGCTTGGAAATTTCCGGCAGGCGAATACGCTCGCCGGCCAGTCCCGGACGCTCATTGGCGAAGGAAACCTCCACCTCCTGGCTACCGGCAATCGACCGCACACAGCCGGTTATCGCCCGCCGCATCGGTTCGGTATCGACCGGACCGGCGGGCTTGCCTTTGGAATTGTCTCCGCGACCTGCCATAGGTTTGGCTTCCCCTGCCTTATGCTCCCAATACGATGTTGGCGGCGCTTTCCTTCAGCTCGACACCGAAGGCGCGCTGGTACTGCTCGGCCACCAGGGTCCGTTCCAGCTCATCGCACTTGTTGAGGAAGGTAATGCGGAAGGCGAAGGCCACGTCACCGAAAATCTCGGCATTTTCGGCCCAGGTGATGACGGTACGCGGGCTCATGACTGTCGACAGGTCGCCGTTGATAAAGGCCGAACGGGTGAGATCGGCAACGCGAACCATCTTGGAAACCGTTTCGCGGCCTTCCTTGGTCGCGCCGAACGATTTTACCTTGGCGGCAACGATATCGACTTCCTTCTCATGCGGCAGATAGTTCAGCGTGGTCACGATAGACCAGCGGTCCATCTGCGCCTGGTTGATCTGCTGCGTGCCGTGATAAAGGCCGGTCGTATCGCCCAAGCCAACAGTGTTGGCCGTCGCAAAAATACGGAAGGCGGGGTGAGGACGGATGACGCGGCTCTGGTCGAGCAATGTCAGACGACCCGACGATTCCAGCACACGCTGGATAACGAACATCACGTCCGGGCGGCCGGCATCGTATTCGTCGAAGACGAGCGCGACATTGTGCTGGTAGGCCCAGGGCAGGATGCCGTCCTTGAATTCGGTGATCTGTTTGCCGTCTTTCAGAACGATCGCATCCTTGCCGACGAGATCGATACGGCTGACATGGCTGTCGAGGTTGATACGTACGCACGGCCAGTTGAGGCGGGCAGCAACCTGCTCGATATGGGTGGATTTACCGGTGCCGTGGAAGCCGGAAACCATGACGCGTCGGTTATGGGCAAAGCCTGCAAGAATGGCGAGCGTCGTGTCGCGATCGAAGAGATAGTCCGGGTCGAGGTCCGGCACGTAAGGGTCGCCATTGCTGTAGGCGGGCACCATCAGATCGGTATCGATGCCGAAAACTTCCCGAACCGAAACCGTCGTGTCGGGGAGGTTGGTAATATCCAGGTCAATCTTGCTCATCATAACTCCAGGGCACGGGCAACCGCCCGGCCATCAATCACGCTGCCTTGATTTTTGAGGCTTAGCAGAAACCCGCCTGCTTCAACAACTGATATGCTTGCACCACGGCACGAAAACGTTCCTCTGACCCGCGATCACCACCATTGGCATCAGGATGGTGTTTTTTCACCAATTCCTTGTAACGGGTCTTGATCTCGGTCGAGGTGGCGTTGGCGCCAAGTTCCATCGTATTGAAAGCCTTGGCCTCCAGCGTCTTCAGCTTGCGCCCCTGCGTTTCGTATCGCCCGCCACCACCTCCGGCACGCGCCTGTGCAACGAAGCCGAACGGATCCTTGAAACGCTGCTGCGTATAGGCGGAACCAGAGCGTGACGACGAATGGATCGGCCCGTCCTTGGCGTCCTTGTTGACGCCGACCTTCCATGTCGGGCGGTGACCCGTGATCGCTTCCTTCTGGTAGCGCGCGATTTCGCCATCCGACAGGCCGGAGAAATAATTGTAGCCCTTGTTGTATTCCTTCACATGCTCGAAGCAGAAGATGAAGAACTGGTTTTCGGCATTGCGACCGACCGGCGCCTTGTGCACGCCCGGCTTGTCACAGCCGTCCCACTGGCAGGTCGGGGCCTGCGGCGGGGCATCTTGCTGCCTTTTCCGGCGCGTCCGGATCCGGTCGAAATATTTGGAGTCGAGTTTCATGAGGCACACATTATGGGGCCCAAGACGGGGCCGAACAAGAATTGACAAAGCGGTTTGTTGCTGGTTTCTGGATCACCCTCTTGCGCCGACCACCGGAGCCTAAAAATGTCAGTCATAGCCCGCATAGAAGCCACGCTCCGCGAGAATCTCGCGCCCGAAAGGCTAGATGTGATCAACGAAAGCCATCAGCATGCCGGCCACCAGCCGGGCATGGATGGAGACGGCGAGACACATATGCGTGTGCGTATCGTCGCAGCCGCCTTTTCAGGAATGAGCCGGATCGACCGGCACCGCACGGTAAACGCTCTTTTGAAACCTGAACTGGACGCCGGTCTTCACGCGCTCGCGGTGGAGGCCGCAGCACCGGGAGAACCGACACGCTGGTGATGGGGTTTAGATAGGGATCGGAAGGCGAAACGCCAAGATACGCTGCATCCCTGTCACAAGTTGCTGCTTAGATCATGGCCAAAGGTACGATCGGCTATGGCTGGGGAGCGGCAGAAATGAGCGCTACATTTTCCGAATTGAGTGAACGCATCGGTCGTGTCGGAGAACTGCACGCACAGGCGCACAACATTCCACGCGATCCCGATTGGTATCTGCTCAAGCTGACGGAGGAACTCGGCGAACTGACCGCCGAGCATCTCCTGCTGAACGGCCGATCCAAACCGAATGCCGATGGATCAGGCGGAACCCGCGAGGCACTGGAAAACGAAGCGGCAGACCTCTTCGGCCAGTTCGTCCTCTATCTGCGCGCCAACGATATAGATATCGAAGCCGCCATCGAACGAAAATGGCTGCGGCACCTCGATCGCCATGAAGAGTTGCTCATAGATCGCACCGTATCTGACTAAGCCGCGACCTGCGGCTCTTCCGAGATAACGACCATGTTGCGCCCACGGTGCTTGGCCTCGTAAAGCGCTTCGTCAGCCCTCTGGAGAAGCTTTTCGATCGCTGTCTGCACGGGCATGGCGGAAGCGACACCGAGGCTTGCGGTCACGACACCATGATCCGACTTGCCATGTGGAATGGCTAATTCTTCTATCGCCCTGCGGATTTTTTCAGCCATGGCCAAGGCCTGCAGGGCCCCCTGCCCCGGCAACAAAACCAGCATCTCTTCTCCACCAAAGCGGAAGACGGAGTTCACCCTGCCCACGGTTGCACAGATATGCTGCGAAACAGTTCGGATGCAGGCATCTCCGTCCATGTGGCCGTAGAGATCGTTGAACCGCTTGAAATGATCGATGTCGAGCAGGATTGCGGAAACGACCGGCGGCTCCAGTTGCCGACCCGTATTCCAGATTTCGCGCCCTATACGCGCCAGCGACCGACGGTTCAGAAGCCCGGTTAGCTCATCCCGCTCGGCATTGACCTCCAGCCGTCGATAAAGCAGGCCGGCACGTAGCTGATTGAGGAAATTCCGCCGGTCAGTGCGCTCCAGAAAATAGGCGGCAGCGGCAAGGAATATCGACAGCATCAGGTAAAACGTGACGATGCCGCCAAAGGTAACGGCGTCGAACGCGCCCGTCAGATAGGCCGCGGAAAGATGCGAGACACACATCAGCACCAGCCGCCAACATGGCGGGAAACAGGGGCCGCAGGGCGATAACGAAAAACAGGAACGCCGCGGCATTGTAGTTCTGATAGATCAGAAGATAGGAACTCTGGCTACCGACAGCAGCCGCCATCGGCAGGCTGACGCCGAGCACGGCAACAAGCACGCTCAAGGCATCATAAAGACGTGAACTCGGCCAACGGCGCACCACGAGAGCACATGCGATGACGGCGGGCGTGAACACGAGAAGTCTGAGCGCCGTCACTTCGGTCAATACGTCGGGGATCATGGCCCGATCGCCGAAATAGACCAGATCATAGATAAAAAGACCGATCACGGCCCAGATGCCGATGAGGCGATTGCGCTCCGCGACATAATCCTGCCTGAACAGCAATTCGATTTCCGGCTCGAAACGCAGAAGCGCGAAACGATGCGCGATCTGGGCCTCTACCTGCTCCAATGTCACGATACTCATGGCAATACCTTAAACATACGGTAGTGCCGGCGTTAGGTTACAAAACTAAAGATTGAGCTAAGCTTTTGTGATCATTTGTCGGCATTGCACACGCCGCCCGAGCCGGACTACTCCGCGACCGGCACCGCATCGTCCGCCGGCCTGATCCTCAGCCGGGTGATCCGGTTCTTCTCCCGCTTCATCACGATGAAGCGCTTGCCGTAGAAGGTAAACGCCTGCCGTTCTTCGGGAATGAGCATGGATGAGTTGATGACGAGGCCCGCGATCGTCGTCGCATCGCCATCCGGCAAATCCCACCCGAGCGCGCGGTTGAGGTCGCGGATCGGCACCGAGCCTTCGACCACAATCGAACCGTTGGCTTCCTTGCGCACGCCCTGGATCTCGACATCGTGTTCATCGGCAATGTCGCCGACGATCTCTTCCATGATGTCTTCCAGCGTGACGATGCCCTGCACCTCGCCATATTCGTCGACGACGACGGCGAAATGCACCTTTCGCTTCAGGAAGGCCGCAAGCTGGTCCTTGAGGCTGGTGCTGTCGGGCACGAACCACGGCTTCTGCATGATTTTCAAAATATCGACATCGGCAGGCGTCGTATCCGGCTCCAGGAGCGCGCGCAGCAGGTCCTTGGCATGCACCACGCCGATGATGTTTTCCGTCGAATTGCGCCACACCGGCATGCGGGTATAGGGGCTTTCGAGCACCGTGCGCACGATCACGTCCGCCGGGTCATCCGCATTGACGGCGACCATGGCCATGCGGTGGCGCATCACGTCGGAAACTTCAAGTTCGGTAAGATCGAACAATTCGCTCAGCCGGTCGCGGTCCTCGGCGCCGAAATTGCCCTCCCGATGCATGGCATCGAGCGCGGCATGCAGTTCGTCATGACCACAGAGTGTCAGCGTTTGGCCGTTGAGCGACGTCCCGGTCGCACGCATCAGCCCACGGATGACCGCGTTTATGCTGCGCGAAAGGAGGCCGCCTGACGCTGTCATTTTGCGAGCTTTTCTTTCAGGAAGCTCAGGACTTCCGAAGATGGAACATCGTCAGCGACAAACGACTGGCCGATGCCGCGGGTAAGGATGAAGGTCAGCTTGCCGCCCTTCACCTTCTTATCCTGCATGATCGCACCGAGAAGCACGTCCGCACCCGGCAGATCACCCGGAATCTCACTCATCCTGGTCGGCAGGCCGACAGCCTTCAGATGCGCCTCGACGCGCTTTGCGTCATCCGGGCTTGCGAGATTGAGGCGGGCGGAGAATTCATGCGCCAGAACCATGCCGATCGCCACACCTTCGCCATGCACCAGCCTTGCGCTGTCATACTGCGTGGCCGCTTCCAGCGCATGCCCGAATGTATGGCCGAGATTGAGCAGCGCGCGACGGCCCATCTCGCGTTCGTCCTCGACGACGACATCGGCCTTGGACTGGCAGCTGACGGCAATTGCCTCGATCCGCTCCGGGCCGCCCTCGAACACTTGTTTCCAGTTCTTTTCCAGCCATTCGAAAAAGGCCGGGTTGTCGATCAGCCCGTATTTCGCAACTTCCGCATAACCGGCGCGGAATTCGCGCGGCGACAGCGTATCGAGAATGGATGTATCGGCCAGAACCAGATCCGGCTGGTGGAACACGCCGAGCAGGTTCTTGCCATGGCGTGAGTTGACGCCGGTCTTACCGCCGACGGAACTGTCGACCTGCGACAGAAGCGAGGTCGGGATCTGCACAAAGCGCACGCCGCGGCGCACGATACCGGCGGCAAAACCGGCAAGGTCGCCGATCACGCCGCCGCCGAGCGCGATCACCGCGTCATTGCGCTCGATGCGGGCCGCGAGCACCATGTCACAGACGGTTGCCAGATGATCGAAGCTCTTGGTCTTCTCCCCGGCAGGCAGCGTCAGCGACACGGCTTCGATACCGTCGGTCTGCAGCGCATCCATCAGGGCTTCGAGATAGAGCGGGGCGACATGTTCGTCGGTGATGATCGCAGCCTTGCGCCCTTTGAGCCGCGAGGTGATCTCGCCGCCGGCACGGGCCAGCAATCCCGGACCGATCAGGATATCGTAGGCCCGGTCTCCGAGCGGCACATGCACAAGGCGTTCGGGGGATCGGGACTGCACTGTCATTCTGTATCACCTTGTTGGGCCGGATCGGACTGGACCACACCGGATTGAGCCAAACCGGTAATTGCCTCCAGAACCGCGTTGGCCATCAATTCCTTGCGAATATTCACCGACATCACCGTCAGATCGGCCTCGGCATAAATCGGGTAACGCTGGATCATCAGGTTCTCCAGCGTCTGCCTTGGATTTTCGGTTTTAAGCAGCGGACGGTGGTCTCGCCGGCTGACCCGGTCCCACAATGTATCGAGATCGGCATTCAGCCAGATCGACAGGCCGCCCTGTTTGATCTGGGCGCGGGTCGCTTCATTGATGAAGGCGCCACCGCCTGTGGATACGACCCGCGGCCCCTGTTTCAGCAGCCGTTCGACCACCCGCGTTTCCAGCGCCCGGAACTCCGTCTCACCATATTGTGAAAACAGTTCCGCGATCGTCATCCTGGAAACGGACTCGATTTCCGCGTCGGTATCGACAAACGGAATTCCGAGCGTCTGGGCGACCAGACGGCCGATAACCGACTTGCCCGCACCCATCAGGCCGACAAAAATCAGGTTGCGGTCGCCGAGCGCTTCGCGAGCCTGGTCCCGTAATGTCTGTCGCTCGACTGTTAGTTCTTCACTCATGATGCCGTCCGTTCGCAAAAACGGTATCAACAAATGTTCATTCAGCGTCAAGCCACGCACGCGACCAGATCCCCCAAGATCACGCAGCAGATGCAGTTCTTGTCGATCTGTAAACCATTCGGGCTATAGTGCGCCGTAACGATACGGAGCCTTTTCATGCCCACTCTCTTCCGCTTCCTGTTGATCCTGGCTGCCATTGCCGGCGTGATCTATGGCAGCATGGTCGCGCTCGTGGTGCTGGTCGAGCCGAAAGACCGCGAAATCACCATCAGGGTCCCCTCCGAACGGCTCAACCCGCCCGCGCAGCAATAGGCGAGGCCATTCTCATGCGAGATCTGTCCGCTGCCCATATAGAAGCTTTTCTGGAAATGTTGAGCGCAGAACGGGGCGCTGCCGAAAACACGCTTCAAAGCTACCGACGGGATCTGGACGACCTCTATGATTTCCTGATTTCCCACAAGACCACGCCGCTTCTGGCCGAAAGCAAAAACCTGTCAGCCTATCTTGCCAATCTGGGAAAACGCGCCTTTGCGCCCTCCTCTCAGGCGCGCAGGCTTTCCGCCATGCGCCAGTTCTACAAGTTTCTTTATGCGGAAGGCCTGCGCGGCGACGATCCGACCGCAGTGCTCGATGCACCGAAGAAACAGCGCGCCCTGCCGAAAAACCTGAGCGAGGCGGATGTCACCCGGCTTCTGGAACGCGCAGCACTGGAAGCGGCCGAACCCGCAAAGGATCGCCTCAACCGCCTGCGCATGCTGGCGCTGCTGGAACTGCTCTACGCAACCGGCATGCGCGTCAGCGAACTCGTCTCCCTGCCGCTGAAAGTGCTCGAACAGGACGGGCGTTTTCTAATGATCCGCGGAAAGGGCAACAAGGAACGGCTCGTTCCGCTGTCGCGATCTTCGATCGCAGCACTGAAATCCTACGGCGAAGCGAAGAAGGCGGCGGAAACCGATGGCGAGCCCAGCCCGTGGCTGTTCCCCTCGCATGGCAGCGCGGGTTACTTACCGCGCCAGGTCTTTGCCCGCGACCTCAAGGGATTGGCGGCAAGGGCCGGCATAAAGGCCGCGTCCATATCGCCGCATGTCATGCGCCACGCCTTTGCCAGCCATCTTTTGGCGCATGGCGCAGACCTGCGCGTGGTACAGGAACTGCTTGGACATTCAGACATTTCGACCACTCAGATATATACGCATGTGCTGGAAGAAAGGCTTCGTCAACTGGTGGAAACACATCACCCCCTTGCAAAAGAAGCCAAAAACCGGGATTAGAAGCCCCAAATGAAAAATGGGAGCTCTACGTTCCCATGGGAAAACAACGGGAAACCGGATCTGATGCAGACTTATCTCGATTTCGAAAAGCCTATCTCGGACCTCGAGGGCAAGATTCACGAGCTGAAGAAGCTCGCGACCGAAGACGAGAGCATCGACACGTCGGACGAAATCACCAGGCTCGAGGCGCGCGTCAAGGAAGCCACCCGCGAGATCTATTCCAAGCTCGGCGCCTGGGAAAAGACTCAAGTTGCACGTCATCCGCAGCGCCCGCATTTCGTCGATTACGCGGCGCATCTGTTCACCGAGTTCACGCCGCTCGCCGGTGACCGCAATTTCGGCGAGGACGCCGCCATCCAGGCAGGCCTTGCTCGCTTCAACGGCATTCCGGTCGCCCTGATCGGCCAGGAAAAAGGCAGCGACACCAAGACTCGCCTGAAGCACAATTTCGGCAGCCCGCGTCCCGAAGGATACCGCAAGGCGATCCGTATCATGGAAATGGCCGACCGTTTCGGCCTTCCCGTTATCAGCCTTGTCGACACGGCCGGTGCCTATCCGGGCGTTGGCGCGGAAGAGCGCGGCCAGGCGGAAGCTATCGCCCGTTCGACGGAAATGTGCCTTGGCCTGAAAGTTCCGATGATCTCGATCGTCATCGGCGAAGGCGGCTCGGGCGGCGCAATCGCGATCGCTACCGGCAACCGCGTCTACATGCTCGAACATTCGATCTATTCGGTCATTTCGCCAGAAGGTGCAGCCTCAATTCTCTGGCGCGATTCGACCCGCGCCCGCGAAGCGGCCACCAATATGAAGATCACCGCGCAGGACTTGAAGGGCCTCGGCATCATCGACGAGATCATTCCGGAGCCGAATGGCGGCGCGCATCGCGAGCCGAAGACGGTCATGGATGCAGCCGGCAAGGTCATTTCGTCGGCTCTGACAGACCTTTCGAAGCTCTCGGGCGAAGAAGTCCGCAACGCACGCCGCCAGAAATTCCTGGAAATCGGCCGGAACCTCTGATTGCCGCCTTCTTTATGGAAGGTTGCCAATTTCGGCCACATTGATCATAACAGTGGTGCGCTGAGGGTTTTGCTGGACAGGCGATTTTGAGCGGTTAAGAAAATGTAAAGCTTACCGTATTATTATCGCACGCCTCTGCCCCCGGTTTGATGCCGAACTAGATATGTGGTCCGTTCCGATGCGTTTGAAGCACATCGCCCTCGCTCTTCTGGTTGCAACAGCTCTCACAGGCTGCAACGACACCCTTGATTCCGCGACCAGCGTCGATATTTCCAAGGTCAAGAACAAGGTCGAGCAGCCCTTGCCGGCAAAGATCGTCGCCGACATGCAGGCGAAGAACATGCCGCGCAATTCGCCGATCATGATCCGCATCCTCAAGGAAGAGGGTAAGCTGGAGATCTGGAAGGCGAAGGCGGACAACCGCTTCGACATCATCAAGAGCTACGACATCTGCGCGTGGTCGGGAAAGCTCGGCCCGAAGATCAAGGAAGGCGACCGCCAGGCGCCCGAAGGCTTCTACAGCCTGACGCCGGCGCACCTGAACCCGAATTCGCAATATTATCTCGCGATCAACACCGGCTTCCCCAACCGCTATGACGCAGCCAACGGACGCAACGGTACGAACCTGATGATCCACGGCGCCTGCTCGTCGTCGGGTTGTTATTCGATGACCGACGAGCAGATCCTCGAAATCTACGCCTTTGCCCGCGACGCCTTCAAGGGCGGCCAGACCTCCGTGCAGCTGCAGGCCCTACCCTTCCGCATGACGGCGGAAAACATGGCGCGCCATCGCGATAGCGAGCACAGCGACTTCTGGAAGATGGTCAAGGTCGGCTACGACAATTTCGAAGTCACCAAGCGCCCGCCGGAAGTGGCGGTCTGCGGCAAGAAATACGTCTTCAACCAGGAGGCCAAAGGGCCGCTCAGCGCAGCCGCTGCCTGCCCGGACATGTCGACGCCGCCAGCACTGGTTTCAGCTCTTTCCTCCTACAACAAGACCTACGATCTCGCCTTCGAAAAGGCCGTCGACAAGCTTGGAAAGAAGGTCTGGTACGAACCGAGCGAAGCCGAACGCAAGGCAGTGGTTGCTGAAAAGCGCAAGGGCCGCGAACTTGCCTACGCGCCGACCGGAACCTCGCTCGAAGCCGGCAAGCTGATGAGCCAGTCGGAATTCCAGGAAATGATGCAGAAGCGCATGGCTGCTGGCCAGCCGAAGCCTGCATCGACCCAGCTTGCTTCGCTTTCTGCCGCTCCGCAGACGGCAACCGTCACCGAACGAATGAAACAGGGCCGCCTGCCGGCATCGACCGGTGCAATTCCGTCTGCGACAGGAGCAACCGTCGCCAGCACGACAGTGCCGACGATCCAGACAGCCGAAGGCAAGACGACCGCCGTGCCTGTTCCCGAACAAAACCCGCTCGCCTATGCAGCGCCCGCGGCACCGGTCAGCGAAGCCAAGAAGCCTTTCTGGAAGTTCTGGGACAAGCAGTGACCTCGCCGATAGACGTGATCTATGACCTCAGGGGGCTGAAATGCCCTCTGCCGGTGCTGAAGACCCGTCGCCGGCTGAAAGCACTTCATGACGGCGACCGCCTCGTCGTGGAGACCACCGATCCGCTCGCCGGCATCGATATCCCGCATTTCTGCAGCCAGGAAGGTCACGAACTCGTGGACAGCGAGAAGACGGCAGAAGGCCACCGCTTCATCATTCGCAAGGGTATCTCTGTTATCGGCTGAAGCCGGGCACGGCCAGCGGATTGTCTTCCAGCGCCGCCCGGTCCGGACGGTCGAGACGCGGTTCGCCGGTAAACGCCGCGAAAAGATCGGCGACGAATTCCTCCGTCAGCCCCTTGGTGATCAACACCATCCGGGTCTTTTGGTCGGAACCCTCCGGCCAGCGCGGCAAACGCTGCGGCGGATGGAAGATCGCCTGCACGCCATGCAGAACCAGCGGCCGCTCCGGATTGTCCGACAGCTTTACCACCGCCTTCATCCGCAAAAGCTTCTCGCCATGCGCCGATCTCAGAAGATCGACGAACATATCGATCGCCATCGGATCGATCGGCCGGTCATGCACGATCGAAAACGACCTTATATCGTCGCCATGGCGGTTCACGTCATGATGATGGTGGTGCCCATGGTCGTGTGCGTGGTGATGATGATCGTGTCCATGGTCATGTCCGCAGTCGCATCCACCATCATGATCGTAGCCATGATGGTGATGCTCATGCTGATCCGCAGCAATCTCGTCGCGCAGCCAGCGATCCACATCCGCAATTTTCGACGATGGATTATAAAGCCCGTTTGCCAGCATCGAGAGGCTGCTCACCGAATCATCGTCACCATCGGACACCGGCGCACGCGGATTGAGCGAGGCAAGCCGAGCACGCAAGGCCGAGAGCTGTCCGGCATCCGCCAGCGTCTGCTTGGAAACGATCAGCCGATCGGCAACCGCCACCTGCTTCACCGCTTCCGGATGCGAACCGAGCGTCGCAAGTCCGTTGACCGCATCGACGACCGTCACCACGCCCTCAAGCTCGAAATTCTGGGCGATCACCGGATTGCCCATTACCGACTGCATCACCGGCGCTGGATCGGCAAGGCCGGTGGTTTCGATAACGACCCGCGTGATCGGCTCGGCGCGGCCGGTCTGGATCGCATCGATCATCGAGGCAAGCGTATCGACCAGCTCACCGCGTACAGTGCAGCACAGGCAACCGTTCGACAGTTCGATCATCGAATCGCCGGAGGCTTCGACGAGCAGGTTGTCGATCCCGACCTCGCCGAACTCGTTGATGATGACGGCGATATCCTTGGCTGCAGGATCGCGAAGCATCCTGTTGAGCAAGGTCGATTTTCCGGCACCGAGAAAACCGGTGATGATGGAGACCGGGATGCGGTCCTGACCGAGGGCCATATGCTGTTCCAATCAGAATGTCGGACGCGGTACCGGGATCGGGATATTGGCGTAGGTTTTTTCGCCGATCTTCGTTTCGACCGGTTCTGTTCCCGGGATCAGGCCGGCAAACACATAGGCCGGCGGATGCGTCATTTCGTGAAGATAGGGCGAGTGCATGATCGTCCGGCCTGCATCGTCGCGCGTTTCGCTGCGAACTTTTGCTGCTTTCGGATTGCAGATGTCCTGGGTGAGGTCGTTGACCACGGCCGTATCGCCATAAGGCGCGAGCGACGCCAGCGGTGTGCCCTGGCTGCCCGTCGTGGTCAGGCCCTGCTGCAGCAGATTGGCGGAATCGTCCGCACGGCCCGCAAGGCTGTCAGCCCCGAGCACGACCGAGATCACCGTGCGCCCGTTGCGGGTGGCCGAAGACACCTGGTTGAAACCGGCGGCACAGATGAAACCGGTCTTCATCCCGTCGGCACCGTCGAAACGGCCGATCAGCGTGTTGAAGTTCGGATACTGCTTCTTGCCGGTATCGATGCCTTCGATGGTGAAATAGGTCGAATATTGCGGGAATTCCCGTTTGATCTGCATCGCAAGGATGCCGAGGTCACGGGCCGTCGTATATTGTCCCTTGCCCGGCAATCCGTGCGGATTGATGAAATGCGACGAGGACATGCCGAGCCGCTGCGCCTCGGCATTCATCATCGCCACGAACTGATCGGTAGAGCCGCCGACGGTCTCCGCCACAGCAACAGCCATATCATTGGCGGACTTCACCAGCATGATCTTCAGCGCATTGTCCATGGTCAGCTGCGAGCCGGGCCGGAAATACATCTTGCTGGCCGGCTGATCAGTGGCGAATTTGCTCATCGTCACCGTGCTGTCCAGCGACAGGCGACCGCTCTTCAGCGCCCGGAACGTGACATAGGCCGTCATAAGCTTTGTCAGCGAAGCCGGGTACCATTTCCGGAAAGCATCCTGATGCGCGATCACGCGGCCCGTATTGGCATCGATGATCATGCGCGGGTTGGCGAGCGCAGCATTGGCGGAGGCGAAAACTCCGAATGCCGTCACGAGGCAGGCAAGCCGTCTGGCGGTGCGGTGGCGAATATTTAGGTGCGGCAAGATCGTCCTCGTCCGAATGTTAACGAGTGGGGCCATTAGATGGCCTATATGTCGAAGCAATGGCAAAGAAGATTGATTACGTCAATCACCCGGCGCACTATGCAAGACGGAGGGTGAACATAACCACGTGAAGCCGGATCGCATCGGGCAGGAATGCGAGAGGGTTTTGCGGCCGCGGCGGCGGAAAACAAAAGGAGGAGCATTGACGGCATCAGCACCTTCGCCGGAAATGCTCTGGACGTTCAGGAAAGAGATATTATGCCCATATTGAACCGCGCTGCCGAACTTCAGGGCGAAGTGACCGGCTGGCGACGATTTCTTCATCAGCATCCCGAAATTCTCTATGATGTTCACAATACTGCGGCCTTCGTGGCGGAAAAGCTGCGCGAATTCGGCGTTGACGAGGTCGCAACAGGCATCGGCCGCACCGGCGTTGTCGGCATTATTCGCGGCAGGGGTGAAGGCACGCGCACGATCGGCATGCGCGCCGACATGGACGCGCTCCCGCTGACGGAAATGACCGGCAAGAATTATGCATCGACCGCCCCGGGCAAGATGCATGCCTGCGGCCATGACGGCCACACGTCGATGCTTTTGGGTGCCGCAAAATATCTCTCCGAGACCCGTAATTTCAACGGCAGCGTTGCCGTCATCTTCCAGCCTGCCGAAGAAGGCGGCGCCGGTGCGCTGGCCATGGTCGAAGACGGGCTGATGGACCGCTTCGGTATCGAGGAAGTTTATGGCATGCACAACATGCCGGGAATTCCTGTCGGCCAGTTCGCCATCCGCAAGGGCGGCATCATGGCAGCCCCCGACCGCTTCACCATCACCATTACCGGACGCGGCGGCCACGCCGCCCAACCGCACAAGACTATCGACCCGATCTTCATCGGCTCCCAGCTTGTCGGCAGCCTGCAGGCGATTGCCGCCCGCAATGCCGACCCGGTCCAGTCGGTGGTGATTTCGGTGACGCGTTTCGACGCCGGAACCTCCCATAACATCATCCCCGACACGGCAACGATCATGGGCACGGTCCGCACCCTGAGCGAGGATACACGCGATCTGGCGCAAAACCGGATAAAGCAGATCGTCGACGGACTGGTGAGCGCCCATGGCGCAACGGCGGATATCGAATATTACCGGCAGTGCCCGGTCACCTTCAATCACGACCTGGAAACCGACCACGCGATCGAGGTGGCGACCGGCGTGGTGGGGGCCGCCAATGTCGATGCGAATGTCGACCCGACCATGGCCGGCGAGGACTTTGCCTTCATGCTGAAACAGCGCCCCGGCGCCTTCATCTTCATCGGCAACGGCGACACTGCCCCGCTTCACAACCCGAAATACGATTTCGACGACGAATCGATCGCCTACGGCATTTCCTATTGGGTAAAACTCGCGGAGAAACGGCTATCGGAATGATCGCCGGAAAAAGGCTTGGCTAATCCGGACGGCTTTTGTATGGATGAGCGCAAGTGGTCCCATAGCTCAGTAGGATAGAGCGCAGGATTCCTAATCCTGAGGCCGATGGTTCGAATCCATCTGGGATCACCACTTCCACAAAATCTTATCGACAACGCCGCCCTCAAGGCCGCGCCGGCTGCGGCATGTCGCTTTGCGGACCGATCGAACTTGTAAACGTCCGGTCGACCGATTGAAGACGCGTCCAGGAGACGGACACGCCGAAAAGCAGGATCGCGATGATCGGGATAACAAGAAGCACAACGCCGCCACTGATGCGCATGACCAACTCCAAAACTACATAGTCATGGGTGGGACCTTGTGCGCAGCAGCTTAACGGTTCGTTAATTTGCGCCGGTTTTACACAAGAGCAAGGCTTGCTCCTGCCTCCTTTTGAAACAAAGGCGGCCAGGCACAAAATGGCCGAAAAATGGCCTCAATCGCCACCGCGGACGCAGCTAAACCGGATCAACTGGACTCGAGCCTGCAAACTTACGATCAGCTGATCATCAGTCCAGTAGCTCGCGAATCCGAACGGCAAGCTCTCGCGCGGTATAGGGCTTCTTCAGCCAGCTTCCCGACAGGGCAAGTTCCCGGCCCGCAATCGCCGGCTCTGCGTAACCAGAGGTGAACAAAACCGGGATATGCGGTTTTTCCGAACGGACGCGATTGGCCAGTTCATCACCCGTCATACCACCCGGCATCACCACGTCGGTAAACAGAAGCGCGATATCCTGATGGCGATCGAGCTGGGAAAGCGCCTGACTGCCGTTCTCGGCCTCGATGACCTCGTAGCCGAAGCTCGTCAGACGTGAGACCGTGACACGGCGCACTCGCGGATCATCCTCGACTACCAGAATTTTCTCCGGTCCACCGGGAAGCGGGCTGTGCGTCTGATGCACCACGGCATGAAGATTTTCACGATCGACTTTCTTCTTTGCGGCGGGCAGGAACATCCTCACCGACGTCCCCTGCCCTGGCTCGCTGTAGAGCTGGATATTGCCGCCCGACTGCTTGACGAAGCCATAGACCATGCTGAGGCCAAGCCCCGTGCCGGCGCTCACACCCTTTGTGGTGAAGAACGGCTCGAAGGCTTTTTCCTTCACCTCCGGCGTCATGCCCGTTCCGGTATCGGTAACGGCAACCAGAATGAACTCGCCTGTCCGCATGTTGGAATACATCTGCGCATAATCGACATCGAGCTTGATCCGGGAAATCTCGACCGTCAGCTTGCCGCCACGCGGCATCGCATCACGCGCATTGATGACGAGATTGAGGATGGCGTTCTGCAGTTGCGACGCATCGACAAGCGCCTCGTTCGGCGCACCTGCGATGATCGTCCTGAATTCGATCGCCTCGCCCAGCGTGCGGCGCATCAGCTCGGAGAAGCTCGAGACGAGCTGCCCGACATCCACCAGCTTGTTGTTGAGCGGCTGGCGTCGCCCGAAGGCCAGCAATTGGCCGGTCAGCTTCGCGCCGTCATCCGCAGCCGCCTGGGCCTCCTGCAACAGGACACGAAGGTTGGGATCTTCGAGCTTGTATTCCATCATCTCAAGATTGCCGCTGATAACTGTCAGGAGATTGTTGAAGTCATGCGCAAGACCGCCGGTCAGCTGGCCGATCGCTTCCATCTTCTGCGATTGGCGAAGCTCCTCCTCGATCTTCTGGCGGCTGGTGAGATCGCGGATGAAACCGGTAAAGATGCGCTTGCCGCCAGTGCGCGCTTCGCCAACCGCCAGTTCCATCGGGAAGGTCGTGCCGTCCTTGCGAAGCCCGGTTACCACACGGCCGTAACCTATGATACGCCGCTCCCCCGTTTCCATATAGTTGGAAATGTAACCGTCATGAGCATCGCGATCGGGATTGGGCATCAGCATTCTGACATTCTGGCCACAGACTTCCGAAGCGCTGTAACCGAACAGCCGCTCTGCGGCGGCGCTGAACGAAGTGACCGTCCCTCTATCGTCGATGACGATCGTGGATTCCGGAACGGTGTCGAGGATCGAGCGCAGATGCGCTTCCCTTTCTGCCAGATCGGTCTGTACCCTTTTCATCGCGGTCACATCGTTGTTGGTCTGGATGATTATGGGCGCTCCGTCGACCGACAGGGAGACGGCAACCAGACGCGTCGCAACGAAAACCGCAAGGCCGTCGCGTGTGCGGTGCTCCAGCTCTCCCTGCCAGGAATACTCCGATGCGAGCTGCTGCCTGATTTCATCGAGCGGCTTGGGAAAGCGCGTCTGCAGCAACTGGTGAACGGACTGGCCAACCGCCTCCTCACGCGACCAGCCATAGAGCGCCTCACAGCCCGAGCTCCACCGGGTGATGATACCGTCACTCCCGTGGACGATGACATTGGCATCGTCCAGAAGGTGAAGAACCGCATCCAGTTCAGCCTGGGTCGTGAGAGTGTTTCTTATCTTGTGTGGCATCAAATATCCTGGCTGCGCTGCGGCTTAGTGGTGGCGCCGATCTTCGGCTGCACCTGCATCTCCCCAGCCGTATTCATCGTCGTCTCCAGCCAATTGTGCAAGCAACATCGGCTTGATGACCTTCACCGAATGACGGCCTACGCAGCCCAGAACACCCTTGGTGCTAAGTTTGGTGATCGTACGCGAGACGGTCTCGATCGTCAGGCCGAGATAGTCCGCCATGTCCTGGCGTGTCATCGGCAGCTGCACCATCGACTGGACGTCGCTCTTGGCCGCCGCCCTGCGAAGGTGCTTCAGCAGGAATGTGCAGAGGCGTTCCTCAGCGCTCTTGCACGAAAGCAATACCATCTGGTCCTGGGCAGCGGCCATTTCATCACAAACCCGTTCGAACACCTGCGGGCGCAGTTCTTCCGAATCTTGTACGGCTGCTTCGAAATTCTTTCTGGTCAGCCGGCGAACCTTTGTCCCGACAATCGCTTCGGCGCTGTAGAGGTAATTGCGCTTCAGCGACACCCCGAGAAGATCACCGTCGAAAACAAAACCGGTGATGACCCGGCGACCGTCCGAAATGATCCGGAAGATGCGCAATGCGCCTTCGACGACCTCGAAGACGTGCTTTGCTTCGTCGCCCTCGAAGAAGATCGACTGGCCGGGGTGAATAAACTCGACCGGCTGCCGCGAGAACAGACCATTGAGCGTTTCCGGCTCTGCTTCATGAAGAAGAGTTGCTGCTGTGCGTTCGCGATTATAGCTGGTGAGAAGCATGGTATTAACCCCGTCGTTTGATAGGGGTAGTTGACCTGTCGGCAGTAACACGCGAATGCTACAGCCGTAAAAGACGGTTCGAATTGGTAACAGTTTGTAACAGCCCGGCTAGTTTTAATGTCTATTGACCCAGCCCATGCGGCACACATCCTCGTCGTCGATGACGATCCTCGTATCCGCCAGATGCTTTCCCGATATTTCGAAGGTGAAGGCTATCGGGTTACGACCGTACCCGATGGCGTCGAGATGAACGTTGCGATGCGTCAAAATAGTATCGACGCCGTGCTGCTCGATCTCTCTCTTCCGGGTGGACGCGACGGCCTCGACCTTGCGCGCGATATCCGTGCGAAATCCGACGTGCCGATCATGATGCTGACGGGCCGCGACGACGTTGTCGATCGCATCATCGGCATCGAGATCGGCGCCGATGATTATATCGCAAAACCTTTTCATTTGAGAGAAGTCCATGCCCGCCTAAAATCCATATTGAGGCGGCGGCAGCCAGCCACACCGCGGGTTGTGCAGGAAGAGGATCAGGTCATCCGCTTCGAAGGCTGGGCCCTTAACATCTCTCGGCGGCAGCTGCTCGATCCTGCTGGGGCCGAAATTGAACTGACGACCGGCGAATTCGACATGCTCGCAGCGTTCCTCAACCACGCAGGACGTGTGCTGACGCGTGACTTCCTCATGGACATGACACGCGGCCGACAGCTTGAGGCGTTCGACCGCACGATCGACGCCCAGATTGTCAGGCTTCGACGAAAGATCGAGGCGGATGTCAAACATCCCCAGTTCATCAAAGCGATCCGCGGCGTGGGCTACATTTTCACCGGCAAGATAGGATAATCCAGCGGGACGTCGTCATCGACGCCGCAAATCAGCCCATGGTCCCACGGTCCGCGCTCCAGAAAGCCGGTCAGTACGGACCAATCCGGAGGCAGGGCAGTCCATATGTGGATCGTTCGGCATTTTTCCTTGATCGCAAAATTTCTGACAGCTGAAAAAAGTAGGCCCAGCACCTGTCTGTTGTCGACAAGGCTCACCGATACAAAGAGCGGGACTTCGACCTGGCGTCGCAGATCCCCCTCACCTCTGACGGCAACATAGGCTATGCCCCGGATATAACCCATGCTGTCCTTGACGATGAACCAGCAGCGGCACAACGATGTCGTGGCCGTGAGCGCTGTCCACTGCTCCAGATCGACTCCCGGCATGGCTCGCTCAATCAGTGCATAGGCACGCAAGACGTCTCTGGGGCTGAGTGTGCCGATCTTGTAGCCCATTCGCTTCGTCCGCACCGTCTGCACGTTCATTGTTGATCAGATGACAGCCGAGCTATTTTGACGCACCTAAAGGATGTCACCTTGATGCTAATCAACCGCAGGCTGGAATGCTGAAGGCACGGAAGCGCGGATTACTGCAGCGCTTTACCCTTGATGCGGGAAAAGGCTTTCGACCGGGCCTCACGACGAAACCTTGCCGCCGTGCCAAACAGCGCACCGACGCTCGCCACACAGAGCATGCCGATCAAGACACCAGCTCCGCACCATATCACTCCGGCTAAACTGACTGGCAAAGACGGCATGAAGCCCCGCCAGGCATCGCTTAAAATTCTGTGATCTGGCTGCCTTGTGATCACCACAGGCCTCAAGACAGAAGAGGCAGCGGCAAGATCTTCAAGTTGGTCCGAAAGCAACTGATATCGCGCTACACTTCGCCGCATTGCATCAACCTGCTGATGCAGAGAGCTCTCGTTCGAGGAGGCGTAAATATTCAGTGCCGTTTGCCGGTCGAGGCCGGCATGATTCGCCTGTTCGTCGAAAATCTGGATAGCGGTTGTAAGCTCGTCTATCGCACTCGCGAGACGGTACCGATATTGCTGGGCGAATTCCGGCGCCTGAGAAAACAGCAGGGCGCAGCCTCCAACAATCAGAACTACCAGCACCCGGCGAACAAGAAACACGGCCAACCCTCGGCTTCGTCATAGTCGTCAACGAATCCGGATCGCAAAGGTTGCAATTCGAAATAAGCCCGATACCCGCGCGGATAAGCCTTATCGTGTGGGACGCGGCTCCCTGACCCGCTCCATCCTGAAGCCGAGGCCGATCAACCGGCCGGAAAGATGCGCAAGCACCGGCCATCGGGCGATCCCGCGAATGAAGCCGGGTGGGCCTTTGCGCTTGTGCTCATTCGCCTGATCCGCCCGCCGGCTGCTGCGCATCATTAACTGCAACTTCTGCGTCGCTCGGGTGGGAAAGCTGCGGCGTTTTTCGACGGCCGCGAGATCCGCATCAGCAAGCCTGCCTTCGCGAAGCGGGCGCGAGAGGATATTTGCTGCCGCAACGGCATCCTGGATGGCGAGGTTCACGCCCACCCCGCCGATCGGCGACATGGCATGCGCCGCATCTCCAATGCAGATCAATCCCGACCGCCACCACTGCCTGAGGCGATCGATCCGCACCGTCAGAAGGCTCGTATCGGAAAATGACCGTATTTCATCCATGCGCGATGCCGGAAGAGGCGAGACATCCGCCACCATCTTTCGGAAAGCCTCGATGCCATGATCACAGATTTGAGCGAATGTCGTCCGACGGACGACATAACCGCATTGCCAGTAGTCACCGCGATCAATCAGGACGAATCCCTGCCTTGGGCCTGCATGGCCCATGACCTCGTTGGGATCGCCATCCTGTTTTGAAAGCTTCATCCAGACGACTTCACTCGGCACGCCGAAATTTTCGACACGCAGCCCAGCTTTGGCGCGAACGACGGAATTACGGCCATCCGCACCGACGACAAGATCACTCTCAATTTGAATGTCGCCTTCTGCCGTTCGGGCAACAACGCCCGAGACCCTGCTACCATCTTCGACGACGCGGGTAATCTCGGCATTCATGATCAACCGGAAATTGGGAAGCCCTTGCGCGGATGCCGCCAGGAAATTCAGAAAATCCCATTGCGGCATGAAGGCGATGAAACGGTTTTTCACCGGCAGGCGGGAAAAATCCGCAATCGTGATCGTCTTTCCTCCCATCTCGGCCGAGAGCTTTTCAGCCCGCGTATGCGGCAGGGCGAGAAATGCGTCTATCAGGCCGAGCTGATCGATCACTTCGAGCGTCGAGGGATGGATTGTGTCACCACGAAAATCCCGCAGAAAATCCGCATGTTTTTCCACAACAATGACATCGACCCCGGCCCGCGCCAGCAGAAATCCGAGCATCAGCCCGGCAGGGCCGGCACCGGCAATGACACAGGTCGTCTTGATCTTCACGATTTCGCTCATCGCTCCATTTCGCTCCGATCAGCCGCCGGATCAAGTCGTATCAGATCACATCTGCCGCATCGCAAGCGGTCTTGTGGCCGCCATCGTTCACTTGTAGACCAACGGCAACAGTGAATATGGAAACGGCATGGCAGACATGGATAGACGCCGCATCAGCATTCTCGGGTCGACTGGCTCGATCGGCGTCAACACGCTCGACGTGGTAGCGCGGCTGGGTGGACGGGATGCGTTCGACATCGTCGCAATCACGGGCAACAGCAATGTCACGCTGCTCGCAGAACAGGCCGTGACGTTCGGCGCCCGCCTCGCCGTCACGGCCGACGACAAACAATATGCGACGCTGAAGGATGCGCTTGCCGGCACCGGCATCGAGGTTGCTGCCGGCCGCGCGGCACTGGTGGAAGCAGGCCAGCGCCCGTCCGATTGGGTCATGGCTGCGATCGTCGGCACCGCCGGCCTCGCGCCGACGGTAGCTGCCGCCGAACGCGGCGCAGATATCGCGCTTGCCAACAAGGAATGCCTGGTTTCCGCCGGCGAACTCTTCGTCAAGGCAGTCGCGGATGGCGGCGGCAAGCTCATTCCGGTCGACAGCGAACATAGCGCAATCTTCCAGTCGCTGGAGGATGATCAGCGTCACGCAGTCGAGCGGATCGTGCTCACCGCATCCGGCGGGCCTTTCCGCACCTGGAGCCGCGAGCAGATGGCGAATGTGACCGCCGATGTTGCGCGCGCCCATCCCAACTGGTCGATGGGCCTGAAGATCTCGATCGGCAGCGCCTCGATGTTCAACAAGGCGCTGGAAATGATCGAGGCCAAACACCTCTTCAATGTCCGCCCTGACCAGATCGAGGTGATCGTTCATCCGCAGTCGATCATTCATTCCATGGTCGGCTACACCGATGGATCCGTGCTTGCCCAACTCGGTTGCCCCGACATGCGCACCGCCATCGGTTACGCACTGACCTATCCGGATCGCCCGAAGCTCGATGTCGAACGACTGGATTTCGCCAAGCTGGCGCGGCTGGACTTCGAAGCACCGGACGAGACGCGTTTTCCGGCATTGCGGCTTGCGCGCACCGCCATGGATCGCGGCGGCGTGCAGGGTGCGGTGATGAATGCGGCGGAAGAAACCGCCTTCAACGCCTTCCTGGAAAAGCGTATCGGCTTCCTGCAGATGGCGGATATCGCCGAGGACGTGATGGAAGACATGGTCGGCTACGGTTCCGCCATCACCATGGACGACGTCTTTGCTGCCGACGCGGAAGCCCGACGTCGTGCTGCTGAAGCAATTGCCCAAAAGGAAATGGCCGCATAAGCGGCCATTTTTCTTTAACTCAGAATTTTTGGATCAAGCCACATGCCGCGCCAGCGCGCAGCGTGACCAGAGCTGATGCAGCGAGGCGACCAGATGCTCAAGATCGGCATCTGAATGTAGCGGCGTCGGCGTGATGCGCAAACGCTCGGTCTTGCGCGGCACGGTTGGATAGTTGATCGGCTGCACATAGATATTGCAGTTATCCATCAACAGGTCCGAAATCCACTTGCACTTCGCTGCATCGCCGACCATGACCGGCACGATATGGCTGGGGTTCGGCATATGCGGAATGCCCTTGGCGTCGAGCATGCTGCGCAGCTTGCGGACACGCTCCTGATGGCGCGCACGCTCCATCTGGCTGACCTTCAGATGCTTGATCGAGGCGATCGCACCGGCAGCAAGAGCCGGAGGCAAGGATGTCGTGAAGATGAAGCCGGAAGCGAACGAACGGACAAAATCGCAAAGTGCCGCCGACGCTGTGATATAACCGCCCATCACGCCGAATGCCTTGGCAAGCGTGCCCTCGATAATCGTCACACGATCCATCAGGCCTTCGCGCTCGGCAATACCGCCACCGCGCGGGCCGTACATGCCCACCGCATGAACTTCATCCAGATAAGTCATCGCGCCGTATTTGTCGGCGAGATCGCAGATTTCCTTGATCGGCGCGATATCGCCGTCCATCGAATAGACGCTTTCGAACGCGATCATCTTCGGTGCCTTCGGATCGGCCGCCGCAAGCTTGGCTTCCAGGTCGACGAGATCGTTATGCTTCCAGATCACCCGCTCGCACTTGCCGTGGCGGATGCCTTCGATCATCGAAGCGTGGTTCAGCGCGTCGGAGAAGATGATGAGACCAGGGATTTTCTGGCCAAGGACGCCGAGCGTCGCCCAGTTCGACATATAGCCGGAATTGAAGATCAGGCCGGCTTCCTTGCCGTGCAGATCTGCGAGCTCGCGCTCGAGAAGAACGTGGTAGTGGTTGGTGCCAGAAATATTCCGGGTGCCTCCCGCACCCGCGCCACAGTGATCGATGGCTTCATGCATGGCCGCGATCACGGCCGGATGCTGGCCCATACCGAGGTAGTCGTTGGAACACCAGACGGTCACATCCTTGGTGCCATCAGGCGTGTGGTGCGTCGCTCGCGGGAAACTTCCACGCTGTCGTTCGAGATCGGCGAACACGCGGTAACGGCCTTCCTGATGCAGTCCGTCCAGTTCGCTTTTGAAAAATGCCTCGAAATCCATGCTTACGCTCCAAAACCTGCGTCAGGCCTTTTTTTGATTTTTGCCATCTTCTTCGTCAACCCGAAAGAGGCTGCTTGCGCTTGCCTGCGGCAATAGGCCCATTTTAGATTTATTCCAATCCGAATCTTAGCGGTAGCCGAAATGTGAAGATTGACCCACATCAAGCATCTGGCGAATAAATTTGCTCCAATTGGACACAATCAACGTTGACAGACAGTGATTGAAGAACCGGCCTCGCCACTATCCTGGGCAGCATTCTTGCATCGTTTTCGGCAATCCGAACAATAAAATACATTACTCATATGGACTCTTTACAAGCGAGACCTATTGTTCCAACGGAAACGTAGCGCCGTCAGGGAATGGTTGCGACGAAACGGAACTGGAGGAAGCCATGAAGAAGGCTCTGATTATGTTGATGGTGGGCGCATCGCTCGCAAGTTGCACGGCGACCGAGCAGGGAGCTGGCATTGGAGCTGCATCAGGCGCCATTATCGGTGGCGTTGCCACCGGCAACGTTCGCGGCGCGGCAGTCGGCGCAGCCGTTGGCGGCGTGGCCGGTGCGCTGATTGGCAATGTCTCCGAGCAGCCGGGCCAGTGCTACTATCGCGACCGCTATGGTCGCCGCTACATCGACGATTGCCCGCGCCGTTATTAAAGCGCAGGAACCGACATAACGTCAGATATTTCAAATATGTGGCCCCGAAGCCAGCTTCGGGGCCTTTTATTTCATCAAATCATCATGCAGCCGAGATCAAGGGTACCCCTTTTAGGATTTTCCGGGTACAGAGGTTTCAAGCGACCATGAGGGTCTTCACCGACAGCTGCGATACTTAAGTCTGCGTATGGAAAAGAGAAAAGCTGGGAGGATGAGCGACTGGAGCAGCCGGCGGAGAAGTCTGGCCTGCTTGCTGGCTGGTAGCCTGGCTCTTTCGCCCGTCTTTGCGCCGGAGGCATACGCATTCAAGATTTTCGGCATCACGTTGTTCGGCAGCGACGAGGAAACCGTCGAAGTCATCGATCCGGTTCGTTATGAAGCAACGATCGAAACAGGCGACGCGGACGGCGACCTGGCTGACCGGTTGAAATCGGCCGCCGCACTTGTGAATGACGACGAAAAGCCGGTTTCCGGTGATCTCGGCATCATCGTCAAGGCGCGCGAAGACCGGGACCGCCTGGTGGCCGTTCTTTACGAAGAAGCCCGATACGGCGGTATCGTCAACATATCGATCGCCGGAACCGATATCGACCAGCTCCCCCCTAATCCGACATTCGACCATTCCAAGCCTGTTCCGGTAACCGTGAATGTGACGCCCGGTCCCGAATTCAAGCTCGGCGCAGTGCGCTTCGAGGGAGACGCGGCGGGTAGAAACCCTGCTGATTACGATCTGGAACCGGGCGGACCGGCCGGCTCGCTGATCATCCTGAAAGCCGGCGAAAAGATCGTTGTCGATTTGAAAGAAGAGGGGCGCCCGCTTGCCCATCCTCTCCAGCGACAGATCACGGCAGATCATGCAAAGAGGACAGTCGATGTGGTGCTTGGCGCCGTCGGCGGCCCCGTAGCGCCGTTCGGCACAGTAACGGTCAAGGGCGCTCGGGCCGTCAATCCTGACTTCATCCAGAGTTACTCCCGTCTCGACCGGCGCGAACGCTACTCCCCGGAACAGCTCAAAAAAGCCTCGGAACGTCTACGCCAGCTTGGCGTATTCTCCAGCATCACCATCCATGAAGCAGACAGCTTGGCTCCCGATGGTTCCCTGCCGCTTGCGATCGAAGTATCCGAAGGCAAGTTTCGCTATTTCGGCTTTGGTCTTGAATACGCGTCGACTGATGGCGCAGGGGTTCAGGGATATTGGGGACATCGCAACCTGTTCGGCCAGGCGGAATCGCTGCGGCTTGAGGGGGCTGTTTCCGGCATCGGCGCCACGACAGACGTGACGACATTCGATTACTCCGCCGGCATCACCTTCACCAAACCCGGTTTCTACGTCCCGGAAGCGACCTTCGTCTCCAAGCTCGAAGCCAAGAGCGAAAATCCCGAAGACATCTACGAAGCCCAGTCGATCACCTATTCCGCCGGCATCGCTTACGAACTTAACGCCACCGACAAGGTCACTGGTGGCGGCGAGATCTCCTACATCCGCGCCGACGACGCGTTTGATCGCAATGACTACCTGACCTTCAGCCTGCCGGTATCCTTCGAGCGCGACACGCGAGACAACAAGCTTGATCCGACCGAGGGCTATTACGGAACAGTCTCCGCCAAACCGAGTTATGAGGCACTTAAGGGCAATGTCTTCTCGTCATTCGAAGGCTCCATCGCAGGTTATTATGGGCTTGGCGCCGAAGACAAGGTGGTTCTCGCAGCCCGGCTGGGTGCTGGCACATTGGTCGGAACAGGCGACTTGCAGGATATTCCGGTAACCCGTCGCTTCTACCAGGGCGGGGGCGGATCGGTGCGTGGTTACAGCTATCGCGAGATATCGCCCTATAATGACGATGACGATGCGGTAGGTGGCCGCTCTTACGTTTTGGCGTCTTTCGAAACGCGCGTAAAAGTGTCAGAGAATATCGGCATTGTTCCGTTTATAGACGTCGGAACGGTAGCAACCGAAATCGTGCCTGATTTCTCTGATATTCGCGCGGGTGCAGGATTGGGTTTGCGTTATGCAACGCCCTTTGGTCCAATTCGCTTGGATTTCGCAGTTCCACTCAGGCGCTATGACGGTGGAAATTCTTTCGGTATCTACGCTGGCATTGGCCAGGCTTTCTAAAGAGGCAGCAACACAATTATGACATTCATCGTCCGCCTCCTGAAATGGACATTGAGAGCCGCAATCGCGGCAATCGGCGTTCTTTTCGTCATGGCGCTCGGCGTTGTTCTCTTCGTCGCCTTCACGCCCGTGGGCGGCGATATCGCTGCCAGCCGCATATCGTCACTTGTGTCCACTCCCGATCGCTCGATCACATTCACACGGCCCGAAGGCCTGCTGACGGGTGACCTTCGCGTCGGCGCACTGACGCTGTCCGACAGCAAAGGCCCTTACGCCCAGATCAACGGCATCGAGATCGACTGGTCGCCGACAGCGCTGATCACCGGCGAGTTCCGTGCAGACCGCATCACCGCAGGCGCGATCGATGTCTATCGTCCACCGGAACCAACCGCTGCAAAGCCCGCCACAACCACGACTTCGTCGGGGGGCACGACATTGCCCGTCGGCATCAGGGTCGCACAGCTCGACCTGCCGGACATCAATCTCGCTCAAGCGCTATCGGGCCGTGACTTCGCACTTTCGCTGAAAGGCTCGATCGATGCGACGGGGCCGAATATCGCGCTAGATCTTCAGGCGACCCGCAAGGATGAGCCGGATGCCAGAGCGCTTGCCGACATCGTTTATGCTCCCTCCGAAAATCGCCTGACACTCAAGGCATCGGTATCCGAGCCACAGGGCGGGCTTCTCGCACGCCTGCTGCGGCTACCCGGCGCTCCTGCTGTTCAGCTCGCCCTCGACGGCGAAGGCCCGCTGTCCAACTGGGCTGGCAAGCTTTCCGGGAATGTCGACGGCCAGCCGGTTATCTCGGTCGATGGTAGGCATGTGATGGTCGATAATGGCGGGCACCGCGTCGAGGTCAAAGGCGGCGGCCAGCTTGCCACTCTGATGCCGCCCGCACTTCGCGACCTGTTCGATGGCACGACCGATATCGATATCGCGGCAACCTATTCGAAATCGGGCCGCGTCGATTTCCAGCGCGGCCAGCTGACCTCGGGTGCCGTACGCATTTCCGCCAAGGGCGCGTGGGACCCCAAGGGTGACAACAGCCTGACTGCAAGCCTTGCTGGCACCAAGGGACCGGTCGAAGTGGCATGGCCGATCAACGGCCAGCCAAGCCGTTTTTCGCTCGAAACCCTGAATTTTACCCTGACCGGCGCCGCCGCGGCCGCGCGCTTCAACGCGACCGCATCCCTCCCCTATGCCGAGATTCCGCAAGGGCGGTTCCGCCAGATCCGGCTTCAGGCGGAAAGCGAAGACCTTGATCTGATTGCTCGTGCAGGCAGCATCCGCAGCCGCTTCACCGTCGGCGAACTGAACTTCGCCAACGCCGATATCGGCCGGATGGTCCGGGGACCGGTAACGCTCGATGCACCGCTGCGCCTTGCGCCACCCGCCATCGGGCTTGATGCCGCCACCTTCGAAAGCGCAGGCTTCAACGGCACCGTCAGCGGTGCCTACGACACATCCAAGCAGGCGGTGACCGGCAATTTCCGCCTTTCGGCCAATCCGAGCATCCTGCCGCCGGCACTCGCGCCACGCTTCGAAGGTGCCATCGCTGCAGAAGGATATGTGGACGTCGTTCAGGGCGGCCGCATGAGCCTGGAAAACCTCGTTATCAAGTCGAACGCGCTCGAAGCCCATGGCAACGTGCTGATGGAAAACGGCAACGTTTCCGGCCGGCTTGCGGGTCGCCTGCCGGATATCAAGCGCTGGCTGGGTGACGCAGAAGGCGCCGCAGGCTTCGATATTTCCGCGAAGGGCCCACTGACCGGCGCGAATGTCAGAGCCGTCATCAATTCAGCCGAAGCCCGGCTTGCCGGTCGCAGGCTGGAAGACCTGAGCCTCATCCTAGAAGGCACGGCAAATCCCGATGCGCCGCAGGGCCGCCTTACCGTCAACGGCTCGATCGACAGCAAGCCGATCCGCATCAGCAGCGACCTGGCATCGGCGAACGGCGAAACCCAGGCACCGGCGATCAATGCCGAAATCGGCCCGAACAAGCTGACCGGTGCCTTGACCTTCTCGCCGGAATTCATGCCGTCCGGCCAGCTCCAGTTCGATTTCCCCGACGTATCGCTGCTTGCAGCGCTGGCCGCTCAGCAGGCCCAGGGTGATCTCAAGGGTTCCGTCACCTTCAATCGCGAAGGCCAGACAACCGGTGCCGTCATCAAGGCGAACGGTTCGGCAATTCGACGCGGCAATGCAGGCCTGGTGCAGCCGGCAATCGACCTGACCATACCGGACATCAAGACGATCGCCGCACAGGGCTCTATCCGTGCCGCGCGTCTTGGAACCGACAGCATTTTCCTTGAAGGCCTGAATGTCGGATTGGATCACTCCGGCACAACGACCTCGATCGACCTGTCAGCCAATTACGACGGCGCGCCTTTGACCACCAAGGCGACGATCGAAACCGCAAATGGTCTTGCCATCGGCCTGCAGAATTTCGAGGCAACACCGCGCAAGATCCCGGTACGTCTGGAAAATCCGACACGCATCGTCATCGAGAACGGCGGCGCACGCCTGTCAAACCTCACCCTTGCGACCGGCACTGGCAGCGTTTCTGTAAACGGGACGGCCGGCTCCACGCTCGATGTGGCCGCAACGATCAATGCGCTGCCGGCAAGCCTGCTCAACACCTTCCTGCCCACCATCCACGCGGCAGGCAACATTTCGGGCACGATCAATGCAACGGGCACAAGCTCTGCTCCCGCAATACGATATGATTTAGAATGGAGTGATGCCCAGCTTCGCCAGATGCGCGACGCTGGCATCAGTCCGTTTCGCATCTCTGCGACCGGCACCTTTGCAGATGGCGCAGTCACACTAGACGAAACGCGCATTGCCGGCAGCGGCGGCATGGAAATCACCGCCGACGGCAAGGTGCTTCTCAACGCGAACGGTGGCCCGGCACTGAATATCAATGCCCGCGCCAAGGCTATTCCCGCCAGTATCGCCAATTCCTTCGTTCCCAGTCTCGGCGCCGAGGGCATGATTTCCGGCACCGTTACAGCCACCGGCACGCCTCAGGCACCTGCAGTCCGTTACAATCTCCGCTGGGACAATGCAGCCGTCAGCCAGACCTCGACTGCCGGCGTTGCAGCGGTCGACATAACCGCTGAGGGCACATTTCAGGATGGCCGCGTTACCGTCGACACTCGCCTTTCCGGCGGAGGAGGCATCGCGCTCTCGGGCGGGGGCACAGCCGTGATTACCGGTGACCGGCCGCTCGATCTCAAATTCTCCGGCAGCCTTCCCTTCTCCATTCTTGCAGGTCAGCTTTCCGCCCAGGGCTTCATTCTGGAAGGCACCGGCAATGTCGATATCGCAGTCCGAGGCAATGCAGCGTCTCCGGCGATTACCGGCACGCTTGTCACATCCGGCTCGCGCTTCATTGATGTCCGCCGAAACCTCGCGATCAATTCGCTTACCGCCAATATCGCATTGGACGGCAAGACCGCACGTCTCTCGGGCATCTCGGGTTCGCTATCAGGCGGCGGCACCGTCACAGTTGATGGCACCGTCGGCATCGAACCCGCATCCGGCTTCCCCGCAGACCTGACGATCAGGCTGGCCCAGGCGAGTTATGCCGATGGCACCCTGTTTGCGATCACGGCAGACGGCACTCTCACATTCAAGGGTCCGGTGATGTCCGGCCCCATACTGGGCGGCGACATCGCGCTGACCAAGGCTTCGATCACCGTTCCGGCCAAGCTCCCGACCTCGCTCCGTTCGATCGATATTAGGCACCGCAACGCACCGGCTGCAGTTCTGCGACAGATGGAAGAGATCAGGCCGAAACAGGCATCGGGCAGCTCTAACCCCATCAGGCTCGAACTCAAGGTACGCGCACCAAACGGCATCTTCGTCCGCGGCCGCGGCATCGATGCGGAGCTCGGCGGGGAACTGACCGTCGCAGGCACGGCGATCGAGCCACAGGTATCGGGCGGCTTCGAAATGCGCCGCGGCCGTATCATCATTCTGACCAAACGTCTCGATTTCACCGAGGGCGATATCACTTTCGGCGGTGGCCTGATCCCGGTCCTCAACATGTCGGCCGACACGACATCCGGCTCCACGACGATCACAGTCGGTGTAACCGGAATGGCCGACGACCCGACCATCGCCTTTTCTTCCTCCCCTGCCCTGCCGCAGGATGAAGTTTTGGCACAGCTGATCTTCGGCCAGTCTATGTCACGGTTGTCGCCGCTGCAGATCGCCCAGCTGGCAGATGCTGTTAGCCAGCTTGCCGGCGGCGGCTCGACCTCGCTTCTGCAGACGTTGCGCAGCAATCTCGGCGTCGATGATCTGGACGTCAACACCGATGCAACCGGTCAGACAACCGTTTCGGTTGGCCGTTACATCAATAACCGCACCTATCTTCAGGTAGAACAGGGCGGCGAAGGTGGGGCGCAGGCGACGATCAATCTCGATGTCGGCCGCGGCGTGAAGCTCAAGGCAGGAGCAGGCACCGAGGGCGGCAAGGCCGGTATCTTCTACGAGAAAGAATATTAAGGCCTTAGCCTCTAGACCGCGATTTTGCGTTCTATGATTTATGTTTGAGAAATAATCCTCGATTAAAGTCGGCATCGCGCAATCTGAGATTCGCCGTGCTTCGGCGCCGGATTGCGACGTGATGGGATTTGCACCTGAATTCGTCAGGCGCGGTGACCACCATGCGGGCAACGGACAGCTGGGGCATTTCTGATGGCGACCACGATCAATTCCACCATGTATAACGGCGAAATGCTTGAGATCATCGCCTTCCGTCTTCACGATCAGGAATTCTGCGTCAAGACGACGACGATCCGCGAAATCCGCGGCTGGGCACCGTCCACGCCGCTCCCGCATGCACCGAAGGACGTCATCGGCGTCATGAACCTGCGCGGCTCGGTCATTCCGATCATCGACCTTGCCTACAAGCTCGGCATGAAGAGCACTGTTGCCAACGAGCGCAGCGCGATCGTCGTCGCCGAAGTACACAACATGGTCATCGGCATGCTCGTTGACCGCGTCTCCGACATCCTCACCATTCCCTCGAGCCAGGTTCAGCCGGTTCCGGAAGTCTCCGCATCCTTCGACAAGTCCTTCTCCGAAGGCATCATCGCCAACGAGCACGGCATGATCTGCTTCCTGAACCTCGCCAAGATGTTCAAGGGCACCGAGATGGAAGATATTGCCGCCTGAGGCAAGCTTTTACAGCAAAACCAAGTCAAAGAGCCGCGAAAATGCGGCTCTTATTATTTCCTGGCTAATAATTGTAGTTTTAATAAAGGTCGCATTAATTTTTTGATGTCCTAATATAAGTGGAAGTTCAGCGCGTTGTCTGAAGCGCAACCTCCATTGACTATATGGCAGTAGCCGCCACAAGGTTACGTCTGAGGGACACTCAATGCTGGGACTGGGCAAGACGGCAGGTGCGCTGGACACTCTCGCCGCGATATCGCGATCGCAAGCAGTCATCGAATTCGATCTTGGCGGAAACATCCTAAACGCCAATCCCAATTTCTGCGAGGCGCTCGGTTATTCGCTTGCAGAGATCAAGGGAAAACACCATCGCATCTTCTGCGAAGCGGACTATGTCGCATCGGCCGAATACAAGGCTTTCTGGGCCAATCTTGCAGCCGGAAATTTCGACGCCAAAGAATATAAGCGGATCACCAAGTCCGGCCGCGAGATCTGGATCCAGGCCTCCTACAACCCTGTTTCGCGCGGCGGCAAGCCCTACAAGGTCATCAAGCTCGCAACCGATATAACCGCAGCGAAGATCAAGGCAACCGAAGACGCCGCCAAGCTTTCCGCCATCAGCCGCTCGCAGGCTGTCATCGAATTTCTCCCAGATGGCACGATCCTGGAGGCAAACGAAAACTTCTGCGCCGGCCTCGGTTACGACCTGTCGGAGATCAAGGGCAAGCATCACCGGATGTTCTGCGAACCCGGCTACGCCGCATCACAGGACTACGCGGAATTCTGGCCGCGCCTCGCCAATGGAGAATTCATTGCCGATGAATTCGTCCGTTACGGCAAGGGTGGTAAGGAGATCTGGATCCAGGCGGCCTATAACCCTATCACCGATCTGAACGGCAAGGTGTGCAAGGTGGTGAAATTCGCCACCGACGTGACCCCGCGCATGAGCGCGATCGGCATGCTCGGCACGGGTCTTCGCGATCTGGCTGACGGCAAGCTCGATCAATCGATCGAAACCCGCTTCGTGCCCAGCATGGAATCGACCCGCCAGGATTTCAACTCGGTCGCCGCCAAGCTGCGTGACGCGATGAAGGTCGTCTCGCAGAACGCTTCCGGCATCGCCTCTGCATCGAGTGAAATCCGCGACGCGTCTCAAGAACTGGCAAAACGCACCGAGCAGCAGGCCGCATCGCTGGAGGAAGCTGCAGCGGCGTTGGAAGAAATCACCCGCACGGTCGGCGATTCCAGTCATCGCGCCGAAGAAGCCGGACGGCTTGTCACCAACACACGCCAGAATGCCGAACAGTCCGGCCTTGTCGTCCAGCAGGCAATCGCCGCCATGGACGAGATCGCGAAATCGTCCAACGAGATCACCAACATTATCGGCGTCATCGACGACATTGCCTTCCAGACCAATCTTCTGGCACTGAATGCCGGTGTCGAGGCCGCACGTGCAGGCGAGGCCGGCAAGGGATTTGCAGTCGTCGCCCAGGAAGTCCGCGAACTGGCGCAACGCTCAGCCAAGGCCGCCAAGGAGATCAAGACCCTGATCAATACCTCCAGCCATCAGGTTTCCGGCGGTGTCGAGCTTGTCGGACGTACGGGAGGCTCATTGCGCGATATTCTCGGCCAGGTCGCCAGCATCCACGACAACGTCTCTGCCATCGTCGAAGCCTCCCGCGAACAGGCATCGAGCCTCCGCGAGATCAGTCAGGCGGTGAACCACATGGATCAGGCGACCCAACAGAACGCCGCCATGGTGGAAGAGACGACCGCGGCCAGCCATTCGCTGGCAAGCGAGGCACAGAGCCTGCGCGACCTGCTGATGCAGTTCGATATCGGAGAAGGCACACGGCTCGCATCCCGACCGGCCGCCCATATCGCTCCTCAAACCGCACATGTCGTAACGGCCCCGTTGCGGATGGCGCATGCCAATCTGAAGAAGGCCGCAGGCTGGGAAGACTTTTGAGCTGAAACGGAAATGGGGAGGCCAGGTTAGCCTCCCCATCAATTTCAATCCTTTGGCTCGAACGGCTCCGGGCGGCGGCCCACACCCTGCCGCTCCAGCATCCAGCCGGGATATTCCGGCATCAGCGCGCTAACCTCATCGAGTTTCTTCAGGTCCTCGGCATCGAGCTTGACCGAAACGGCTTTCAGGTTCTCATCCAGCTGCTCGATCCTCTTCGCGCCGATGATGACGCTAGTAACGAAAGGCTTGGCAAGGATATAGGCCAGCGCCACCGCAGCCACGCTCGTTTCATGCCTGGCCGCAATCTCCCGCATGGCGGCAACGCAGGCCCAGGCGCGGTAATTGTCGACCGGCGGGAAATCGAATTCCTGACGCCGTCCCTCGCCATTTCCGGGCGCGCCGGGGCCGTATTTACCCGAAAGCAGACCTCCGGCGAGCGGCGACCATACCATGAGGCCGAGCTTTTCCTCCTGCATCAACGGCACGATCTCACGCTCCAGGTCACGGCCGGCAATCGAATAATAGGCCTGCACCGTTTCGAACCGGGAGAAACCTCGCCGTTCCGAAATGCCGAGCGCCTTGGCAATCCGCCACGCTGCCCAGTTGGAAAGCCCGATATAGCGAACGAGCCCGCGTGAAACGAGATCGTCGAGCGCTCTCAACGTCTCGTCAATCGGCGTGACAGTATCCGTGCCATGGATCTGGTAGAGATCGATATGATCGACCTGCAGCCGCTCGAGGCTTTTCTCGACCGAATCCATGATATGCCCGCGCGAGGCCCCACGGTCGTTGGGCTTGTCGCCCATCTGGCCTAGAAATTTGGTTGCGATCACGATGTCCTTGCGGGCAACGCCGACATTGCGGATGGCCTGACCGAGAATCTGTTCCGAAGTGCCGAAGGAATAGACATCCGCCGTATCAACGAAATTGACCCCAGCTTTGATCGAACGGTCGAGAATCTGGTCGGCCGCATCCTGATCGACGCCGGCGATCTTGCCCCACAGGGCTGCATTGTCGGCCTCGCCGAAGGTCATCGTGCCGAGGCACAGTTCGGATACGAACAGCCCTGTATTGCCCAATTGATTGTATCGCATGAACGGCTCCATCTGGGAGATATGCTATGTGAAATGAGAAGATGCCCCGGCCGCAGGACTGCGCAATCCGCGAAAGGCACGGCGCATCAATAACCGACATTGATCGGTTTGGCAAGATAAACGGAGGCATCTCCGTTTATAAAAATTGCCCTGCCGCTGACATCAGGCCAGAGGCATCACGCGACGTCGGCGACAGATCCCGTGCCGATGCGCTCCGCACCGGCAAATATCTCGAAATCCTCACCGCGCGTCAGCGCCACGAGCGTCATGCCGGCTTCTTCCGCGGTACGAATGGCAAGCGCTGTCGGTGCCGAGATCGCCACGAGCGTCGAGCTTCCAAGGATTGCCGTCTTCTGCACCATCTCCACGGAGATACGGCTGGTGACGACGACGATGCCCTGACCACCCTCTCGCCCAGCGCGGATCACCGCTCCGGCAAGCTTGTCGAGCGCATTATGCCGGCCGACATCCTCGCGCACAGCGATCAATCCCTCGCCGGGAATGAAAAAACCTGCTCCGTGAACCGCATGTGTCTCGGCATGCAAAGGCTGCGCGCCGTTCAAAGCTGCCATCGCTGCAGTAATGTCTTCAGGCGTCAGTACCACCCCAACATCACGGACATCCGGAACGACCCGCATGGCCTGCTCGATCGACTCGATGCCGCAGAGCCCGCAGCCAACAGGCCCGGCCATATGCCGCCGCCGGGCGCGCAGCGCGTCCTCCTTGTTTTCCGCAAGCCGCACCTGCACGTCGAGGCCCTGGCCCTCGTCCAGAACCGTGACCTCCTCGATCTCGGCCATTGAGGCGATGATGCCTTCCGTCAGACTGAAACCGATGGCGAAGTCTTCTAGATCCGCCGGTGTGCCCATCATGACGGCATGGGTGGAGCCACCATAGGAAAAGGCGATCGGCACTTCCGCAGGCACCACACGCGAGCCTGCACGGACCACGCCATTCCGGCGAATGATCTCCTGCGCCACGATCGTCGTCCTGAAGCCGGTCATGACCTCTCCTCGATTGCCTCATCTGTTTACGTTCGGTGCCACCACTATCACGTAGTGCTTCCGTGATCGATCGCCAGTCGCATACTGCGATCGTGGATCCGGGAAAACTATATCTCTGTCATGTCCTTGCCGAGGCCCCTCGCCTCATGCAGCAGGGCAGAGACTAGGGGAGTAAACGGCTCCCGATAAGGTGCAACCAGCCCCACCATGTGTTTCGCTTCCGGCTCCACAATTGGGATCATGCGGAGGCTCTGCGTGAAGCCGAAGGATTTTGCGACATTGCGCGGCATGATACTGGCCCATCGGCCTGTCGCCACATGCGATAGCAGCACGACCATCGAATTCGATTCCAGCATCGGCGTGATCGACACGCCTGCATTGGAAAGATGCTGGTTGATAATCCGCCGGTTCTGCATGTCCGGCGTCAGCAGGCACAGCCGCAGATCCGCCATCTCGGCCCACCTCACACTCTCCCGGTCAGCGAGAGGCGTCCCTTCAGCCGTAACGAGCGTATAGTTTTCAGAATAGAGCGGAACGCTGGTCACGCGCCCGAGCGGCTCGTTGTCCAGATAGGTAATCCCGGCATCAATCTCGAAATCGTCGAGCTGCGACAGAACCTGCAGCGAATTTCGCGAGACGATCGAGAAGGTCACGTTCGGATGTTTTGCCTGAAACGGCTCCGTCAGCCGCGGCACCATGGCAAGCGCAGTGGGAATGACGGCAAGCCGGATATGTCCCGCCAGCCCCTTGCGCGCCGCCCGCATCTCCTCGCGCATGGTGCGGGCATCGCCGACGATACGTTTTGCCCACTCCAGAACCCGCTGCCCTTCCGGCGTCAGCCCCTGATAACGGGACCCCCGCACCACGAGCTGAACACCGAGCTGTTCCTCCAGCTGGCGAATGGCGGCCGACAACGAAGGCTGGGCAATGCCGCACTCCTCGGCAGCCCGCCCGAAATGACCTTCTCGCGCCAGAACGATGAAGAATTCCAGCTTGTCGATCATTGCGGCACCGCAAAAGATGTGAGGGAATAGGCGGCATCTGATGGCAGCTGGCCCTCGATGGAACGCCACGCTTCGGCAACGCCGACGTAATCTTCGGCATTTCGGCGCAGGAAACCGATGAGCAGAAGTTCGCGGCGAAGCGAAGGGGAAAGCATTTTAACTGCCTCTTCGAACGCACTGGCAAGACCGTCGGTCGCCACATCTGGCAACGCGCTGATCAACGCCATTCCCGGCGTCGGGCGCGTGCAACCAATCACTTCGACGGCATCAGCTTCCGGCGTGTAGCGCTTCGCCAGGGTGAAGGAGACGATATCGATCGCCGCAAGCTCCGCCTCACCGTTCGCCACCGCCTTGATCGAGGCGCGATGCGCACCGGATGCGCGAACATTCACCTCGTTCATATCCACGCCGGCCGCCACGAGCGACAGCATCAGCGTTGCAAAGCCGGACTGGGAACTGAACTCGTTGATCACGACAGGCCCGCGAAACCTCTCAAGTTCCGTGGACCTGCCCTTCGGCACGATCAGCACGCTGTAATAACAGCCGGGCGCGCAGCCGATATCATAGGCGGGAGATCCGATCAGCCGGACATGGCGATTAAGATCCATGGCAAAGGGAAGCGCACATGTCTGTCCGAAGACAAGATCGGGAGAATGCCACATCCCGGCCAGATCATCCTGCCGCGTCAAAGCTTCAGGCGCATCAATGCCCCGGCGCAACAGACAGCCCCTGAGCAAAGTCCAGAACTCGTCCGTGGCCGCCGAAATTTCCGGCCAGTCATACATGGGTAGGCCTGCAAGCATCTCGTCCTCGACATCGTCAGGACAAGTTCTATCTCTTCCTGCTCGAACCTGCCAACAGGCAAATCCGGCAGTACCTGCAGGCCACACCTGTTTCGACAAAGCCTCAGATATGCAGGGAGTCGGAAAGCTCCTTGAGCATCTGAGCGCTGCGTGTCAGCGCCTGCTGCTCGGACGGTTCGAGATCCGGCAACAAATCAGCCGTGACGCCACGGGCGCCAACGACACGCGGCAGGGAGAGCGTCACATTGTCGACGCCAGCGACATGGTCCGTATGGATCGAGACGGAAAGCACCGACCCCTCGTCCCGCGTGATCGCTCGGACGATCCGGGCAATGCCGGCCCCGATGCCGTAATAGGTTGCCCCCTTGCCTTCGATGATCTTGTAGGCGGCATTGCGCACGTCGTGGTCGATCGCCTTGCGGACATCCTCGGTGATCGGCTTGCCGAGTTGCGCGGCAAACGAGATGAGATCGGCCGAACCGGCAACCGCACCGGACCATGCGAGCACTTCGCTGTCCCCATGTTCGCCGATCACAAAGGCCGGAATGGACTGCGGCGAGATTTCGATATGACGGGCAAGCAGGCTGCGGAACCGCGCCGTATCGAGGATCGTGCCCGACCCGATCACCCGGTTGCGCGGCAGGCCGGAAATCTTTGCCGCGATGTGGGTGATGACATCGACGGGATTGGCCGCGACCAGCAGGATAGGATCGGGCACGACCGCCAGAATCTCGCTGACGATACTGCGAATGACGACGGCATTGCGTTCCAGAAGCTCGAGCCGTCCCTCGCCCGGACGCTGCCCGACCCCGGCGGAAAGAACCACGATCCCGGCCCCGGCGAGATCCGCATAACCGCCAGCCCTCACCCGCGTGGCAGACATGAACGGTACGGCATGGGAAATATCCTCGGCCTGCGCCACCGCAAGCGCCTCATTCTTGTCCACGAAAACGATCTCATTGGCATAACCGGCAATCGCAAGCGCGAAGCCCGCCGAACTGCCCACCATGCCCGCACCGACAATACCGATCTTCATCGCAATCACTCCATGAAATGCACCAACCATAGCAGGTCGGCATCACGGCGCCATGGCGAAATCAGCCGATCCGTGTGGCGCAAAGACGCTCCTCGTCCAGCACCACGCCAAGGCCCGGCGCATCGCCCAGCTCCAGCCAGCCGTCGTGGTGCCTGAGCGGCGAGACCATCGGATAATCCCGCCGCGCCTCGCTCCATTCGGGATTGTCGTAAGGGTATTCAAGAAACGGCGCATCGCCCGCACCTGCCGTCAGATGCGCATTGGCGAGAACTCCGATCCCGTTCGTCCAGCTATGGGGCGTGAACATCACGCCCGCCTCGCGCGCCTGGTAGACCAGCCGCCGGCAACCGGTAATGCCGCCCACCAGTGCCACATCCGGCTGGATCACATCGAAGGCGCGTTCCTCGATGATGTCGCGAAACTCGTAAAGCTCACGAGTCATCTCGCCGCCTGCGATCCTGACAGACGTCGCCTCCTTCAAAGCCTGCATCCCCTTTCTGTCGGAACGGAACAGCGGTTCCTCCATCCAGTAGACGCCGAGCTTCTCCAGTTCCTTCGCAACCGCAAGCGCATCCTTGAAGCTCCAGGGCAAGGTCGTATCCCAGGGCATGCGCCAGCCTTGGTTACAGTCGACCAACAATTCCAGCCTGGTCCCAACCCTTGACCTGATCGCTTCCAGCGCCTTCACGTCATCACGCCAACTGGTCCGCCCACCGGCGGAAGATGAAAAGCGCACCTTCATTGCCGGAAAACCTTCGTCGATATAACGCTCCGCCTGATCTGCCATCGCCGAAGGCTCACGCAACACGCCGGAAGACGCATAGAGCCTCACCCTGTCAGATCGCCCGCCAAGCATCCTCCATACCGGCTCGCCGGTAATCTTGCCGGAAAGATCCCACAGCGCCAGATCCAGCGGCCAGCAGCGGCCATAGTGAAAATTGATATGCGACAAGACCTCGTAATGCCGCTCCAGATGCCGCGGATCCTCACCGATAAACAGGTCTTCATGCCCCTCGAACCCTTTCATCAGGTCGCCCGAACCGATCCCCTCACGGCCCTCATTATCCCTCACCCTGACGATCGTCGCATCGAAATGCCCCCGCGCGCGCCCATCCCAGCTCGCCTTGAATGGCGGATCGAGAGGGAGACGGTGATGGGTGATCTCGATGGATGTGATGCGGGGCATATGGTCCTCTCCCACTTCAGACTAGGCGTCTCTCGGCTGCTTGTGCTTGGATCCTCGGGTCAAGCCCGAGGATGACGAGTTTGTGGTTGGCGGCAAATCTCAAACGCTACCATTGCGGTTTGTGGAGCGCTTGATTTGGTAACCCATGGCACTCACTTTCAGCCGTCATCCTCGGGCTTGACCCGAGGATCCGCACACAAGCCGGTCGCCCTTCACCATCAGCATGTACCCACAGGCGATCGAGAAAACCTCACCCGAACTGCTGCCAGATCGTCTTGTAGTCGCAATACTTGTCAATCGCATGCACCGAGCGATCCCGCCCGAAACCGGACTGTTTGAAGCCGCCGAACGGTGTCGAGAAATTCGACATGTCATAGCTATTGATCCACACCGTACCGGCATGCAGCGCCTCGGAAAAGCGATGTGCCCGGTCCATGTCCTTCGTGAACACGGCGCCTGCCAGCCCGTAGATCGTATCATTGGCAAGCCTTAGCGCCTCTTCCTCCGTATCGAAGGGGATTGCCGCCAGAACCGGCCCAAAGATCTCCTGCCGCGCCAGATTCATATCGTTGGTCATATCGACGAACACCCCGGGAGAGATGTACCAGCCGCCGGTTTCCGACATCACCTGCTCGGCCCCGAAGGCACGCCGTGCACCGTCCTTCTCACCGGCCGCGATCATGCCAAGCACTTTTCGCATATGGGCTTCCTCGATCAGCGCGCCGATCTGCGCCGACGGCTCGAACGGATGTGCCAGCGCGATATCGCTCTTCGTCACCGCCTCGATCTTCTCGATTAGTCTCTCCTGCACTGAGCGCTGAACGAGAAGCCTTGTCGAAGCATGGCAGGTCTCGCCGGAATTGTAGAAACAGCCCCACGCAACGGCCGAGGCAGCCGCATCGAGATCGGCATCTTCAAACACGACGAGCGGCGACTTGCCGCCGAGTTCCAGCGCCACGCGCTTGACGTTGGATTGCGCCGCATAGCCCATGATCAGTTTGCCCACCTCGGTCGAGCCGGTAAAGGCGATCATGTCGACATCCATATGCAGCGCCAGCGGCTTGCCCGCCTCTTCGCCGTAACCGGTCACGACATTGAAGACACCGGCCGGAAGCCCCGCTTCAAGCGCCAGCGCCGCCAGCCGGATGGCTGTGAGCGACGATTGCTCTGCCGGCTTCAGGACCACCGAATTGCCGGCAGCAATCGCCGGCCCGAGCTTCCACGCATCGATGATCATCGGATAGTTCCACGGTGTAATCACCCCGATCACCCCGAGCGGCACCTTGCGCACCAGAGCCCGGGCATTCGGCCCGGTCGGCGCGATCTCGTCATAGAGCTTGTCGATCATTTCTGCATAAAACTGGATGCCGTCGGCACAAAGCCGGACATCGACATTCAGCGACGCCAGCACCGGCTTGCCGACATCCAGCGTCTCCAGCATCGCAAGCTCTTGCGCATGAGCGCGGATCAACTCCGCCCATTTCAGCATGATCCGCTTCTTCTCCAGCGGCTCCTGTCTCCACCAGACACCACTCTCGAAGGCAGCTCGCGCTGAAGCCACGGCAAGATCGATATCACCCACTCCACCGCGTGCCAAAACCGCACCCGGTTTGCCGTCCATCGGCCGCTTACGGATGAATGTCTCACCAGACAGCGCATCGCGACACTCACCGTCGATGAAATGCCGGCCCTCCAGCTTGAGATCGGAAAGAGCGTTTTCCCAGTATTCACGGCTGTAGGTCTTTGTCATCGCAGCACCTCGTCAAAGCGTTTTCGGCAGCGTCATGATCTTCGCCGCAAAGGCATCGATATCGGCATCCGTGACCTCTCGAATGGTAGAGCGCCGCATCGGCTGGTTTTCGGGCGCCCGCATCTCAGCAGCCAGATCCTGCGCAGAAAACCCGCCGAACACCTTCGGCAAGGCCCGCTCGACACCACAGCGATCCATCATCTTGGACACGAAAGCAGGCAGTTGAGTAGCAACGGATAGCCCGATCGCCCGCGCTGCCTCGTTGAGATCGGTCGTATCTTTCTCGAGCAGCCACGGAAGCGTCACCTCGAAGCCAAGCGCGGTCGCCAGCCCATGATGCACGGCGCCAAGCCCCGCCAGTGCATGGCTGATGTTGTGAGCGATCGCCGTGCCGCAATTGTCGATGGCGATGCCGGCATAGCATGAGCCCAGCAACACCTTGCCGCGCGCCTCCAGATTTCCCGGCGCCTTGACCGCCGCTTCCAGCGAGCCTGCAACCAGCCGCAACGCCTCGTGCGCATAGAGCTTTGCTCCGGCATGCGCACAAACTGGGGCGTTGCGGTTGGTCGCGGCCTCGAAAGCGTGAATGAAGGCGTCCATGCCGCACCATGAAGTCAGATTCGGTGGCAGCGAGATCGTCAGTTCGGGATCGAGCAGCACCAAATCCGCCTTGGTTTCCGGCCCCCAGATCCAGAGTTTTCTCCCCTCCGGCCCGGCAAAGATGTTGGTGGCGGACGTCTCCGATCCGGTCCCGGCCGTGGTCGGAACCATGATCTTCTTCAGCGGCTTCTTCGGTAAGGGATTGGCAGCCAGCGCATAAAACATCGGGTCCTCGCCCGACGCGGCACAACAGGCCGCCACCTTGGCAATATCGAGCGCCGAACCACCACCGACACCGATCACCATGTCGGCTCCCCTCGCCATCTCGCTGGCGGCTCTCAGATGATGAAGCTTCGGTTCACCGGAGAAATCGGAATAAAGCCGCGGCTCGATTCCGGCCTCCGCCAGTCCCCTTGCAAGGTCCTTCGCCAGACCTCTTGCGGCGAGAAAGCCGTCCATGACGACGAGGGCAGCGCGTATACCCTCGAAGTTTTTGACCATGTCCGCCAGGCTGCCGAAAATGCCGGCCCCGAAGCGGATATCGGGAATGAAGGAGGTGGAGAACTGCATGGCGGCCCGCGATGGTGAAACGAACATCCATACTCTGCATCACAATCTCAGCTCTTCAAATCCGTCAAAATCTTGGCATATTTGATAATCTGAGATCATGGAGGAATAGATGCTGGACCGCATACCGCTGGAGGCTTTCCGGGTTTATGACGCCGCCTGCCGGTTCATGAACTTTTCCCGAGCCGGCCGTGAACTGCACATAACCCAGGCCGCAGTCAGTCGCCGTATTCAGGGTCTTGAGGCACAGCTCGGAGCAAAGCTCTTCACCCGCCGCGGCCGCAACCTTGCCCTGACGTCGGAAGGCGAACGGTTGGCCCAGCGGGTTCGCGCCACGCTTGAATATCTGGAAGAAAGCCTCGAGCCTTTTCGCGGCGGTGGCTTTGAGACCATCTCGATTGCCGCCAGTGGCTCGGTCTCGCATCTCTGGCTTGCCAAGCGTCTCAAGGATTTCGACAACGGCAATCCACCCGTTTCCGTAAGGCTGCTGACCACGGACACCCCTTCTGAACTTGCCTCGGAGGCCAACGATCTCGTCATTCTCTATTCCACCGGCGAGCACCCACGCTGGAACCTGACGCCGCTGATGAAGGAAGTGCTGGTGCCGGTCGCCTCGCCGGGTTTTATTCAAAGAAATGGCCTCAACCCGGCCTTGATCCGGCCCGACGAGATCGCCCGCCTCGACCTGATCGATTACGAGCGCTTCAACGCCCACTGGATTTCCTTCCGCCAATGGTTTGCGCGGCTCGCCATTCCGCCCAAGGCGCGTATTGCGCCCCGACTTTCCTTTTCCACCTATTCGCTTGCGGTTGATGCGGCTTTGCGAGGAGAAGGCATCACGCTCGGCAGCACCGGCCTCATTGCCGATGAATTGGCTTCAGGTACACTCATCGAGCTTGGAACGCATCGCCTCGACACTGGCTACGGCTACCACCTCGGCACCCCGCGTTATCGCTCGCTGACGCCAGGCGCGATACGGCTGCATCAGCATCTGTTATCGGGAATATAGACAGAAAGTGGCTATAGTTGACGAGCGGCCCCGCTCCACGTCGTCATCCTCGGGCTTGTCCCGAGGATCTGTTGTCGCTTCAGCTCCCGTTAGATTTCGGATTCGGCGATCTGGTTAGATCCTCGGGACGAGCCCGGGCATGACAGCGAGAGACCTTAAAACGAAAAAAGCGGCCCGCAAGGACCGCCTTTCAAACTGCGATGTCGCGCAAATTACGCGGCGACAACGATACCGTTCAGCTGCGTCAGGTCCGTCAGGAACTGCTCGAGACGGGTCTTGTGCTCATCGCCCGTCGCTTTGCCGATCTCGGCCTGCGTGGTTTCGATGCGGCTCTGCAGCGTGTCGACCGTCAGTTCGGCAGCAGGGATGGCGGCATCTGCCAGCAGCGTGCAGCTATCCGGCAGGATGTCGGCAAAACCGCCGAACACCACGTATTTGTTGACCTGTCCCGAAGCGAGTTTCACCGAAACCACGCCCGGCTTGATGGTCGTCATCGTCGGCGCGTGGCTTGCAAGCACCGTCATTTCGCCAAGCGTCGCCGGGATCACCACTTCGGATACTTTTTCCGAAACGAGCAGGCGCTCGGGCGAAACCAGTTCAAAATTGAAAGCGTCGGCCATGAAGGTCCACTTCCCCTAATTCCCACGTCGATGAATATCTTTACGTGGGCTTGCGTGTCTTATGCAGGAATGACGCGCCGAAATATCCGGCGCGCCGTTACAATTTGCAATTAAGCGGCTTCAGCCAGCTTCTTTGCTTTTTCGATCGCTTCTTCGATCGAGCCGACCATGTAGAATGCAGCTTCCGGCAGGTGGTCGTAGTCGCCGTTGACGAGACCCTTGAAGCCCTTGATCGTGTCTTCGAGAGCAACCAGCTTGCCCGGCGAACCGGTGAAGACTTCGGCAACGAAGAACGGCTGGCTCAAGAAGCGCTCGATCTTGCGGGCGCGGGCAACGGTCATCTTGTCCTCTTCGGACAGTTCGTCCATGCCGAGGATGGCGATGATGTCCTGCAGCGACTTGTAACGCTGCAGCGTCGTCTGAACCTTACGGGCGATCTCGTAATGCTCTTCGCCCACAACCAGCGGGTCGAGCATGCGCGAGGTCGAGTCGAGCGGGTCGACAGCCGGGTAGATACCCTTTTCAGCGATCGAACGCGACAGAACCGTCGTTGCGTCCAGATGGGCGAACGAGGTTGCCGGTGCCGGGTCGGTCAAGTCGTCGGCGGGAACGTAGATGGCCTGAACCGAGGTAATAGAACCGGTCGTTGTCGTGGTGATGCGTTCCTGCATCTGACCCATGTCGGTAGCAAGCGTCGGCTGATAACCAACGGCCGAAGGAATACGGCCGAGCAGAGCCGACACTTCCGAACCAGCCTGGGTGAAGCGGAAGATGTTGTCCACGAAGAACAGAACGTCCTGGCCCTTGTCGCGGAAGTCTTCAGCGATCGTCAGACCGGTCAGAGCAACGCGTGCGCGTGCGCCCGGCGGTTCGTTCATCTGGCCGTACACCAGCGCAGCCTTGGAGCCTTCGCCGCCGCCGTGCTTGTTGACGCCCGATTCGATCATTTCGTGGTAAAGGTCGTTACCTTCACGGGTACGCTCGCCAACGCCGGCGAATACGGAGTAACCGCCGTGAGCTTTGGCGACGTTGTTGATCAGTTCCATGATGAGAACGGTCTTGCCAACGCCGGCGCCGCCGAACAGGCCGATCTTACCGCCCTTTGCGTAAGGAGCGAGAAGGTCGACGACCTTGATGCCGGTGACCAGGATCTGGCCTTCTGTCGACTGCTCGACATAGGAAGGAGCTTCCTGGTGGATGGCGCGCAACGTAGAGCGGTCCAGCGGACCAGCTTCGTCAACCGGCTCGCCGATGACGTTCATGATACGGCCGAGCGTCTGATCGCCAACCGGAACCGAGATCGGAGCGCCCGTGTCCGTGACCTTCTGGCCGCGGACGAGACCTTCGGTCGAGTCCATGGCGATAGTGCGGACCTGATTTTCACCAAGGTGCTGCGCGACTTCGAGAACCAGGCGGTTGCCGTTGTTCTCGGTCTCGAGTGCGTTGAGGATCGCCGGCAGTTCGCCGTCGAACGCGACGTCTACGACAGCGCCGATAACCTGGGTCACTTTGCCGAGGGACGAGCCCGTTGCGGTAGCCATGATTCTTACCCTCTTCTTTTCGGTCAGAGCGCTTCCGCGCCCGAAATGATTTCGATGAGTTCCTTGGTGATCTGTGCCTGGCGCTGACGGTTGTAGGACAGCGTCAGCTTGTTGATCATGTCACCAGCGTTGCGCGTTGCGTTGTCCATCGCGGACATCTGCGCACCGTAGAAGGAAGCGTTGTTTTCGAGCAGTGCCCGGAAAATCTGGACTGCGATGTTCTTCGGCAGCAGTTCTTCAAGGATCTCTTCTTCGCTCGGTTCGTATTCGTAGAACACAGGCGAAGCAGCGTCCGTAGCAGCCGCCTCGAACTTCGCGGGAATGATCTGCTGTGCGGTCGCGACCTGCGAGATCACCGACTGGAAGCGTGCAAAGAACAGCGTCGCAACGTCGAATTCACCGGCATTGAACATGTCCAGCACCTTGCCCGCGACTTCATCAGCCTGGACGAAACCGAGCTGCTTCACTTCGCGGAAGGTGATGTAGTGAACGATGTTGTCCTTGAACGAACGACGCAGAACGTCGTTGCCCTTGCGGCCGACCGTCAGGATCTTGACTGTCTTGCCCTGCGCGATGAGCTTCAAGGCATGATCGCGCGCCAGACGAATGATCGAGGAGTTGAAACCGCCGGCAAGGCCGCGCTCGCCGGTGGCAACGACCAGGAGATGAACCTGATCCTTGCCGGTTCCGGAAAGCAGAAGCGGTGCACCCGCATTGCCGGCGTTGGCAGCCGAAAGGCTCGCCAATACCTTGTTCATCCGTTCTGCGTAAGGACGGGCGGCTTCGGCCGCTTCCTGCGCACGACGCAGCTTCGCCGCGGCGACCATTTTCATCGCCTTGGTGATCTTCTGCGTCGCCTTGACGGAGGCGATCCGGTTTTTCAGATCCTTAAGTGAAGGCATCCGTTATCGGTCCTTAAGCTAGATCCGTACTTTTAGGCGAAAGACTTCGAATAGGCGTCGAGCGCCGACTTGAGCTTCGCCTTCGTGTCGTCCGAGATCTGCTTCTCGGTGCGGATCGTGTCGAGAACTACCTTGCCTTCCGAACGGAGGTAGGAGAGCAGACCCTGTTCGAACTTGCCGACATCGGAAACCGCGATCTTGTCGAGGTAACCGTTGACGCCTGCGAAGATCACCGCAACCTGTTCTTCCGTCTTGAGCGGCGAGAACTGCGGCTGCTTCAGGAGTTCCGTCAGACGTGCACCGCGGTTCAAGAGGCGCTGCGTCGAGGCATCGAGGTCGGAACCGAACTGCGCGAACGCGGCCATTTCGCGATACTGGGCAAGCTCGCCCTTGATCGAACCGGCAACCTGCTTCATCGCCTTGACCTGAGCGGCCGAGCCAACACGGGAAACCGACAGACCGACGTTAACGGCCGGACGGATGCCCTGGTAGAACAGGTCGGTTTCGAGGAAGATCTGGCCGTCGGTGATCGAGATCACGTTGGTCGGAATGAAGGCCGAAACGTCGTTACCCTGGGTTTCGATGACCGGCAGAGCCGTCAGCGAACCGGCGCCGCGCTCGTCGGAGAGCTTGGCAGCGCGCTCGAGAAGACGCGAGTGCAGATAGAAAACGTCGCCCGGATAAGCTTCGCGGCCCGGAGGACGACGCAGAAGCAGAGACATCTGACGGTAGGCGACGGCCTGCTTGGAAAGGTCGTCATAAGCGATCAGCGCGTGCTGGCTGTTGTCGCGGAAATATTCGCCCATGGCAGCACCGGCAAACGGTGCGAGATACTGCATCGGAGCCGGGTCCGAAGCGGTAGCAGCGATAACGATCGAGTATTGAAGTGCGCCGCGTTCTTCGAGAACCTTGACGAACTGGGCAACGGTCGAACGCTTCTGGCCGATAGCAACGTACACGCAGAACAGCTTGTCGTTTTCCGGACCGTTGTCGTGGATCGGCTTCTGGTTCAGGAACGCGTCGAGAATGATGGCGGTCTTGCCGGTCTGGCGGTCGCCGATGACGAGTTCGCGCTGGCCGCGGCCAACCGGGATCAGGGCATCGATGGCCTTGAGGCCGGTCGACATCGGCTCATGAACCGACTTGCGCGGAATGATACCGGGAGCCTTGACGTCGACGCGCGAACGACGGGTCGCGTTGATCGGGCCCTTGCCGTCGATCGGGTTGCCGAGCGCGTCAACGACGCGGCCGAGCAGTTCCGGACCAACCGGAACGTCAACGATGGCGCCGGTCCGCTTGACGGTGTCGCCTTCTTTGATCGAACGGTCGGAACCAAAGATAACCACGCCGACATTGTCGGATTCGAGGTTCAGAGCCATGCCCCGGATCCCGCCCGGAAACTCGACCATTTCACCAGCCTGCACGTTGTCGAGACCGTAGACGCGGGCGATGCCGTCACCAACGGAAAGAACCTGGCCGACTTCCGAAACTTCGGCATCCTGGCCGAAATTCTTGATCTGGTCCTTGAGAATTGCGGAAATTTCCGCTGCACGGATATCCATCAGCCGACCTCTTTCAATGCAAGCTTAAGGGTGGAAAGTTTGGTGCGAAGGGACGTATCGATTTGACGCGAACCGACCTTGACGATGAGGCCGCCGAGGATCGACGGATCGATCGTAACGGCGATGGTTACGTCCTTGCCGGTTACGCCCTTCAGCGCCGACTTAAGTTCTTTTTCCTGCGTTGCAGTCAACGCATGAGCCGAAGTGACTTCGGCGGAAATTTCACCGCGATGCTCAGCAGCGATCGCGCGATAGGCGCGGATCATGCCCGGCAGAGCGAAGAGGCGGCGATTGCCAGCCACAACTTTGAGGAAATTCAAAACGGTCACAGAAAGACCGGCCTTTGCAGCAATGGCGCTGACCGCCTTCTGCTGCTCATCTGCAGAAAAGACCGGGCTCGCCACGAGGCGCCGCAAGTCTTCACTTTCGTCCATCAGCGCTTGGAACCGATCAAGATCGGCACCGACGGCATCAATCGAACCGGTCTCCGATGCAAGCTCGAATAGCGACAGAGCGTAACGCTCCGCGACACCGGAAATAAGCGGGGATGTCTCGGCCACAGGCATAGTTTCCCTGAATTACACCCCAAGCACCAAGTCCGAAAATGACGATCGGACAAGACCTTGAAATTTATTGAATTTCCATCAGAACCCGCAGAGCCTCCGCTCGCCGTTTCCGACGTTCGCGGTTCGTCTAGCATAGGATGTAGGGACTCGCAACACGCCGAGACGCCGAAAAAGCCGCACCCACAAGGCGATGCAGAGATTATTTGCGGCTTTCGCCAGCAAATCCGGGCCATCGGCATTCGGGCGCGGCGATATGCGACATTAGATGTAGCCAAACACGTAGGCGAGCGGCGCGAGAGACAGTACACCCTCAAGTAGAAAAAACGCAATATTCTGCGGCGTTACGCCGCGATCCACGAAGATCGAAACCAGTCGGCCCAGCGCGCCAAGCGCAAGCACCACCCCGGTCGCCATATAGAACCATTCCTGTGCAAGCAGGATCGGCAAAACGCCAAGACCGATGTAGCGAGCGCCCGCGGCCCTGACCGAGCCATACCCCTCCGGCCTGATCTCTCCGATCTGAAAGGCGGAGAGACGCAGGCAGGAGCCGGGAAGCAGAAAGATGAATAGGCCAAGCAACGCCGTTACGGCACAGCCGAGAAAAGCGATCTGTTCGTTCAGTTCAGTTGGGAAGTAGAATTCCATGCCGTCGCACCCCTCGAATCGCACTGATTCTAGCCAACAGGGTAAACAAGTCGCAAAGATTGGTCCTAATAACGCATGCATCGCATTTTATGAAAGATGCGAGAAGCGTCAAAACCGGCAGGCTAGAGAAAACTCTGCGGGTCGACGTCAAGCTGGACCTGCACGGTTCCGCGTGCCTTGGGGCCGTTGCTAAGCATCGATTTCAAAAATGCCTGCATGTCGGAATTCCGCCGCCCATGAACCAGCAGGCGGAAGCGATAACGACCACGAACGAGCGCGATCGGCGCTTCGGCCGGCCCGAGCACAGCAATGCCGGAAACATGTGGGGCGGCGGCGCGCAACCCGCGGGCATGGTTTTCCGCGTCGGCCCGCGTGTCGGCAGAAACGATCAGCGATGCCAGCCGCCCGAACGGCGGCAAAAGCGCCTTCTCACGCTCATTGATCTCGCGCTCGTAAAACGCGGTGGAATCACCCGAGACAATCGCTTGCATCACCGGATGCATCGGCTGGAATGTCTGGATCAGGCCATGGCTCTTCAGGCCCGTACGCCCGGCGCGCCCTGTCACCTGGCTGAGCAGCTGGAATGTCCGCTCGGCCGCCCGCGGGTCACCGTTCGACAGGCCGAGATCCGCATCGACGATGCCGACCAGTGTCATCAGCGGAAAGTTGTGCCCCTTGGCGACAAGCTGGGTGCCGATGACGATATCGACATCGCCCTTGGCGATCGCTTCAAGCTCCAGCCGCATGCGCTTCACGCCGCCGAGAATGTCGGAAGACATGACGATCGTGCGCGCATCGGGAAAATGCTTCTCGACCTCTTCGGCGATACGTTCAACGCCGGGACCGCAGGCAACCAGATGATCGAGCGTGCCGCATTCCGGGCAGGCTTCCGGCGTCGGCTGGTGATAACCGCATTGATGGCACTGGATCTGGTTTCTGAACCGGTGCTCGACCAGCCAGCTCGAACATTGCGGGCACTGGAACCGGTGGCCGCAGACCCTGCAGAGCGTCAGCGGCGCATAACCGCGACGATTGAGAAACAGCAGCGACTGTTCCTTTTTCTCCAGCGTCCGCGCCATCGCCCTCAAAAGCAGCGGCGACAGAAACCCGCCGCGCTCGGGCGGATGCCGGCGCATGTCGATCAGATGCAGGTCGGGCAACGCCGCATCGCCGAAACGCGTCGGCAGCTGCACCAGATTGTAACGTCCCGACAATCCGTTGACTTGGCTTTCCACCGATGGCGTGGCGGATACCAGCACGACCGGAAAATCGCCGATTCTGGCCCTCACCACCGCCATGTCGCGGGCATTGTAGAAAACACGATCTTCCTGCTTGTAGGCAGGGTCATGCTCTTCATCGACAATGATGAGGCCAAGCTCTTCGAATGGCAGAAACAGCGCCGAGCGGGCACCGGCAACCACCCTCACCTCACCCGTCACCACGCCGCGCCAGACCTTTTCGCGCATACGCGGGGAAAGATCGGAATGCCACTCGGCAGGCTTGGCCCCGAATCGCTGCTCGAAACGCTCAAGGAATGCGGGGGTCAACGCGATTTCGGGCAGAAGGATCATCACCTGCTTGCCGCGCCGCAAAGTCTCGGCCACGGCCTCGAAATAGACCTCCGTCTTGCCTGATCCGGTAACTCCATCGATCAGCGAAGCGGCAAACCCGCCCTCACGGATGGAGGCGACAATTTCCCGCGCAGCTTCCTTCTGCGGTCCCTCGATACGCGGCGCAATATAATCGGGCTCCGGTCGCGCCACGACAGGCGGCGGGGGCAGGAAGATCGTATCGAACATTCCCTGCTTGATCAGCCCGTCGATGACGCTGAGCGACACGCCGGCAGCATGCGCCATGCCGCTGCGGGTCCACGGCACGTCCTGCTCCTTTGCCAGATCGAGCACACGCGTTCTGGCCGGGGTCAGCCGATCCGGCTCGCCGCCAAGGTAACGCAGGCCCTCCACCATCGGCTCGGGATCGAGTGCAGCCGGTGCGCGGATCGCCATGCGGGCGACAAGGCCGGGCGGAGACAATGTATAGGCAGACACCCAGTCGACGAAATCGCGCATGTCCTTCGACAAAGGCGGGCAATCGAACACGAGCGTGATCGGCCGAAGCTTCTTGGGATCGAGACGTTCGTCGTTCTCGCCGTCCCAGACGACGCCGATCACCTGCCTCGGCCCGACCGGTACCTGTACGACGGAACCCGGCTCGACATGCATGCCCTCAGGCACTGCATAACTATAGGCAACTGGAACCGGCAGCGGCACCAGAACCGGCACGACGCGAACCGGTTTCGGCGACGGCAAAAGCGCGTCACCGAACAGCGAAGCCATCATGTCAGAAGAATCCTTGCCCATGCGCGGCGCACCATGCCGAAAGACGGAACAAAAGTGAACAGTCAGATGAAGAAAATCAGGCCGTGGCGGCAAGAGCCGGTACCGTCTGGAACTCGAAACGGGCATCACCATCCCTGGCCAGGTCGAAAACCGTATGATTCTCCAGTGCCTTGGTCACTTCCGCCGGATCACCCTCCAGCTCCTCCGGCTGGATCATGTGACCCACGGTGAAATCGAACCGGTTGCCCTTTTTGTTGAGCAGCTCGTAGAACACCGTCATGTCGCGCAGCTCGGTCGACCACTTGGCGAACCAGTAGAACAGGCCGGAATTGCGCGCCGTGATATGGATCGGCAGGATCGGCAGATTGTATTTGCGCGCCAGGCTGACGGCTGATGTCTTCCACGGCCGCTCGTTGAGCTTGCCATCCGCCCAATAGGCGATGCGGCCGGATGGAAACAGCACCATCACCTTGCCGTCCTCGACCGCCTTGTTTGTCAGGATCAGCGTCTCGCGGGTCTTCAGCTTGCTTTTATATTCCTCGCGCCATTCGACCGGGATAATCATCTCGGCAAAGCGCGGATTGACGCGCACAGCATCGCGATTGGCAAACACCATCAGGTCCGGCCGCTTTGCCTTCAACAGGTCGAACACCGCAACACCATCGGCGATCCCGGTCGGATGATTGCTGACCAGAATGAAGCCGCCCTTTTCAGGAATACGTTCGACGTTGCGCGCTTCGATCTGCAGCTTCAGCAGATCGCTCATATATTCAAAGCACTGGAAACCGCTTTTCGGCGCAACGTCGTCGGCGAATTCGATGGCTTTTCCGTATCGCAGCAGCGTGTAGAGAAATGGCCGCATCACCGGCCAGAACGGGCTGCCGACGATCCTCTGGCCGCGCTCACCGATCAGCGTATCGACGATATGCCCCGGCCGGCCGCGGGAGTTGAGTGTGATGGTCTCCGCGAATTGACTGAAGGTCGTCGAATTGTCACGGCGGGCCATACAAACTCCTTGCGCAGGGCAACCTTGTGGCAGCCCTGTATGATAAAACTTTGGCAGACGGCGCAGGCTTAGTATTTCCGTAACGCTGTCGGTAGCAATCTGGTGCTCCTTTCCACCAAAATCAACGGTCGAGACGCTTGAACGAACTGCTGATCATCGCCGCGCCCGATCTCGCCGCCAAGCGCCACGAATGGCTGGAAAGCCTGAAAAGCGAGCGCCGGCTGTCGCCCAACACGCTCGATGCCTATGAGCGCGACACGCGGCAATTCCTTACCTTCCTGACCGGTCATCTCGCCGGCCCGCCGGCGATTTCCGACATCCACACGCTCCGCCCGGCAGACCTGCGTTCGTTTCTCGCCGCCCGTCGCCGTGATGGTTCAGGCTCCCGCTCGCTCGGCCGCCACCTTGCAGGCCTCCGTTCCTTCCTGAGCTACATGGAGCGTCAGGGACTGGTGAATGCCGCAGCAGCCGGTGCAATCCGAGCACCGAAACAGCCGAAATCGCTCCCCAAACCGCTGAGCGACCGGCAGGCGACAAGCCTCACCACGACCGAAACCCAGCTCCAGGACGAGCCCTGGATCGCCGCACGCGATGCCGCTGTCCTGGCGCTTCTCTATGGCTGTGGCCTGCGCATTTCCGAAGCACTCGGGCTTCTTCCCGGCGAGATCGAACCCGGCACGACAACGCTGCGCATCAAGGGCAAGGGCGGCAAGACCCGCATCGTGCCGCTTCTTGCCGCCGTGGCGGATGCCGTCACCCGTTACCGCGATATCTGCCCCTATCATCTGACCGACGAAAAGCCTCTCTTCCGTGGTGCGCGTGGCGGCCCGCTACAGCCGGCAATCATCCAGCGCCAGATGCAGAAATTGAGAAGCGCCTTTGGCCTGCCGGATACGGCAACGCCCCACGCGTTGCGCCACTCCTTCGCGACACATCTGCTTGCCGGCGGCGGCGACCTGCGCACCATCCAGGAACTGCTCGGCCATGCCAGCCTGTCGACGACGCAGGTCTATACCGGCGTCGATACCTCGCGCCTGCTTGAGGTTTATGACCGCGCCCATCCTCGCGCTTAAGGCCGGGGCCTGTGAACCAATCGGTAACCAATCCCGTTAAGCAACTGTCGAAGCCGCGATGATACGTTTTGGACCGATTAATCCGGATCCGTGACATGAATTCCTCATTCCTCGACAGCCCCCTTTTCGAACGCCTGCAGGGTTTTGCGCTCTGGCTGCTCGCATTGCTGCATGTCGCGGCCCTCGCCTCGCTGATCCTCATCCTCGGCATGTTGTCATCCGCCGATGCACAGGAAGAAGCCTGCCATGGCGTTAATCTCGTCGACGAGATGAGATCAGAAAATCCGGATGCTTATGCCAAGGCGCTTGCGGAAGCCGAAACGGTCCCGAACGCCAAGGGAATTTTCTGGAGAATAGAAAAGCCGGGCGTCGCCACCTCATATCTGCTCGGCACCATGCATGTCACCGATCCACGCGTCCTCAAAATGCCGCCCGGAGCCGACAAGGCGCTCGCCGATGCCAAGACTATTATCATCGAATCCAACGAGATCCTTGATGACAAAAAGGCCATGGCCGGCATTCTCGCCAAGCCGGAACTGACCATGCTGACCAACGGTAATACGATCGAAAAGCTGATGAAGCCGGATGATCTTGCCGTGCTCGAAGAAGGATTGAAGAAGCGCGGCGTTCCGCTGGCGACCGTCTCTCGCATGCAGCCCTGGATGCTGATGTCGCTTGTATCGCTGCCGGCCTGCGAACTCGCCCGCAAGGGAAACACCGCCTTTCTCGACAAGCGCATCGCACTCGATGCCGCAGCCGAGGGAAAACCGGTCAAAGGCCTGGAAACGCTCGCCGAACAGCTCACCGCCATGGCCTCGATCCCGACCGAGATGCACCTGAAATCGCTGGTCGAAACGATCAAGCTCGGCCCGAAAATGGATGACGTCTTCGAGACGATGACGCAGCTTTATCTCACTGGCGAGATCGGCTTCACCATGCCTTTCCTGAAGCAGGTCGCACCTGATGGGAGCGACAATGCCGGTTATACGGAGTTCGAGGAACTGATCGTCACCAAGCGCAACCACCTCATGGCCGAACGCGCAGCACCTATCCTCAGCGAAGGCAATGTCTTCATGGCCGTCGGCGCCCTCCATTTGCCCGGCAAGGACGGCTTGGTGGAACTTCTGCGCAAACAGGGTTTCACCCTATCGAAAGCCGACTAGATGCTTTTTGACGCTCGGCCCGGAGCAGTGAGATTTGGTCATTGCACCGGCTGGAAAACTCTACGATGGTTCGGAGCCTGAAAGCGATATTAGCAGCTCTTTCGACGGTTCCCATGTTCGCACATATATTGCATCGTAACCTTGTTTTCCTGGCCGCCAGTCTCTGCCTTCTTCTTGGCCTGTCCGCTATTGCCAACGCCGAGCCGGTATCATGCGGCGGGATCGATCTCCTCGCGAAAATGAAACGCGAGGACCGCAAGACTTACGACCAGATTCTTGCCGAAGGCCGCAAGATACCGAATGCGCGAGGCCTCTTCTGGAAGATCGAGAAACGCGGCGTCAAACCGTCCTACCTGTTCGGCACGATGCACGTGTCGGATCCGCGGGTGATCAAACTACCCCACACCGTCAAGAAGGCGCATCTTAAGGCCAAGGTCATTGTCCTGGAATCCGACCAGCTGCTGGAACTCGGCAAGGCCCGCCTTCTGGCCTTCACCAAGCCGGATATGATGATGATGCCCGCTGGCAAGCGCATCGAAGATTTTCTGACTCCAGAGCAGCGCGGCGTCGTCGATACGGCCCTGACGGCGAGGGGCGCACCGCTTTCGGCAGTAAACTATCTGAGACCCTGGATGGTCACCAGCATCGTTGCCTCGGCCTGTGAGCAATCACGCGCCAAAGACAGAACACCGGTTCTGGATCAGCAGCTGGCACTTGATGCCATCGAGAACAACATACCCCTGAAAGGTCTGGAGACACTGGAGGAGCAATACGGCGCTCTGAACAAGATGTCGCTTGAAGCTCAGGTAAAGAACCTCATCTCTGCTATCGCCCATCCCGAGCAGTTCGCGAACATCGATGAGACAATGCTCAGGCTCTATTTAAGCGGTGATATCAGACCACTAGCACCGCTTTTGAGATGGCTTTCCCAAAACGACACGACGATGGCGGCTGACAGTTTCGCGGAATTCGAAGACGAGGTCATCACCCGGCGAAACCACACCATGGCGGACAGAGCCAAGCCATTCCTGCAGGACGGCAACGCCTTTATCGCCGTTGGTGCGCTTCATGTCCAAGGGGACGACGGCCTAGTCGAGCTATTCAGAAAACAGGGCTTCAAAGTCACGCCTGCGATCTGACCATCTGCGATCATGTCCAGATCCTCCGATGAGATCGAAGACGGTGTCTGTAGACTCGAGGCTGCCGAACTTCCAAATCACGACCGCCCGCTCGTCATCCGGCGCAGGATATTGGTCTTCCAATAGAACTGATGCACCAGCACGCCGAGTATGTGCAGACAGATCAGCACCCACAGGGCCGTTTTCATCCAGCCGATATGGGCGAATGCCGCCATGCTGTTCTTGAAATAGAAGGCCCCGATCCCGGCAAGCGGCATGATGATGAACATCGCGTAGAGCGACCAATGCGTGATCGTCGCCACGACGCGCGAAAAGGCAGGCTCCGCTTCCGGATGCGGCGGAGCGCCGAGCGCTATGCGAAGACAGAGCCGGGTCAGGGCCAGCGCCAGTATCGCAATCCCTACATAGGCATGGATATTGGCGGACGTCATGATCTCGGGCGGGATCGGCTTGTCGCCGAAATAGAGTTCCCCGAATGCCGTCATCGCATCAGAAAACAGGAGATTGAACAGGATCAGCACGGCCATCAGCCAGTGCAGGATGCGCTGCGACAGAGAGAATGCGGTCTTCATGTCCGTCACTTTCCTGAGAGAGCAATAAGACAGGAAGTTTAGGACAGATGAGGAAAAGAAAAAGGCGGGACCGAAATCCCGCCTTTCTCATCTCGAATTATTCGCACCGATTACATATGGATCGGCTTGGCAAAGGTCGAAAGAGCGGCTTCCTTGACGGCTTCCGACATGGTCGGGTGTGCGTGGCAGGTGCGGCCGAGATCTTCCGACGAACCGGAGAATTCCATCAGCACGGTGATCTCATGGATCATCTCGCCGGCGCCGAAGCCGACGATGTGACCGCCGAGAACCCGGTCGGTTTCCTTGTCGGCGAGGATCTTGACGAAACCGTCGGTCGCCAGCATGGCGCGCGCACGGCCGTTGGCGGTGAACGGGAACTTGCCGACCTTGTAGGCGATGCCTGCAGCCTTCAGTTCCTCTTCAGTCTTGCCGACGGAGGCGACTTCCGGCTGGGTGTAGACGACACCCGGAATGACGTCATAGTTCACGTGACCATGCTGGCCGGACAGGATTTCGGCGAGAGCAACGCCCTCGTCTTCGGCCTTGTGCGCCAGCATCGGGCCCTTCACCACGTCGCCGATCGCATAGATGCCGGCAACATTGGTCTTGAAGCCACCATCGATTTCGACGCGACCACGATTGTCGAGCACGACGCCTGCAGCTTCAAGGCCCAGGCCTTCAGTGTAAGGCTTGCGGCCGGTGGAGATCAGCACGACGTCTGCCTCAACGTTAACCGCATCGCCACCCTTGACCGGCTCGTAGGTGACCTTGGCGCCGGTAGCAGTCTTTTCGACGGCCGTAACCTTTGCTTCGGTACGGATATCCATGCCCTGCTTGGCGATCATCCGCTGGAACTGCTTCGACACGTCGGCATCCATGGCGCCGAGCAGCTTGTCGAGATATTCGATCACGGTAACCTTGGAGCCGAGACGCATCCACACCGAACCGAGTTCCAGACCGATGACACCGCCGCCGACCACGATCAGGTTCTGCGGAACCTTTTCCAGTGAAATCGCGCCGGTCGAGGACACGATGACCTTCTCGTCGATCTCGACATTGACGCCCGGAATGCCAGCAACGTCGGAACCGGTGGCGATGACGATGTTCTTCGTCTCCAGTTCCTGCACCTTGCCGTCTTCACCCGTAACGGAAACCTTACCAGCCGCAACGATCTTGCCGGTGCCGATAAAGCCGTCGATCTTGTTCTTCTTGAACAGGAAGGCGACGCCATCGGTGTTCGACTTGATGGTCGCATCCTTGTGAGCCATCATCTTGGTGAGGTTCAGCGTAGGCGCAGCAACTTCCACACCCAGCGTATCGACGCCATGGGCGACCTGGTGGAACATTTCCGAAGCATGCAGAAGAGCCTTCGACGGAATGCAGCCGACATTCAGGCAGGTGCCGCCATAGGTGGCGCGTTTTTCGACGACCGCGACCTTCAGGCCGAGCTGTGCTGCCTTGATTGCGCAGACATAACCGCCCGGGCCACTACCGATAACGACGACATCATAAGCCATGTTCTAATTCCTGATTTCTGGTTTTGGCAGGCTCATTCCCGCCAGCGTTTCGAGAATGGCCCTCAGGCCGCTTTTTCAGTTGCGAGTTTGATTCCGAGCGCGATGAACACCACACCGCTGGTCCGGTCGATCCACTTGCTGGCACGCGAAAACGCCGCCCGCATGCGCGGCGTCGTCATGAATGTGCTGACGCCGACGAACCAGATGATCAGGCAGGTCGCCATCACCAGCCCGTAGCCGAACTTGATCGCCATCGGCGTATGGGCGCCAACGACGGTCGAGAAGATCGACAAGAAGAAGAAGACCGGCTTCGGGTTGAGGGCGTTCGCGGCAAAGCCGAGCGTGAATGCCTTTAGCGCCGACTGGCCCCGCTTGACGCCATCAACCTGCCCATCCGCTGGAACGCTGATCTCGGTCCTGCCCGCCTTCAGCGCCTTCACACCGATATAGACCAGATAGGCGACACCCAGCCATTTAACGATGTTGAACAGATAGACCGACTGCGAAATGATCAATCCGAGACCGAGGATCGTGTAGCTGACATGGAACATCAGTGCCGTGCCGATGCCGAAGCTGGTGATGATCGCCTGCCGGCGGCCATGGACCAGCGCCTGTCGCATCACCATGGCAAGATCCGCCCCCGGCGAGACGATCGCAAAGGAGAAGATCGCCATCAGCGAGATCAGTTCGATCATATAGGCATGCATGTTGAATATCCCTCAGAGCAGCAGCGCGGCCATCATGATCAGCAGTCCGGCAAGGCTCAATAGCCAGACCATCGAGCGGACATAGGGAATGCCCGCCAGATAGAGCGGAACATAGGCAATCCGCGCGATCAGCCACACCCAGGCGCCACCGATGCCAAGTCCGGTCGGGTCGCCGATAAAGGCAAGCCCGAGAAGCAGGCCGATAAAGGCCGGATAGGTTTCCTGATAGTTCTTCGAGGCGCGCGCAGCACGCCCCGCCGCCGCATTCTTCGGTGCAATATCCTCGTCGCGTGGTCCGGCATTCCATTTGGAACCCAGTTCACGCGTGGCGAGAAATCCCTGCAGCAGAATATGAAAGAGCAGCAGGACCACACTCAGACAAAGCACGACCACAAGATGGGTTGCATTTGCCGAAGCGGGTTCCATGCTGCTCTCCTTAGTTCAGGATGTAAGGCTTGAAGTCTTAGAGATCGAGAACCAGACGTTCCGGATCTTCCAGGCTTTCCTTGACGCGAACGAGGAAGGTGACCGCTTCCTTGCCGTCGACGATGCGGTGATCGTAGGACAGAGCGAGATACATCATCGGGCGGATGACGATCTGGCCACCGACGACGACCGGACGCTCCTGGATCTTGTGCATGCCGAGAATACCCGACTGCGGGGCGTTCAGGATCGGCGAGGACATCAGCGAACCGTAGACGCCACCATTGGTGATGGTGAACGTGCCGCCCTGCATGTCGGCCATGGAAAGCGAACCGTCACGAGCAGCCTTTGCGAGACGACCGAGTTCCTTTTCGACGCCGGCGATCGAGCGCTGGTCGGCGTCACGGATGACCGGAACGACGAGACCCTTGTCGGTACCGACGGCCATGCCGACGTGGCAGTAGTTCTTGTAGATGATGTCGGTGCCGTCGATCTCGGCGTTGACAGCCGGCAGTTCCTTCAGCGCGTGGGTCACGGCCTTGGTGAAGAAGCCCATGAAGCCGAGCTTCACACCGTGCTTCTTCTCGAACACGTCCTTGTAGCGGTTGCGCAGGTCCATCACCGCCTTCATGTCCACCTCGTTATAGGTGGTCAGCATGGCGGCGGTGTTCTGTGCATCCTTGAGACGCTTGGCGATCGTCTGGCGCAGACGGGTCATCTTCACGCGCTCTTCGCGAGGCGCATCCTCGGCCGAGGAAACCGCGCGCGGAGCAGCCGGAACGGCAGCCGGGGCCGGAGCGGACGGGCCCTTGGCGATGGCGGCGAGAACGTCGCCCTTCAGAACCTGGCCGCGCTTGCCCGAACCGTCGATATCGGCAGTCGAGATGTTGTTGTCGGCAGCAACCTTGGCAGCAGACGGTGCAGCCGGCATCGACGATGCGGCAGCAGGAGCAGCAGCGGCCGGTGCAGCGGCAGCCGGGGCCGGTGCAGCTTCTGCAGGCTTTGCAGCAGGAGCGGCAGCAGCAGTGCCAACAGCGCCTTCTGCGATCTGGCCGAGCAGCGCGTCGAGACCGACAGTCTCACCGTTCTGCGCAACGATTTCGGTCAACACGCCGGAAGCCGGGGCTGGAACTTCGACGGTAACCTTGTCGGTTTCCAGTTCGACCAGCGGCTCATCGGCCTTGACCGTATCGCCGACCTTCTTGAACCAGGTGCCGACGGTCGCCTCGCTGACGGACTCGCCGAGGGTTGGAACGCGGATTTCGGTTGCCATGATCTGTTTCCGTTTTTCTCAAGATTCGTTTCGAACAAATTAGGGGAGACGGCTGAAAAATCAGCCGCCGAGAGCGTCTTCGAGGAAGGCTTCCAGCTGTGCCAGATGCTTCGACATCAGGCCGGTCGCCGGCGATGCTGCTGCCGGACGGCCCGTGTAGCGGACGCGCTGATACTTGGCATCGATATGCGCCAGAACCCATTCCAGGTAAGGGTCGATGAACGACCAGGCGCCCATGTTCTTCGGCTCTTCCTGGCACCAGACCATTTCCGCGTTCTTGAAGCGCGACAGCTCGTTGATCAGAGCCTTGGCCGGGAACGGGTAGAGCTGTTCGATACGCAGCAGGTAGACATCGTCGATGCCGCGCTTTTCGCGCTCTTCGAGAAGGTCGTAATAAACCTTGCCGGAGCACATCACGACGCGACGGATCTTGGCATCCTTCTGCAGCTTGATCGGGCCGTCCTTGATGACTTCGGCATCGTCCCACAACAGGCGGTGGAACGAGCTTTCGCCCGCCAGTTCCGCAAGCGTCGAGGTTGCACGCTTGTGGCGCAGCAAGGACTTCGGCGTCATCAGGATCAGCGGCTTGCGGAAGTCGCGCTTCACCTGGCGGCGCAGGATGTGGAAGTAGTTGGCAGGTGTCGTGACGTTGGCAACCTGCATGTTGTCTTCCGCGCAGAGCTGCAGGAAGCGTTCCAGGCGAGCCGACGAATGTTCCGGGCCCTGACCTTCATAGCCGTGCGGCAGAAGGCAGACGAGACCGGACATGCGCAGCCACTTGCGTTCGCCAGACGAGATGAACTGGTCGAACACCACCTGCGCACCGTTGGCAAAGTCGCCGAACTGGGCTTCCCAGAGGGTCAGCGCGTTTGGACGGGCCAGCGAGTAACCGTATTCGAAGCCGAGCACGGCTTCTTCCGACAGCATGGAGTTGATCACTTCATACTTGCCCTGGCCCGGCTGCAGATTGGCAAGCGGGATGTAGCGTTCTTCGGTGTCCTGATCGTAGAGAACCGAGTGACGCTGCGAGAAGGTGCCGCGTTCGCAATCCTGGCCGGACAGACGGATCTTCGTGCCTTCGACGCAGAGCGAACCGAAAGCAAAGGCTTCCGCCATCGCCCAGTCGAGGCCTTCGCCGGTCTCGACCATCTGTGCGCGGTTTTCCATGAAGCGCTTGATCGTGCGGTGCGCGTTGAAACCTTCCGGAATGGTCGACAGCTTGCGGCCGATTTCCTTGAGGCTCTTCATCGGCATCGAGGTCTTGCCGCGACGCTGCTCGTCGGCATCGTCGGCGGAACGCAGACCTGACCACTGGCCGTCCAGCCAGTCGGCCTTGTTCGGCTTGTAGGCCTGGCCGGCTTCGAACTCGGCGTCGAGATGGGCGCGCCAGTCGGCCTTCATCTTGTCGAATTCGGCGTCGGTGATCACGCCTTCGCCGACCAGACGTTCGGCATAGATCTCGGCCACGGCCTTGTGGGCGCGGATGACCTTGTACATCTTCGGCTGGGTGAACGCCGGCTCATCGCCTTCGTTATGGCCGAAGCGGCGGTAGCAGAACATGTCAAGCACGACCGGCTTGTGGAACTTCATCCGGTATTCGGTCGCAACCTTGGCGGCATAGGTGACCGCTTCCGGATCGTCGCCGTTGACGTGGAAGATCGGCGCTTCGATCATCTTGGCAACGTCCGACGGATAAGGCGACGAACGCGAGAAGCCAGGATTGGTGGTGAAGCCGATCTGGTTGTTGATGATGACGTGCATCGTACCGGCAACGCGGTGACCGCGCAGACCCGACAGGCCGAGGATTTCGGCAACCACGCCCTGGCCCGCAAAGGCCGCATCGCCGTGCAGAAGCAGTGGCAGAACCTTGGAGCGCTCGGAGAGCGGGATGATGTTGTCCTTTTCCCAGACCTTGGCCAGCATGTCCTGCTTGGCGCGGGCCTTGCCCATCACGACCGGGTTGACGATCTCGAGGTGGGACGGGTTTGCGGTCAGCGACAGGTGAACCTTGTTGCCGTCGAATTCGCGGTCGGAAGAGGCACCGAGGTGGTACTTCACGTCGCCCGAACCTTCGACTTCGTCAGGCTTGAACGAACCGCCCTTGAACTCGTGGAACACGGCGCGGTGCGGCTTGCCCATGACGTTGGTCAGAACGTTCAGACGGCCGCGGTGGGCCATGCCAACGATGACTTCTTCAAGACCCAGCTGGCCGCCGCGCTTAATGATCTGTTCGAGTGCCGGGATCAGTGCTTCTCCGCCATCGAGGCCGAAACGCTTGGTGCCCTTGAACTTGACGTCGAGGAACTGCTCGTAGCCTTCACCTTCGATCAGCTTCGAAAGAATGGCCTTCTTGCCTTCCGGGGTAAAGGCGACGCCCTTGTCCGGACCTTCGATCCGTTCCTGGATCCAGGCCTTTTCTTCCGGGCTCGACATATGCATGAACTCGACGCCGATCGTCGAGCAATAGGTGCGCTCGAGGATCGCGATCATCTCGCGAACGGTCGCGTATTCCATGCCCAGAACGTTGTCGATGAAGATCTTGCGATCGTAATCGCTCTCTTCGAAGCCGTAGGACTTCGGCGACAGTTCGTTGTAGTCCTCGACCGGGCTTGCGATGCCGAGCGGATCGAGTTTGGCATGCAGGTGGCCGCGCATGCGGTAGGCGCGGATCATCATGATGGCGCGCACGCTGTCGCGGCTCGCCTGATGAACATCGGCTTCGTTGACGGTTGCACCCTTGGCAGCGGCAGCGGCTTCAGCCTTCGCCTTCACCTTGGTTTCGATCGCCTTTTCCACCACCGGCCAGTTACCGTCGAGAGCGGAAACAAGGTCGCCACCAGCTGCGATCGGCCAGTTCGAACGCTTCCAGGAAGCGCCCTGCGCTGCCTTCTTCACGTCTTCGGGGCTGTCGGCCAGGGCCTTGAAGAAGGCCTGCCACTCTTCCGAAACCGAATTCGGATCGGCTTCGTAATTGGCATAAAGTTGTTCGATATAGACGGCGTTCGCGCCATCTAGGAACGAAGTGATGAGAAACTGCTCGTTGGCTTCTTGCCGGGACATGGCCTATTGCGGGCGCCGCGCCCGCCTCCTCACGTGGTCGGAACCGAGGACCTCGCCGGCTCCGCATTCTCTGGTCTGTCGTCGTGTCTTGTCGCCGCTGCGACACCGTCTTTTGACGGGTGACCCGCAGGCAAAAAAGCTTCCGCCTGCGGGTTCTAAACCTTGAGGTCCATCGCCGCCTGTCTATCGGCGGCGAGTGACCGTTATGTGGCGTCAGCCCTTGAGAACTTCAACCAGCGTCTTGCCGAGGCGTGCCGGGGAAGGAGACACCTTGATGCCTGCTGCTTCCATGGCTGCGATCTTGGATTCCGCATCGCCCTTGCCGCCGGAAACGACAGCGCCGGCGTGACCCATGGTGCGGCCCTTCGGAGCCGTACGGCCGGCGATGAAGCCTGCCATCGGCTTCTTGCGGCCCTTCTTGGCTTCGTCGATCAGGAACTGGGCTGCATCTTCTTCAGCCGAACCGCCGATTTCGCCGATCATGATGATCGACTGGGTGGCTTCGTCAGCGAGGAACATTTCCAGCATGTCGATGAATTCGGTGCCCTTGACCGGGTCGCCGCCGATGCCGACAGCCGTCGTCTGGCCGAGGCCTTCGTTCGAAGTCTGGAATACGGCTTCGTAGGTCAGCGTGCCGGAGCGCGAAACGATACCGACCGAACCCTTGCGGAAGATCGAGCCCGGCATGATGCCGATCTTGCATTCTTCCGGCGTCAGAACGCCCGGGCAGTTCGGGCCGAGCAGGCGCGACTTCGACTTGTCGAGCTTTGCCTTGACGCGCACCATATCCATGACCGGGATACCCTCGGTGATGCAGGTGATGAACGGAACTTCGGCTTCGATCGCTTCGATGATCGCGTCGGCAGCACCTGCCGGCGGAACGTAGATCACGGTCGCATCAGCACCGGTGCGCTCCTTGGCTTCGGCAACCGAAGCGAAGATCGGCAGCGCCGTGCCGTCGACGCCCGACGACCAGGTTTCGCCACCCTTCTTCGGGTGGATACCGCCGACCATCTTGGTGCCGTAGTAAGCAAGCGCCTGTTCTGTGTGGAACGTGCCGGTCTTGCCGGTCAGGCCCTGAACGAGGATCTTGGTGTCTTTATTGACGAGAATAGACATGTAACAGGTTCCTCAGATTAGGCTTTGATCGCCGCAACGATCTTCTTGGCGGCATCGTCCAGATCGTCAGCAGCCGTGATAGCAAGGCCGGATTCGTTGAGGATCTTCTTGCCGAGCTCGACATTGGTGCCTTCGAGGCGAACAACGAGCGGAACCTTCAGACCGACTTCCTGAACAGCTGCGACAACGCCTTCGGCGATGACGTCGCAACGCATGATGCCGCCGAAGATATTGACGAGGATGCCCTCGACCTTCGGGTCAGCGGTGATGATCTTGAAGGCAGCAGCGACCTTCTCCTTGCCGGCGCCACCGCCGACGTCACAGAAGTTTGCCGGCTCTTTGCCGTAAAGCTTGATGATGTCCATCGTCGCCATGGCGAGACCGGCACCATTGACCATGCAGCCGATATTGCCGTCGAGGGCAACGTAGGCGAGATCCCACTTGGAGGCTTCGATTTCCTTGGAGTCTTCTTCGGTCTCGTCGCGCAGCGCCTTGACGTCGTCATGGCGGAACAGCGCGTTGCCGTCGAAGGACATCTTGGCGTCGAGAACGCGCAGGTGTCCGTCCTTCATGACGATCAGCGGGTTGACTTCGAGAAGAGCCATGTCCTTTTCGCCGAACGCCTTGTAGAGCGCCGGGAAGAGCGACTTTGCGTCTTCGGCAGCTGCACCCGAGAGTTCGAGAGCCTTGGAGATCTTGGCAACGTCGTCAGCCGTCACACCGGTTTCCGGGTCGATGGCGATCGTGTGGATCTTCTCAGGCGTGTCGTGGGCAACGGCTTCGATGTCCATGCCGCCTTCGGTCGAAACGACGAAAGCAACCTGACCGACGGAACGGTCGACCAGCAGCGAGCAGTAAAGTTCGCGGTCGATGTCTGCACCGTCTTCGATGTAGAGGCGGTTAACCTGCTTGCCGGCTTCGCCGGTCTGCGCGGTTACCAGCGTGTTGCCGAGCATGTCCTTGGCGTGAGCCACGACTTCCTCGATCGACTTGGCCAGGCGAACGCCGCCCTTGGCATCGGGCCCAAGTTCCTTGAACTTGCCCTTGCCGCGACCGCCGGCATGGATCTGGCTCTTGACGACGTAGAGCGGGCCTGGGAGCTGCTTGGCAGCAGCTTCGGCTTCTTCGACCTTGAGGATCGCGACGCCTTCGGCAACCGGTGCGCCGTAACCCTTCAAGAGAGCCTTGGCCTGGTATTCATGGATATTCATGGGGCTTGATCCCTATTTGAATGACGTGAGCGCTGGCAAAAGCCAGCGCCGAACTTTTTGGAAGCTGATTACTTCAGCGAAGGAACGAGGGCGATGCAGGCTTCGCAGAGACCGGCAACAGCACCGACCGACTTCTGGAAGGCCGCTTCTTCGTCCTTGTTGAATTCGACTTCGACGATGCGCTCGACACCACCGGCGCCGAGAACGACCGGAACGCCGACATACATGTCCTTGACGCCGTACTGGCCGGAGAGGTGAGCAGCGACCGGCAGGACGCGCTTCTTGTCCTTGAGGTAGGATTCAGCCATTTCGATCGCCGAGGCGGCCGGAGCGTAATAGGCAGAGCCGGTCTTCAGGAGGCCGACGATCTCTGCGCCGCCGTCACGGGTGCGCTGGATGATCTGGTCGAGCTTTTCCTGCGTCGTCCAGCCCATCTTGACGAGATCGGTGAGCGGAACGCCGGCAACCGTGGAGTAGCGAGCGAGCGGCACCATCGTGTCGCCATGGCCGCCGAGGACGAATGCAGTGACGTCCTGAACGGAAACGTTGAATTCTTCGGCGAGGAAGAGACGGAAACGGGCCGAGTCCAGAACGCCAGCCATGCCGACGACCTTGTTCTTCGGCAGGCCGGAGAACTTCTGCAGCGCCCAGACCATCGCGTCGAGCGGGTTGGTTATGCAGATGACGAAAGCGTTCGGAGCATATTTCTTGATGCCTGCGCCGACCTGTTCCATGACCTTGAGGTTGATGCCGATCAGGTCGTCGCGGCTCATGCCCGGCTTGCGGGCGACACCGGCGGTTACGATGCAGACGTCGGCGCCTTCAATCGCAGCATAGTCGCTGGCGCCGGTCAGCTTCGCATTGAAGCCTTCAACCGGACCGGACTGAGCGATGTCGAGGCCCTTACCCTGCGGGATGCCGTCGGCGATGTCGAAGAGGACGACGTCGCCCAGCTCCTTCAGGCTGGCAAGATGCGCCAGCGTGCCACCGATCATGCCCGAACCAATAAGTGCAATCTTCTTACGCGACATGGAAATGCTTCCTCTTCAAATCCTGACCTGCGGCAAGTTAGCGCAGGCTCATCTTGCGGCAGCACGGATAGCCTCATCTGCCAAAAATGGCAAACGATTATTTTGAGACTATATTTTTCAATCGGTTAGATACTATTTGAGTTACGTGAACGTAAGAATTTCTGCCATAAATATGTCAGACTTCCTGCCGCTTCTCATTATGGAGCAACAGATATTCCGCGCTTCTCATCTCGAAAAGTCGCGAAACCGTGCGGTCGAATTCGAAACCTTCGGTGCCTCTACGCTCCGTCAGCAATGCGTCTGGTGTGACTGCAGCCGAAATGAAAAGCCGCACGGAATGATCGTAGAGCGCATCGACCAGATTGATGAACCGCTTCACTTCATTGCGCTTTTCCGCGCCGAGCTGCGGCACGTTATCAACAAAGACGACGTCGAAACGCGCGGCGATGGCCAGATAGTCCGAAGCGCCGAGCGGCTTTTCGCAAAGATCGGAGAATGAGAAACGCGCAGCCCGCCCGACTGCCGCAGGCACATGAATGCTGCGCCCCTTCATCGGCAGTTCGACCGGCTCGGCCCTGTCGCCATCGGTGACCTGATGCCATGCGGCCTCCATCGCCGCATCCGCACGCCCGTCGAGCGGCGTCAGATAGACGGGCAGATTGGCATTCTTCTGCATCCGGTAATCGGTCGGACTGTCCAGCGTCACCACATCGACATGGCTGCTTAGAAGTCCGATAAACGGCGTAAACAGGCCGCGATTGAGCCCGTCCTTGTAGAGATTTTCCGGCGCAACATTGGAGGTCGCGACCAGCACGCAGCCGAGATCGAACAGCTCGGTGAAAAGCCGCGCCAGGATCATCGCATCGGTAATGTCGGTCACGGAGAATTCATCGAAGCACAGAAGCTCGGCTTCCGCATAAAGTGCGGCGGCAACCGGCGGCACCGGATCGGCCTGCTTCGTCTCACCCCGCTTCAGCTTCTGCCGCTGTTCGTGGATGCGGTTATGCACGTCGGCCATGAACTCATGAAAATGCGCCCGCCGCTTTTTCTGCGTGGGCGCCTTCTTGAAGAACATGTCCATGATCATGGTCTTGCCGCGGCCGACACTGCCATAGACATAAAGGCCGCGCACCTTTTCCGCATGGCCATTGCCGCGACGGGCAAACAGCCAGCCAAGCGCACTCGACTTCTTCGCGGGTTTTGCCTCGCGCAACGCGACGAGCACGCGGTCGAGCCTGGCAGCGACCTCCATCTGCGCCTTGTCGGGCGTCAGAACGCCGGACGCCGCCAGAGCCTTGAGCTCTTCGCAGACGCTCGACGTATATTCTGGAATGGGTTCCACCGAGGGACGCCCCTTATGTCAGTATTAGCGGCTCAGACTGACCTGCTGGCCCGAATTCGTGGTACCGTCGAAGCGGTTGTCGGCGCTCTTGTAGACCCGACCGATCACATCGCCTGCACGGTTCTTGAACTGAACCATCTTGCCGGAGACTTCCCATGAGCCCATGGCCGTCAGCTCACCGGCGCAACCGCGGGTACCACCGCGCGAACCGCTGCCGAGATTGGTGAGCGTCAGGAACATGTCGCAGGATGCGCCGCCATTGGAAACGCGCCAGTTGCCGACCATCTGCTCCTTGGTGACATCGAGCGCGCTGGCGGGAGCAGCCGCGTTCGGGTTAGCCATGGCCATGTTCTGACCACCCTGAGGTGCGGAAGGATATTGCGAAGCGCCACCCGGAGGCGGAAGCTGACCGCCCTGAACACCCTGAACGGGCTGGGCCTGAAGCGGAGCGGGCTGCGCCGGCAGATCACTATAAGGGCTGTAGGATGTCCGCTGGCAACCAGCCAACGCAAGGGTCAGTACCAGACCTGTTGCCACATATTTGAACTGCATCAAAAACTCCTGTCCGGATCATTTCACACTGCCCTACAACTTGGGCACGACAGTTTGGCCGGGAATATCGTAAACGACCTTGGTTAATCAAGGGTATCCAGCCAATCCGGCATAATCGCGACGATCTGCACGGTCAATTCGGCGTGCGCACCGGGCAGCAAGACAAACCAAAGGCCGCAACGAAAGCTGCGGCCCTGGGCTTTTCAAAGACTAGACGCGGCGCTCGACCATCATCTTCTTGATCTCGGCAATTGCCTTGGCCGGGTTCAGACCCTTCGGGCAAGCCTGGGCGCAGTTCATGATCGTGTGGCAACGATAGAGCCGGAACGGATCCTCGAGATTGTCGAGGCGCTCGCCCTTGGCTTCGTCGCGGCTGTCGATCAGCCAGCGATAGGCCTGCAGGAGAACTGCCGGACCGAGGTAACGGTCGCCGTTCCACCAGTAGCTCGGACAGGAGGTCGAGCAGCAGGCGCACAGAATGCACTCGTAGAGACCATCGAGCTTGAGGCGATCCTCATGGCTCTGCTTCCACTCCTTGGCCGGCGTCGGCGACACCGTCTTCAGCCACGGCTCGATCGAGCGATGCTGGGCGTAGAAGTTGTTGAGGTCCGGAACGAGGTCCTTCACCACCGGCATATGCGGCAGCGGATAGACTTTGACCGTGCCGGAAATGTCGTCCATGCCCTTGGTGCAGGCCAGCGTGTTCGTGCCGTCGATATTCATCGCGCAGGAACCGCAAATGCCTTCGCGACAGGAACGGCGTAGAGTCAGCGTCGGGTCGATCTTGTTCTTGATGTAGAGAAGACCGTCGAGCACCATCGGGCCGCAATCATCCAGATCGACATAGAACGTGTCGATGCTCGGGTTCTTGCCGTCATCCGGGCTCCAGCGATAGATGCGGTATTCGCGAACGTTCGTGGCGCCTTCCGGCTTCGGCCAGACCTTGCCTTCGGACATCTGCGAGTTTTTGGGGAGAGCGAGTTCAACCATGGTCCAATTCCCTCCGGATCAATACACGCGAGCCTTGGGCTCGATCTTGTAGGGATCGATGCCTTCGGCGATCAGGTCCGTATGGACCGGACGGTAATCGAGCTTGACGTCGCCCTTTTCGTTGACCCAGGCCAACGTGTGCTTGCGCCAGTTGACGTCGTCGCGGCCGGCGAATGCGCCTTCCGTGAAGTCCTCGCGGGCGTGGGAGCCACGGCTTTCCTTGCGGGCCTCGGCGCCATAGACGGTGGTGATCGCATTCGCCATCAGGTTATGCAGTTCCAGCGTCTCGACCAGATCCGAGTTCCAGATCAGCGAACGGTCGGTGACCTTGACGTCGGGGAGCTCGCTCCAGATCTGCGACATGCGCTTGCAGCCGGATTCGAGCGATTCCTGCGTCCGGAACACGGCGGCATCGTCCTGCATGGTGCGCTGCATCTTGTCACGCAGCACGGCCGTCGGCGTTGCGCCATTGGCGTGACGCAGGCCGTCGAAGCGGTCCATGATCTTGTCGCAGGCAGCAACATTGAGCGCCGGGATAGCGCCTTCGCGGTCGATCACCTGGCCGGCGCGGATTGCGGCGGCGCGGCCGAAGACCACGAGGTCGATCAGCGAGTTGGAGCCGAGGCGGTTTGCACCGTGAACCGAAGCGCAACCTGCTTCACCGACAGCCATCAGGCCCGGAATGATCCGTTCCGGATTGCTCGAGTCGGCGTTGAGCACTTCGCCCCAATAGTTGGTCGGAATGCCGCCCATATTGTAATGAACCGTCGGCAGAACCGGGATCGGCTCGCGGGTCACGTCGACGCCGGCAAAGATCTTCGCCGATTCCGAAATGCCGGGGAGACGCTCGTGCAGCACGGCCGGATCGAGATGGTCGAGATGCAGGAAGATGTGGTCCTTGTTCTTGCCGACGCCGCGGCCTTCACGGATTTCCATCGTCATGCAGCGCGAAACGACGTCGCGCGAGGCAAGGTCCTTGGCCGAAGGTGCATACCGCTCCATGAAGCGCTCGCCCTCGGAATTCACGAGGTAACCGCCTTCGCCGCGTGCGCCTTCGGTGATCAGACAGCCGGAGCCGTAGATACCGGTCGGGTGGAACTGGACGAATTCCATGTCCTGCAAGGGCAGGCCGGCGCGTGCCACCATGCCGCCACCGTCGCCGGTGCAGGTATGGGCAGAGGTTGCCGAGAAATAGGCGCGGCCATAACCGCCGGTCGCCAGAACCACCATCTTGGCGGCGAAGCGATGGATCGTGCCGTCGTCGAGGTTCCAGGCAACGACGCCTTCGCAACGGCTGCCGTCATCGGACATGATCAGGTCGAGGGCGAAATACTCGATGAAGAATTCCGCGTTGTTGCGCAGGGACTGGCCATAAAGCGTGTGCAGGATGGCGTGACCGGTACGGTCGGCCGCAGCGCAGGTGCGCTGCACCGGCGGGCCGGCGCCAAAGTTCTGCATGTGGCCGCCGAACGGACGCTGGTAGATCTTGCCTTCCTCGTTACGCGAGAAGGGCACGCCGTAGTGCTCAAGCTCGTAAACGGCTTTCGGCGCTTCCATGACCATGTACTGCATGGCGTCAACGTCGCCGAGCCAGTCGGAACCCTTGACGGTGTCATAGAGGTGCCACTGCCAGGAGTCCGGCGTCATGTTCTGCAGCGAGGCGGCAATACCGCCCTGCGCCGCGACCGTGTGGGAACGTGTCGGGAAAACCTTGGTGATGCAGGCGGTCTTGAAACCCTGCTCGGCCATGCCGAGTGTGGCGCGAAGACCCGCACCGCCAGCGCCCACGACGATAACGTCGTAGGAATGGTCGACATAATTATATGCTTTGCCGTTCTGGGCTATCGGAGTCACGGATGCCATGATGGATTATCCTACGAACGCAATTTTCAGAACGGCGAAAAGACAGAGGCCACCGATCAGCATTGCAAAAAATGTATTGAGCATGACGGCCAGGAATTTCAGGCCTTCGTTATGCACGTAGTCGACGATGATTTCCTGAACGCCGATGCGCATGTGCACGAGACCGGCAATGATCATCAGGCCGAACAGCACGGCGATGAGCGGGTTCGACAGCGCCTGGACGACTTCCTCGTAAGGAGCGCCTGCATAGCGGATCAGGAAGATGATGAAGAAGATGGCGAGCGGCACGAGTGCCACTGCAGACATCCGCTGCATCCAGAAATGTTCGGTGCCGTCCTTTGCTGATCCGAGACCACGAACCTTGCCGAGGGGAGTACGCATATCCATGATGTTTCCTCCTCAGATGGCCAGGCCGATGATCCAGACCAGCACGGTCAGACAGATCGATACGATGGGCAGGATCACCGCCACCTTGGTCGCGAAGTGTTTTTCAAAACCATGACCCATGTCCCACACGAAATGGCGGATACCGCCGAGCATGTGGTGGATCAGAGCCCAGGTATAGCCGAACAGGACCAGCAGCCCGATCCAGGTGCCGAACAGCCAGCTGACCCAGTCGAAATAGGGCTTGCCGGATGCGGCTGCGATCAGCCACCAGGCAAGAAGCACAGTGCCGACAGCCAATGCACCACCGGTAATACGGTGGATGATCGACATCAGCATTGTGGGAATCAGTTTGTAAACTTGAAGATGCGGCGACAGAGGCCGATTATTTGTTATATTCGCCATCATTACCTCGCGGCGTCGTCTCAGCGGGCGGGCGCCCGGCAATGCACCATGCCGAGAAAATGTGCATTGCATCATCGGCGTGGTTTAATCTTGGAATTCCAAGACGACAAGATCAATTCCGACGTCGCGTGAATTTAATCGATTGTGAATTGCAAGAGGAAAAGCCTCGGACAAATCGCCGCGGCGCATTAACCATCAATTCCAAAGATTTGGGCGCCGACGTGCGCTGGCGCAGAGAACATGTTAACCTTTGATTAACCATGATCTCGGAGTTCGCCATGATCGCGAATCGCATAAAACCTGTTCTTTTTGCACTTACGCTATCCGGCGCCTTCGCCTCTGCAGCCTCCGCGCGCGATCGTTCTCCGGATTTTAACAGCGGCGAAACCGGTTACCGGGGCCATTATTACGGCCACGGGCATCATGGCCGACGCGGCGAGCTAAAGCTGTTTTCCGATCAGCGCCTGGGCGGCGCCAGCCGTGTAGTGTCATCGGCACGAAACAGTCGTCCCGACAAAGGTTCCATTCAGACACTCGGCTCATTCGCTACTGTCTCCGGCTCGTCGATCATCTACACTGACGGCTATCGCGAAATATACGTCGGCGAGTATGCCTCGGAACCCTCGCGCTCAGGTCTTTCCTATCCCGCACCCAAGGCGAAGATCATCACCGTCACGGAAGAACTTGCCAACGGCAACTTCCGGCCGATCAACGGCTGCAGTTACGAGATGGATGTCTGCGTCATCCGTGGGGAGAAGTGAGGCCGGATATCTTCACCCAAGCTGGACTTCGATCGCAGCCTTGTCGATGACCGACCAGACCTGAGCGATCAGTCCGCCGGAAAATTGGTAGAAGACGTTTTCGGAAAACCGGATACGACGACCATTGACCGGAAGGCCGAACAGCTCGCCGGCAGGCGTACAATCGAAAACCAATCGGCTCGCCACTTTCGGGGCCTCGACTACCAGGAAGTCGATGGTGAAACGCAGATCCGGAATGGCGCGAAAATCTCCCACCAGCATCTCACGATAACCGGCAAGCCCGATTTGCCGTCCATTATGGACCGCATTCTCATCAACGAAATCGCCAAGACTTTGCCAATCCTGCCGGTTCAGGCAATCGATATACCCGCGATAGATTTCGGCAAGTTCGTCCATCTCCGCCGCTCCCTTCGCCTCCCATGATTATGAGTGGTGAAACGCGACAGACGGACGACCCGTTCCACCCATATCGTCTTGCCCACCGGCCTTGTCCTCACGCTGGATTTCGGCTTCAGCATTGTTTCTTCACAATGTTCCCCGATGAGGCTCTCGGGATCCCAGTCCACTCCGTATAGAGCGCTCCGCGTTAGTCGTCGGTCACAATGTAGCCACATCCCGCCATGCGAGCATGGGATTTGGCGCGCGTTCGTCAGCCAATCGCGGCATTTTAGGGTTTGTGTTTGGATCCTCGGGTCAAGCCCGAGGATGACGGAGGATAGGGGATGCGAAATGGCACCTAAGGGGCGACGTCGCGTCGTTGGTTCGCTTTTGGCAACTTGGTTCCACCTCTCTGTCGTCATCCTCGGGCTTGACCCGAGGATCCAAGCACAAGCGCTACCGTGTTCCCGATTTCCATAAGCAAGCTCATCGTCGCGGGGACATTTCGGCCCTCCACATCAACAAAACCAACACCTTACACAAAACATTATCCCCGCCCTCCCGACCCGTGCCTACAATCCCCCGGCTTCCGTCGCCGGAGTGTTGCGCGAGACGTTCGCGGGCAGGCGGGAGCCGGCGCTTTCGTCTGATCCGTAACGTGCGGCAAGGGCGCAAGGGGTGAAACGCATGGGAGAGGGACAACCTTTTCCCTATCAAGCCTCCCCCCGGCATCCATGCCGGGTTCGGTTGAGCCGTCCAAGTGTGGGAAACCACATGCAGCGAGGCGAGAGGATCACCCGTAGGGACCGGAAGTCCCGAGACAAGCCGAAGGCCACGCATATGCGGAGCCACATTTTATATTCCAAAGAGGTTCCGCATAGGCGTGCGCTTCTCCGGAATGTTTTTTGACAACCACGGCGGGAGACTGCGCGGGGCAGGATTGGTACGTCTGGAACCTGACACCGTAATCGCTTGTGCATGGATCCTCGGGTCGAGCCTGAGGATGACGGCCGATGGGTGGTGCAAAGGTGCCCAAAACATAACTCCCATGGCAATGGATACAGTAACCAGGGCACGAGGCCTGTTTTGGCCTCCAACAGAAACCAAAACCTCCTTCATCCTCGGGCCTGCCCCGAGGATCCAGACACAAGCACGCCGCAGTTCATTTGGTTGTCGCCATCGTCTCTCGGCAGGCGGATGAGGGGCAATCCGCAACGATGTAGAAAAGCCTCCCCTACCCGAACCGCCAGACCGTCGTCTTCTTGACCTCGCTATCCTCCAGCGCCCGCGTCACTGGCACCTCGTAAACCGCAAGCTTCTCCAGCCGCTCCTTCGGCAGATAGCTCCGCCCCGGATCACCGACCAAGACCACCTTGCCTGCATCGGCTAAGGCCGTGAACCACGGCACCAGCGCCGCCGCAAAATCCCGGTCGTAGAAGACATCTCCGGCAAGCACGACCTCGGCATCAACCCTAAGGCCAATCTGGTTCTCGCCCGTGAACCCGATCTCGACCCCGTTCTCGGCCGCATTCAGCGTCACTGCCGTCCGCGTCCATGGATCGATATCCGCCGCCAGCACATGCGCTGCCCCCGCCATCTTTGCCGCAATCGCCACCAGCCCGGACCCGCTGGCAAAATCCAGCACTCGTTTGCCGGCTACCGTTTCAGGATTGTCGAGGATGTAACGGGCCAGCCCCTGCC
>NZ_JAFLMY010000093.1:0-286 GCF_017313375.1 Agrobacterium sp. Ap1
TGGGGCTGTAGCTCAGCTGGGAGAGCACCTGCTTTGCAAGCAGGGGGTCAGCGGTTCGATCCCGCTCAGCTCCACCATTTTGTGTCCTGACGCTGTCGCGGCTTTACCGCTGCGCTCCGGACGGGCCGGCCAACGATGGCCGACGGCCCTTGGCCTTGCGAAGCTTTGCTTCGAGGGTGCCAAACGCATCGTTGTCTTCTGAAGAAAATAAAGTTTGCATCGCTTCGATGAAGCGCATGCCTGTTCTGCAAAAATCGTGAAGAGAAGATTGATCTGGAGGCTTCCA
>NZ_JAFLMY010000015.1:0-131405 GCF_017313375.1 Agrobacterium sp. Ap1
CCAGTATCTCAATTGGGTTGAGGCACTGAGGCAGGTAGGCCGGCTTTTCGCCTATGCGGTAGCACCGGCCAATGGATGAAACGCTTCTCGGGTTTTGAGCATCCTATGCATGATGACAGCAAGTTTTCGCGCAACAGCAACCGCGGCACGTTTGAAGCCCAGCCGCTCACGCAGTTTAAGCCCCCAGGACTTTAACGTTGTTGGAGAGTTTTTTGTAGGCGCCGCGATGCCGTTCATCCTTGGTCGAATCTGCAAGAAGGTCGCGGTGGAGCTGACGGATATGGTTCTCAGTGAACGAGATTGCGTCGTAAGCACTGAAGATTGTCTCCATCACTTCCGCGTAGCCGGCAACCTCTTGTTCGTCGCGCGTCGTAAAGGACCCCAGGCGAATGTTTGCAAGCAACCTTTCGACCTCTCGATCGGTGAGGCGCGCTCCTTCGATACGTGTGGAGGAACCGACACTCTCAATTGTCGCGACGCGCCGGAGGCTGGATAACCGCTCTGGCGCGATCCGGCCGATCGCGCGCCAAGCGCTTTTAATTCGTCGATTTCGGCAATCAAGGAGAGGATTTCGGGGGTGATGCGGACGGTCGTAGTATTTAGAGTTTCCGTTCTTTCATCCGTTTCCATCCAATTTCGATCAGGCGCTTGGTCCATCTAGCCGCTGGTTGTGATTCAGACGGTTCGCAAGTCTACAATAGAGCGGATCCAGACTTCGGCAGCCAGACAAAAGAAGATGTTTGAGAATGGTTGCCGCCAGAAGCTGAAACCGTCTTTAGAATTCACAGGGATTGAGATGGCGACCAAGAACTGGGGTTTAAGTTCTTGCCTTTCTTGAAAAATCGGGAATGGAAGCGAAGCAAGATCAGGTTTCAGGTCCGGATACCTTCAAGGCGAAGTATCGCGCGTTGAGCTCTCGCGGGGTGGTCTCTCCATCCCCCGATTGAATGCGAGCTGGTCCAAAGCCTCGGAATTTGCTCGACCCCAGCCATAGAGTAGCTCCAGCGGCTCCACAAATCGCTTACCTAGTGGGCTCAGCGTATAATCGACTGCCGGCGGCACTGTCCCGTAAACGCGCCGTGTTACCAGCCCGTCCGCTTCCATGTCGCGCAGCGTTTGCGTGAGCATCTTCTTCGATATCCCTGGAAGGCTACGCTGGAGTACGCCAGTGCGGGCGCGGCCCCCGTGTCTCGTATCGAGCACATGCAGGATCATGCTTGTCCATTTGCTCGAGAAAATTTCAAGCACACGGCGGGGGGCGCAGTCCTCGCGCCATTCGCTGTCCGGTGATCCTGCCCGCATAGTGGTTACCTCTGGGTGTCTATGTCCCGTTAGGGTGCCTTCTAGCGCATCTCGGCCTCTCAGCCTAGATCAGAGGCTGACGCAAAGGAGCAAACATGACGAAGAAAGCACTGATCGTTGGCGCGAGCGGTATTATCGGCAGCGCAACGGCGGATGTCCTGCACAATGACGGCTGGAAGGTTTGGGGTCTGGCTCGCAAGCCATCGCAGCAAGGGAATGCAGTTCCTGTCCCAGCAGATCTTCTGGATTCCGCTGGCTTGGTAAATGCGCTCGCTGGCCTCGATCCGACACACGTTTTTATCTCAAGCTGGCTGCGGCAGCCAACTGAGGCGGAAAACATCCGCGTCAATTCGGCGATGGTGCGAAACCTCCTCGATGCCCTGCGCCCCGTAGGATCAGTCCGCCACGTCGCGCTCGTCACCGGTCTGAAGCACTATCTCGGCCCATTCGAAGCTTACGGAAAAGGCGCGCTGCCGCAAACGCCATTTCGGGAAGAGCAGGGCAGGCTCGACGTCGACAATTTTTACTACGCCCAGGAAGACGAGGTTTTTGCTGCGGCCGAGAAGGATGGTTTCAACTGGAGTATCCATCGCCCCCATACGGTCGTTGGCAAAGCGGTTGGCAATGCCATGAACATGGGCACCACGTTGGCCGTCTACGCAACGATCTGCAAAGAGACAGGCCGGCCGTTCCGTTTCCCGGGAGTGGCAGCCCAATGGGACAGTCTTACCGACATGACAGACGCACGTCTGCTGGGTCGACATATGCTCTGGGCATCAACGACGTCGGATGCGACCAACAAGGACTTCAATGTCGTAAACGGCGATGTTTTTCGGTGGAGCTGGATGTGGACGCGGATCGCGAAGTGGTTCGGAATCGAGCCTATAGCATTCGATGGACAGATAAGACCATTGCAGGAGCAAATGGCCAATGACTCCGAAATCTGGCGCGATATCGCCGGCCGGTATGAGCTGGTGGAAAGCGATCTGTCCCGCCTAACCTCTCCCTGGCATACAGATGCGGACCTCGGGCGACCGATCGAGGTGTTGACGGATATGTCGAGGAGCCGGAAACTAGGCTTTCTCGATTACCAGGCAACAGACGACGCGTTTTTTGATCTGTTCGAGCGGCTGCGTTTTGATCGCATTATTCCGTAACGCAGGCGTAACGGGATAGGACACCCACTTGTCAGGCGAGGGCGTCCTATCCTCGTCGTGTTGGATTGGCAGTAGGCCTACCTACGATCGCCTGCAATCTCCGCTATCCGAAGGATGGCTGTTACTGCTACTATAAGGTAACTTCCTAGTCGAAGTCGCCTATCGTGCCTGATCGGAAGACGATTTCAGAATCACCTTCCTCTCCGACGACCGGATCTCCCTCCCGGTTCCAAAGGACGACGCCGGCATGCCGAGCAGCCAGATCCTCTGCTTCCTCAATAGCAAGCCAATCGGCGATACTAGCCATGCCGTTTCCTTTCGTCCGCAGTCGCAGGCGGACGCTGGAGGTTCAACATTGGTTTTCTCGTGGGGTCGTCAAGGCGCCAGACATTCGTCGCAAATGCCGCAGCCATCTTCGTCCATCATCGAGCTTAGGCGCTGGCGACAACAACAAGCGCAGATGGACGTTTCGCCTTCAGTGGTTTGCTCCGGCGCTAGGATTTCCAAGTCTGCGTCTGAATACGTGTGAATTGCTGAGCCGTCCATCTCGATGCTCCCAAGTCGAGGATTGAGCATCGAAATAGGATGAGATTTGCGACGAACAAGAGCCGTCAAATTCACTGGAAAAATTTTCCGATGAGGTCTTGAACGGAGAAATCCGAGAAACCAAATCGTTCGGCACCGACGGCCCAATGAGGGAGTCGGTTGACCAAGGAAGCGGACACATCGCCTCCTTCCATGTTGCTTTGCGGAGGATATGGTTATGAGAACTGAGCTTGATTTTGCACCGCTGTACCGCTCGAGCATTGGCTTCGACCGTGTGTTCAACCTGCTGAGCAATAGGCAGCGCCTCAATGCTATCGATACCTGGCCTGCCTACGACATCGTCAAGACCGGAGAAGACGACTATCGCATCACAATGGCCGTGGCCGGCTTTGGCGAGGGCGATCTGGATATCACCCAGGAGCGCAACGTCATGGTGATCAAAGGCGGCAAAGCTGAAGAGCTCCAGGGCGAATATCTCCACCGCGGCATTGCCGGTCGCTCGTTCGAGCGTAAGTTTGAGCTTGCGGATCACGTAAGGGTAGACGGTGCTGATCTCAGGCACGGCCTGCTGACGATTACTTTGAAGCGCGAGGTGCCGGAAGCTATGAAGCCCCGTAAGATCGAGATCGGTGTTGCACCGTCTAACGAACGGCTTCGCTTGGGAACTGACCGTCAAGTTGCCTGAACGAGAAGGCGGCAGCCCGCGGGGGCATTCGGTTGATAGGCCTCTGATCGTGATCGGGTCACATCCGACCGAAGGTCTCGTATAACCTACAGCTCGGCCGGCCTCATCGGGGCCGGCTTCCCCTTTCATGCAGAGCAAAGAAGGAGGTTCCGATGTTACTCGCTCTGTTCGATAAACCGCTCTATGCGCAGCGTCGGTATTTCGTGCAAGAAATCACCGGGCTGGATGATGTGTTCGATTTCCTCGACGAGTGGCCACACGAGAAGCGCAACCTCGCTTATGACACGCTTGTCCGTTATTGCCGCGAGGCGGCAAACGGTCGCTGGCCAATCGACGCGGTTCGCGAGAACTTTCGAGTGTTTCTTAAGCAGAATGGCAAACTTGCCGAACTCGAGGACGTCCCACCGCACCTCCGGCGCGACACCGGTGCCAAGATCGGCGGAATGTAAGTGCCGGCCTAGCTCCTTGGTGCCGGAATCAAACCGGCACCCTGATTATCATCTCCTAAAACGGACCTATCGCGGTGAAGCTCTTGTCTTTGGAGGAAAACGGTAGCGGAACCCTGTACGGCCGACGATCCCGAAACTCGTCTGGCGCTCTTCGACTTTGCCTTCGAGAACGCGCCGCTCGCACTCGTTGATCTTGAGGGCTGCATTATCCGCGGCACGCTGCTTTCGCCAAGCGTCTTTCGCTTCCTATAAGGTTCTTGGAACACATTTCAGAGACTTCACTTATCCAGAGGATCTTGAAGCGGATCTGGTCCACGGCGCCGCGATGCGCGATGCCGAGGGTATCGCAGGTGACCGATCCGCAGGTGAGGCGGCTGCAAGCATTATTCTCGAGCGGGTGCGGGAGCCGATTGCAATTGCTGGTCGAGTCGCTGACGTCCGTGCGAGCATTGGCGGAACCTGGACGAACGCAAAGCGCGATGTGACACAGCTCCTCGAGGAGGCCGCCGCGCTTCTTTATAATGCGAGGGCGGCCGGAAGAGACGCCGTCAGGTTTCAGTAGGCATTCCTGACGATGGGTTGATAGAACCACCATCGGCGTCAGGGATGTCGGTTGGTTTTGCATCGGGTACGTTCGGGTCCACTGCGCCAGCGACAGACCGCAGTCGTTGCGCCCGGCGGGCAGTTAGGTCGTTGTATCGAGAGCTTAAATCAGAAATGTCGTACTCGCCGCTGATCCATAGCACGACCCATCCCAGGAACTCGGGGGGCGTCGTCAATGGCCGTTCCCCGCAACGCCGCTTTGGTGCGAACCTGTTCGAAAATCATTCACCGTCTGTCGCTGTCGATCACCAGACCGTATCTCCCGTCATGAAGGCGTCTAAAGAAAGACCGCGAGACATTCCGTATTGACGACGTATATGAATTCTTCCCATGCTTCGCGCGCAGACGAGAAAGGATCCATTTCATTCGGTGACCTGGGCTTCTAGGCTTTTAACCTCCATCGCCAATCATCACCAACTGAGGGGCGGAAGATTTCCACAATGACGTTGATGGCGCCTTAGAGAAACAAGCGTAGCGAAGTTGCTTCGGCAAAGCTCAGTCTTTGAGTTAGTTGCTTTATGATTTCGAGCTCAACGGGTCGTGCATCAAAAATCTTGTTCTGGCAACCTAGTCGTCCTTGGCCTAAGGAAAGACCTATGCCAGAACAGGACGACCATATCCACCCAGACGCAACCGTCGCTCCCGGCTATCTTGCTAACCACGCTGCCCGGGTGTTCAACCGTTTGATAGATACTGCCCTTCGGCCGTACGGGCTGTCACTTTCTCTGATTGCTCCGATCATGCTCCTGTCGTGGAAAGGGCCGATGCTCCAGCGCGACCTCGTGCGTTCCTCTGCCGTCAAACAACCGGCGATGGTCGCGCTTCTGGACAAGCTGGAAGCAATGGCCCTGATCCGCAGATCACCTTCGTTTACCGATCGCAGGGCGGCAATGGTGGAGTTGACGAGCAAGGGGCAGGAGGCGGCCTTGCGCGGACGCGACGCGCTCTTGGCTGCGAATGCCAAAGGGCTTGAAGGCTTTTCGTCGAAAGACGCGGCGACGTTGATACAGCTCTTACAACGGCTGATCGACAATTTCGAAAGCTAACGACGGAACAAATATATCATCAGTGATGTTCTTTGCGAAAAGGAGATCGTTGTATGTCCCGTCGCATCCTCATCACCGGTGCAAGCGTCGCCGGCAACACCTCTGCCTGGTGGCTCGGCCGCTATGGCTTCGATGTGACCGTCGTCGAACGCAGCCCCGAATTTCGAGATGGCGGTCAGAACATTGACATTCGAGGTGTCGGCCGTGAAGTGCTTCACCGGATGGGACTTGAACAGATGGCGATCGATCATGGGACAGGGGAAGAGGGAACCGTCTGGATCGATGAGCAGGGCGGAGAGGTTGCCAAATTTGTTACCTCCGAGCTCGGTAGTGACGGCCCAACAGCGGAGATGGAAATCCTGCGTGGAGATCTCGCTCGCCTACTCTACGAGCCAGCCCGTGAACGCGCGACGTTTCGCTTCGGCGATTCCATAGATCGGATTGAAGATGGTGCAGATGCTGTCTCTGTCACCTTCACCAGTGGGGAGACTGAACATTATGATGCGGTCGTCATAGCGGAGGGCGTAGGCTCATCGACACGCGAGCTCGTTTTCCCTCAAGAAAACGTGCCGCGATGGATGGACCTCACGACTGCATATTTCACCATACCGCGGCAGGCCGACGACGATCGGATGTGGCGCTGGTACCACGCGACAGATGGCCGGAGCATATCGCTGCGACCTGACACGCATGGAACGACGCGGGCCATGCTGACGCTGCAACAGCCACCAAATGGCGAGCAGGAATGGAGCGTCGAACGGCAGAAAGCCTATTTGCATGAACGCTTTTTGGACGCTGGCTGGGAGGCGCATAGGGTGTTGGCTGCCATGGAGGAAACCAAAGACTTCTACTTCGACGTGCTACGCCAGGTGCGAATGAAGCGATGGTCGAAGGGGCGCGTCGTTCTGACAGGCGACGCCGCCTGGTGCGCGACACCGCTTGCAGGCATAGGCGCTACGCTCGCGGTGACCGGCGGCTACGTGCTCGCCAGCGAATTGATGTGCAGCAGCGATATTGGGCAGTCTTTCTCGGCTTACGAGGAAGCCATGCGGCCAATGATCGAAAAGGGACAGGGCGTACCAAAGATTGCTCCTCGCCTGATGAACCCCCATACCAGACTTGGCATCAACCTCCTGCACAGCGTCCTCGACATCGCGAGCATGCCAGCTATCCGCGGCCTTGCTACTAAACTGTTTGCAAACGAACCGAAGACACCCGACCTTTCGCGTTATGATGAGCTAATGGTGCGCAACCAACAAATGGACTCAAACAATCAAGGCGTCGAAATTCTGTAGATTTGAAATGCGCTGATCGTTGGGCAAAGCGCCTGATAACTCTCCATCATCTATCGCGATCGAGTCAGGCGGCCTCCTCCTCGATCGCAAGTTCTCTCAGCAGGGCATGGATCTCGTCGCCACTCAGGCGAGAAGGGTCAAAACCACAAAACCACTGGAGGCGCCAAAGCCGGCAAAGCGCTTGGCGAGGATGTCCGATGTGCCGATGAAGCCCATTACCCAATTCGGAAAAGACCGGGATCGATTGAATCCAAGGCAAGCAGCGACACATCTTTCGTTCGTCTTGCTGGATGGGCTCGAAGGCTGCCTCGACGGTTCTGTTGCGAATATTCCGGATGGCTGAGAAGGGGTTTTCGTACGCTTGAGTCACGCGGATTTGATGTCGCGATTCTGCTGGAGCATTGCCACCATTCCGGTAAGCGCGCTCGGCCCAATACCGATAGCGCGTTCAACGATGCGGGCCTCTTCGCGAATAGCCTTTCGATCACTGCTGCTTGGATCGAGGATACAGATGCGGTGCTGAGCGATAGGTGGACTTGCAATAACTCATTTATGGCAATAACCATGAGCTATAGAAAGGCTGCCTATAGCTCATGAAATGGAACTGGCAGAATTCCAAATGGCCAAATTTCAGGTATGACGCAGCAAGCGTGATACCGTTGGAACAGAAATTCCTGCAGTCTGCCGGCGAGGTCATTGGTGCCGTCCGGCATTTCAATGAGGATGACAGCAATCAACTTCGCACGGATTTCCGCATTGTCTTCACAATGACAGCGGAATTCCGCATGATCTCTACTGTTTTTCAGTCATTGGGTGCACAACTCCTCGCCGTTCGGAAAAAGCGTAACTTGAGCCAACCGGCACTGGCTGAGCGACTTGGCCGAAATCGTGCCCGCATATCCGAACTGGAACGTAATCTTGCCAATAATCGTTTGGGCAGGGACCGTCTGAGCCTGTTTGCCGAACTCTTCGATACGCTCAACGTACGGAATTCCGTTCTGCCAAGCTGCAGGTCACTGGTATCTCAATGGCGCAATCTCTAGCCACCCGAAGCTATCCGACAATAGTTTATCAGAACCCGCCGATCGTCACCCGCTGATGGGGCAGCTCGCTATAAGTTGAGGCGTCAAGCGACAGCGGAACATCGCCGGATGTCTATATCCGCTGTCTGGCCAATCTGCACAAGATGTTACAAAGTTTCAGATGTTTGGCCAAAGCGCTTGTGTGGGATTTGGGTTCAAATCCGTCCGCACAGCCTGAAAATAATGTGCGCGGTGCAGAAACTTTATCATTCGACGAACCGTCCTTGCTTCTATGTTGGAAACTTGAGCTCCACGTCAGCCGGAGGAAATATGGTATATCGCGACAAAGACATTGATGTCGTTCTTGCGGATTTCCTTTGGGCAACAGTTCTTTTCGGAGGAAGTTGTCTCGATAGTTTGCTTAATCGCAATGTGCGCATTTTGGGGCAATGGCCCGGTGTCAGGACTATCCTGATAATCGACGATCGCCCGCTTAGGACCATCTCGTTTCGTCTTGATCGGTCGCTGCCAAGATTTATTGACCGAGCCTCCTTGTCTTTCCAACTCCACGATCTCTATAAAAGGTCGGCGACAAGGTTTTACCGGATGCAAACCAGTGACATCGCAGATTTGATCAATAGGGTCGCCATCGGAGATCGATCCGCATTTGCGTCTCTCTACCAGGCCACCAATCCGAGATTGTTCGCGGTCTGCCTTCGGATCCTGAAGCACAGACCAGACGCGGAAGAAGCGCTACAGGAAGTCTATATCAAGGTCTGGCAACGAAGCAAAACCTTTGCCACCGGTTCGGGTTCGCCACTAACCTGGCTTTCCGCGATTGCCCGAAACCACGCGATCGACGTCATCCGTGCCCGTAAACCGGTAACCGATGATATCGATGAGGCATACGATCTCGCAGACGAGACTATCGCGACACCAGAGCAGCACATTCTGATTGCCGACGAGGGACGCCGCATCGACATCTGCATGCGCGAACTGGACGAAACCCATGCCAAAGCCGTCAGGCGTGCTTACGTGGAAGGGTTTAGCTATCTCGAATTGGCCGATCACCTGGATGTTCCCTTGAACACCGTTAGAACTTGGCTGCGCCGAAGCCTGTTGAAGCTCAGGGAGTGCATGCAGCGATGACACCAGGCGATCACATTCAAGACGGCGGCCGGGCGCAGGACGAAATCATTGCGGGCGAATATGTCTTGGGTGTGCTGTCCGAAGAAGCCCGCAGGCGCGTCGAGCAACGGATTTCGAGGGACTGGTCTTTCGCGCTGCTGGTCGAACGTTGGCAGTCGGACCTCTCCTCTTTCAACGAGGATTATCGGGAGGCAACGCCAGGAGCGGCAGTTTTTGCGCAGATCGAAGGACGACTGTTTGGTGCGCAATCGTCGCCTATTTCGGCCAGGCTTTGGAACGCCGCAAGCTTCTGGCGCTGGATGTCTCTCGGAACGTCAGCCATAGCTGTTGCAGCACTTGTCTACGCATCCGGCGTATTCCAGCCATCCTCGTCGCGCGCACTGGTGGTGGCGCAGCTTTCAGCCCCCGACAATCCCGTCAGTCTGCTGACTTCATTCGATGCGACCAGCGGTCGCTTGAGGATCGTCCCCGTCGCGGCCGGCGGAGCCCGAGAGAAATCCCTGCAGCTTTGGCTGGTGCCGGGAAGTGGCAATCCACAGTCGCTCGGCGTCGTTCAGCCGAATACAGAGGGTGAATTGCTGATCCCGGCGGATTTGCGCCAGACCATCGGCGCCGGTTCCACGCTTGCCGTCAGCGTGGAGCCATTCGGCGGTTCGCCGACCGGGCTGCCGACCGGTCCAATCGTTGCCAGCGGCATAGCGCGGCAACTTTAACCCATGCCGGTTCGATTTTTTTGTCTGATCGCCGCATTCCTGACCATAGGTTCCGTCGCTTTCGTGACGTCGCGCGCAGTTGCTGCGCCAAGCCATGACGACCGACCGGTCCGTATCGATGTCGGCGGCTTCAAGCTCAATAGCGTCTTGGTTGAGCCGAGCAGGAGGGCAGACCTTCCACCGATTATCTTCATCCATGGCGCCAGCGCCAGCCTCTACGACCCAATGTTTTCGTTTCGCGCGAAGCTGCAGGGTCGGGCAGAGCTGCTCTTCGTCGATCGTCCGGGCCATGGCAAATCCGACATCGGCGGCGACCAGAACATTTTGCCCGATGGTCAAGCAGACGCCATCGCCGTCCTGATGAAGAAGCGGGGTATCGCAAAAGCGATCTTCGTCGGCCATTCCTTTGGAGGGGCCATCGCTGCGTCCTTCGCGGTTCGCCATCCGGAAATGGTCTCTGGCCTCGTTTTCCTGTCTCCGGCCGTCTATCCATGGAACGGCGGGATCGCCTGGTACTACGAGGCTGCAAGTGCCCCGGTGACAGGGGCTTTATTTAGTACCCTGATCGTGCCACCCATCGGCATTGTAGCGATCGATCGCGCGACGAAAGGTGTCTTTGCGCCGAACCGGATTCCGCCCGGCTATGTCGAAAAGACCAAAGCAAGGCAGGCGCTACGACCAGTCGCGTTCCGGCACAATGCGAAAGAAGTAGCCGCCTTGAGCGATTGGGCCAGAGCCGCTTCCGTAGATTACCGCAAGATCACAGCGCCGACAGTTATCATCACTGGGGATACGGACGGGGTTGTCTCACCAGAGGTTCATTCCAGGCACCTTGCTCGCGATATACCCGGTGCACGTCTCATCGTCGTACACAATCTCGGGCACAAATCCGATTTCGTCGCCAGCGATCTGGCAATTGCGGCGATCGAGACAGTCGCTGGCCGCAAGGTGAATCTGGCTGGCGCAAGGCGGGATGTCGAAGGGCGGATCGCGCGTGATGGAAAGAACTGATGTCTGGCAACGACGTTGCCGTTGGGGATTATACGCTTTTTACGGTCTCGCGGGCATTCTGCATATCGCCCTGCCCAAACCATTTGTTCGCATTACCGGTGCCTGGGTTCCCGATCCAGAAACCGTCATTTTCCTGACTGGGCTGCACTAGATCGCCGGTGCGGTTGCGCTTTTTGTGCCACGGCTGCGGAAAGCTGCCTGCATTGGCCTTGGCGCTCTATGCCGTCTGCGTATTTCCGGCCGATATCAAGCAAGCTATCAACCTGTCGCAGTGGCTCTACCACCTCATCCGATTGCCCTTACCGCCTCTTTTGGTCTGGATGGCGCTCTTCGTAGCCAAAGTCCTCAACTGGCTATTCAGGCGAGCCAAGACATAGCTCTGCGATCGTTTGAGGAAAATTCGAAAAAACCGCATTTTGGCTGAAACTCTTTTCGTCATGCGCTCGTCTCTTGATGCGTCACCCATCAGGGGACGGCCTTGGAAGGCGCCCATTCGCGCCGGGGCGTTTAGAGGAAGAGGAAACCATCATGGTGAAGTTCGCACTTCGCGCGATTGCAGTCGCGACCATCGTATCCGCAACGGCCATCAGCGCCTATGCCGCCAATCCGAAAGTCGGCGGCGCGGCTATGTACGAAAACAAGAACGTCGTCGAAAACGCGATGAATTCCAAGGATCATACAACGCTCGTCGCCGCAGTGAAGGCCGCCGGCCTTGTCGAAACCCTTCAAGGTAAGGGTCCGTTCACCGTATTCGCGCCGACCAACGAAGCTTTCGCAGCCCTCCCAAAGGGCACTGTAGACACGCTTCTGAAGCCGGAAAACAAGGCCCAGCTTACCAAGGTTCTCACCTGCCACGTCGTTGCCGCAGACGCCATGTCCAAGACCATCGCGAAGATGATCAAGGACGACAAGGGTACCCATGACGTCAAGACGGTCGGCGGATGCATCCTGAAAGCCAAGGAAAGCATGGGCAAGATTACGCTTACGGACGAAATGGGCGGCGTGGCCCATGTGACGATCGCTGACGTCAAACAGTCCAACGGCGTCATTCATGTCATCGACAAGGTTCTTTTGCCCAAGATGTGAGCTGGCTCGATTGCGTCATGAGAAAGGCCGGCCCTTCAATGGACGCCGGCCTTTTCACTGTTCACAGGTGGTGGCCTGCTTAGTACTCTCCGGATTTACATTGCCGGCAGGATGGCGATATCGCGGACCTCGTTGTCGAGCCCGGTGACCGGGCCTATTTCGGTGGCCGCGCCGGTCTCGAGGTTGACGGTGTAGAGCGTCTTGTTTGCAGCATGGTAAGCCCGTGTTCTTACCGCCTTCCTCGCCGTGGATGTCAAAGGCATAGGTGGCCGGCATTTCATTGGTGCCGAGCTTGCCGATCGCCTTCAGTGCACCGTCATTCGCTTTGGTCTGCTGGATTAGAGCGATGGTGGCGTCGATGTTTCCCGTCCAGGTATAGGTTTCAAAGGAGACAGTCTCCGCTATCGGTATTGGGAGAAGGTATTGACGCTGATGGGCTCTGGGCCAGACGATCTCGATACGGCACTTGCCGCCTGCGCCAAGGGTGATCGCAATGCGCTATGCTTGGTCTTCGATCGTAAGCCGGGGCGTCTGATTGCGGTCGCCGAGCGCATCGTCAAGCGCCGCGAGCTTGCCGAAGAGGTCCGACATTACCAACTCCAAGAAACGATCAGCTCCACGTGATCACGCTGGAACAGGCCGGCGGAAAGCCGACCGAGCGTCCGACCGGGCCGATCCTCGCCAAGGGCCTAGCGAAGTTGCCGCGTTAAGCGAGGAGCTGGCCACTATTTCTGCGGTAATCTGAAACTGAAAGTTTGCGTCCTCCGTACATCTAGTATGAGCCGCCAGTTCCGACTCAGGTCGGCTTGATCGGCCACAGGAAATCAACCCTGTAAAGCGGGAGGACGTTATCATGCTCGGCTTGTTGACATTAGACGAATTGACGGCTCAGGTCATCTCCATGGCAAGGGATTATACACCGAGAAACTCAATCGAGCTCGGTGTGATCCAAGGGTTCTGTGTGGATGTTGCAGGAGACCTATCGCCCGATCTCGTGCCTTTGCTGTCGAGCGTCAATGGTCTCGAACAACTCGTTTCCAGCCTGGAATCGATGCCGGACCTGATCAGACCGGCTGCTCCTGACAGAGCGTTGTGGAATTTCGTGCGGGGGGAAGCGTGAACCGCTTCGCGCTATTTAGATTATGCTATATATCGATAACCATCATTTAATTCGACGCTCACCGAACGCAATCCTTCCGCAACGCCGCAAGCGTGCCGCGGGGCTGATTTCATGACGGGTATTCGCATCCGCCTGGCGCAAATCATAGAAGCATGAAGTTAGGCCCGAGGGGTGCAGGTTCCTGAAACGCGCGGCCCTGCCGCATGATATCGGAAAGCTCGGTGTCGGTAACAGCGTACTCGACAAGCCCGGCAAGCTGGACGATCTGGTATCGATGCAGATGAAGTGCCATTCCGAATTCTTCCAGCATATCCTTTCGAAGATCCGTGCCTTTTCGAGCGCCGCTGTCATCGGTGGAGCAGATCACGAGCGACTGGACGGAAAGGGCTATCCTCGCGGGCTGCTGGCCGAAGAGATATCCATAGAGGTTAGGATCGTTTCAACTCCAGACGTATTCAACGCTCTGACAGCCGACCGGCCTTATCGGTCAGCCTTGCCGATCGAAAAGGTAATCGCCATCCTATGGGAAGGCCAAGGCCAGTCACACGATCCGATCTGTATCGAGGCTCTCAAACGGGCCTTTGCCAAAACGGCTCTCAAACAGGCGGCATGATAAGCCGCTGTCCGCCTTCACAACCCGTCATTGACGGCATCGGCCGATAAGGTTGGTCGGAGCCGATCGGCGAGGCGCAGGCGAAGTCCTGGAGGCGGAGGTGCACGATCATGAGAACTTCGAGCGTCCGGCCATCATCATTCCTCCCGAGCAAATGCATCGGCTGGTTGACCGCGAAATCAGGAAACTCGTCCAGAGGCGGATGCCGTTTCGCGAGCATATCAGCTACAACGAGAACATCACGCCGTTCCTCGACGCATTGGAAGCCCTCAACCGGGAGATCCCTTTCAATGGACTGCGGTGGAGCCTCGAGCATGCCGAGACCATTACCCCGGAAAACATCGAACGGGTAAAGAAGCTGGGCGGAGGCATCGCGCTGGACCACAAAATGGCACTTCACGGCGACGTTTTTATAAAGAGCCGTGGACTGGATCAGGCCTTGCGGACGACGCGTCTACTCCAGCTTGTCGATAGCGTTATTCCGCTTGCAATGAGCACCGATGCATTTCGTGCCGCCACGTTCAATCCTTGGGTCGGTCTGAGCTGGATGGTCACCGGCAGGTCTGTGTCGGGATCCGAGGTGCTTGCTCCGGAAAACAGGCTCACCAGCGACGAAGCCCTGAAACTCTTCACCAAGGGGGGCGCCTGGTTCATGAACACGGAATCGGAGATGGGCTTAATTGCTCCTGGCAACCTTGCAGATTTCGCCATCCTGGACCGGGACGACTTCTCGGTCCCCGACGATCAGATCAAGTCAGTGTCGTCGGTGCTCACCGTCATGGACGGCAGGGTGGTCTTCGGTGCACAGGACTACGCCGCCCTTTCGCCGATTTTGCCTGCGTGGTCGCCGGTCAAGTATTTCGGAACGTACTACGGAGAGAAATGAGCTCGCAGCTTCCTTTGAATTGCTGACATGGCGGCGCGACGGTTGGAAGGCATTCCCGCAAGGGCTGCACTCACATGACGGACGATGGCAACTTCGCCAGTTCCGGAACGAAGCGATGATCGGGGGGAAATGCGTGCAGCTCCCAAAAAAGCGTTCGTCCCGGCACGAAACCACACATCATCAACTCACGGAGATCGATTATATGAAACCCTCTATCAAGCCTTCAGGTGAAGACGCAGCCGCCACCTCGGCCCGACTGGAAATCGAAAAGGCGCTCGCGCAATATGAGGCCGCCTTGAATGCTTCGGACACCACCGCCGTCGCTGAAATGTTCGTGGCCGACGCCGCGTTTATGGCGCCGAACAATCCTTCCGCTATCGGCCTAGATGCGATCCAAAGGGCCTATGACGGCATATTTCAGACGATCACCTTCGACATGGAACTGACACTGTGGCGGAAGTTGTGCAGACCGCTCCAGAGTGGGCCTTCGTACGGACGAATTCGAAAGGGTTCGTCACCGTCAAGGCCATCGAACAACGCGTTCCAGACGCCAACCACGAGCTGTTCATTTTCCAAAAGGACGTTGGCAATCAGTGGAGAATAGCCCGCTATTCCTTTGCGACAACCAATCCGCTGCCGCATTGAATTCAAGCTGCGCTATCGACCTCTGGAGTCGCGGCAAGAATGCCACCTTGAACATGAGAGAGCGGCATCAAATAGCGCCGCTCTCGCCCGAAGGCTGCCTGTCCAGGTGTGGACGATCGAAACATTCAATAAGCATCTCCGTGAGCGTCTTCACTTTCTCCGACGGATAGGGACTGGGGCGCCCGCACGACGAATATTCCCGCCGGGGGCACAAGATATCGGTTCATGACGGCGACCAGCGCTCCTGAAGCGATGTGATCCGCGACGAGTGGTTCCGGGAGATAAGCGAGACCCACCCCCTCCACAGCGGCTGCAACCAGTGACAGTGCATTGTCTGCGATGAAGCGTCCGGTGGGGCGCACGGCAGTGATGTCGTCTCCGTCCACGAATTTCCAAACTTCTGCCTCCCGCATCACAACCCGATGGTTCGCGATCTCCTGAGGCGTCTGGGGCGCTCCTTCAGCATCGATGTAGCTCGGGCTTGCGACGAGCTTCCGAACATGGGGCCGACCGCTTTGCAACGAGATTCGAATCTGGAAGATGACCTACCCGGATTGCACAGTCGAAGCCTTCTCCCACGAGGTCCACGAAGCGATCGGTGTACGACGAAAGCACCTGAAGCTTTGGATGTCGTCGCGCTAGGCTGGCGAGAACAGGAGCGAAATGCGTGGGTCCGAATGATAGCGGAGCGGCGATCCTCATTCGCCCCTGCAACTCGCCCGCCTCCAGAGCCATGTCAACTTCGGCGCAGATGCGGGCGGCATTCGCCCTGAACGTCACTCCGGTTTCGGTAACGACCATGCCGCGCGTTTTTCTCGCGAGCAGTTGCGCGCCGAGATCGGCTTCCAACTGGGTAATCCGCCGGCTGATTATGGTTTTCGAGATGCCCAGACGGAGCGCGGCCGCGGAGACGCCGCCGGACTCTGCAACCTCCAGGAAAATCCTCAGATCTTCTATTTCCAAGGCTGAATCCTTTCTTGGTAGAAGGTACCGTGGGTTCGGGGGTCGGACCCCTCGGCCCACCTGAGCACAGCGAAGGGGACGGCCCTTCGTCCGAAGGCCGTCCGTGGGATGAATATGGCTCAGGCGATCGCGCCGCCATCCGCGGTGATCGTCGCGCCCGTGATGACGCTCGCGGCGGAGCTTGCCAGGAATACAACGGCGTTGGCGATCTCCTTTGGCTCGCCAAAGCGCCCGAGCGACGTCAGGCTTCGCTGGAAGTCTGCTGCCGCGCCGTCGGCCGGGTTGGCATCCGTGTCCGTCGCCCCAGGCTGCACCAGATTCACGGTGATGCCCGCTGGTCCAAGCTCACGCGAAAGGCCGCGCGTGAAGGACGTGAGCGCCGCCTTCGACATGGCATAAGGCGTTATACCGGGAAAGGGCACCCGCTCGCCGAGAGCGGAACCGATCGTGATGATACGGCCGCCGTCTCGCAAATGTGGGATGGCCGCCTTTGCAAACAGCACCGGTGCCCGAACGTTGACGTCCATGAGGGTTTGATATTCGTCCAGGTTCAGATCGGCGATGTTTCCTGAATGGCCGATCGCTGCGCTGTTGACGAGTATATCCAGCCCGCCTAGCGCGGCCACGGCGTCTTCGATCGCCCGCGCGATCGCCTGCGGATCGGCGCTGTCGGCCTGGATGGCGACGGCTCTACGGCCGTGGCTTTCGACGGACCGGGCAACCGCCGCAGCCTTCTCGCTCGAACTTTGATAGGTGAACGCCACATCCGCACCATTCTCCGCAAGCGCTTCCACGATGGCCGCGCCGATGCCGCGCGAGCCGCCCGTGACCAAGGCGCGCTTTCCACTCAAATCGATCATAGGATTCTGTTCCTTTCTTCGTAGTCGTGAATTCGGGAGTGCCGCGGCTCTGCGGATGCGCCCGACAGGGTGTCCGGCCTATTTCGTGGCTCCAGCGCAGCGGTTGAAGTGGCGGTGAATGCGACAGCTTGTTGCGCGGCGGGGAACGGCAACCGCTTTCCATCCCGCCGTTGCAAGTCGCGCAATATGGCGTTCCCGACAGGGAGCCCTTTCTCGGGACCGTGGACTACCTACATGTCTCCACAAGTTTCTTCTGAGAATGGAGTGAAGATGAAGGCTGCCGTCTACGACAATCCGGGACCACCGTCTGTGCTCAAATACGCCGACGTACCTGATCCGGTCTGCGGGCCGAACGAAGTCCTCATAAATGTGGAAGTAATCTCTATCGAAGGCGGAGATCTGATCAATCGCAGATCGATGTCCCAGGTACCCCGGTGGGTGGTCGGATATGCAGCGGCTGGAACGGTCGTGAGCGTGGGCAAGGACGTAACCACCCGTACCGTTGGCGAAAAGGTCGCTGCCTTCAGTATGCAGGGATCGCACGCTGAACTCTGGGCCGTTGTTGCTTCGCGAACGTGGCTGATTCCTGCGGGCCTGGACATCGCAAAAGCCGCCGTGCTGCCCATCTCCTTTGGCTCCGCCTATCACAGCGTGGTCACCCGAGGAGGTGTCGGGGAGCGCGAAACCGTCCTCATCCACGCCGCGGCTGGAGGCGTGGGGCTGGCGGCGGTACAGCTCGCCAAGCGGGCAGGGGCAACCGTGATCGCGGTGGCGAGCGGGAGCGAAAGGCAGGCTCGTCTGATCGAACTCGGTGCCACCTTCGTCGTCGATCGCCTTCAGAATGACGTCGTAGGAGAAGCGCGCCGACTGACCAATGGGAAGGGCGTCGATCTGGTCATCGACCCGGTCGGCTCCACATTGCAAGCTTCGCTTTCGGCGCTCGCACCGGAAGGGCGTCTCGTCTTCCTTGGCAACGCTGGCGGCGGAAAGCTCGATGTCGATCTATGGCAGCCGATGCAGAACAATCTGACGCTGCACGGGGTATTTATGGGATCCATCTTCGAACGGCCTTCGGTGCGCGGCAGCGTCGACGATCTCCTTGCTGCCGCCGCAGCCGGAAAGATCGACGTCGTGATCGACCGATCTTTCGCGCTCGAAGACGCTGCGCACGCGCACGAGTACGCCGAAACGGCCAGGCCCCTCGGGCGCGTCGTGATGACCCCATGGACAGAAGGAAGAAGGGCCACCGTATGATAAAGCGGGTTACGTTCAGGAACAGAGATATCGAGGTCGTGGGTAATATCACCTGCCGCCGCACTTCGAAGAGGGTGGCGCATATCCCGCGGTTGTCCTTGCGACGCCGGGCAGCAGCGTGAAGGAACAGATCAGCGCGATCTACGCCGAGCGACTCTCCGCAAAGGGCTTCATTGCGCTTACGTTCGACCCGTCATACCAGGGCGAGAGCGGCGGCGAACCACGTGATCTCGAAGATCCGGCCGTTCGTGTCGAAGACATTCATTGCGCTGTCGATCATCTGGCGACGCTATCCTATGTCAATGATGCGAGGATCGGCCTCCTTGGGATCTGCGCAGGTGGCGGCTACGCGATCAAGGCAGCACTGACCGAACGGCGCGTCAAGGCGGTGGGCACGGTCGTCGCCAATGACATCGGCGAAGCGATGCGCCGCCTGCTTCCCGACGCCGGTCAGACGCTCCTTGACGTCGCGGCGGAGCGCACTGCGCAGGCGCGCGGTGCCGCGGCACGGAGAGATCCATGGATTCCTGATAGCCTAGCCGACGCCAAGGCCGCAGGAATAACCGATCCTGAATTGCTGGAGGCCGTCACGTTCTATCGGGAGTCGGCGTATCGGCATCCGAATTCGACGAACCACCTGCTGTTCGTCAGCTATGGCGCCTTGCTGGGTTTCGACGCGTTCAGCCTTGTGCACGAGCTACTGACCCAGCCGCTGCAGGTGATCGTCGGCGGGCGCCGGGGGCCGACCGGACAATACGAGGCGGGGAGGCGTCTGTTCGACCTTTCGTCGAGGGCGAAGCACTTCTTCGAAGTCGAAGGCGCGGGACACTACGACATGTACTACAAGCCGGAATATGTCGGCCCGGCGGTCGCACGGCTGGCCGAGTTCTTTTCAGAACATCTAGCGCCGTAGGACCCGACGGGCTGCTAGGACGAGCCTGAGTCGTAGCACTCGATCAGCATCTCTGTCAGCACACGCACCTTCTTGGCAGGATGCTGTCCAGGAGGCCTGACCACGAAGATGCCGGCGGTGGGAGGCGGATACTTCGGCATCACTTCGACAAGGGCACCGGAGGCGATGTGTTGGTCCGTAAGACCGTTCGGAAGTCTGGCGATGCCTAGCCCTTCCAGCGCGGCAGCGAGCAATGCTACTCCATTGTCGGCCTTGAACCGTCCTTGCGGCCGGGTGTTGAGTACCTGGTCGCCATCTGTGACTTGCCAAGTCTCAGTTCCCTGCATGAGCGCCTCATGCTTGAGAAGTTCGCCCGGCGTCTCGGGCGAGCCATTCCGGGTGATGTAGTCGGGGCTGGCAACAAATTTCGCGTAGAGTGGTCCAACGCGCCTGGCAACGAGATTGGAATCCGGCAGGTATCCGATCCGGATCGCACAGTCGAAACCTTCCGTGATGAGATCGACGAAGCGGTCGGTGTAGCACGAGGTAACCTGGAGGCGCGGGTGTCGGCGCGCCATCTGAGACAGGACAGGAGCTAGGTGGGTCGGCCCGAACGACAGTGGGGCGGCGACCCTGATGCGCCCGCGAAGCTCGCCCGCCGGCAATATCGTCTCGCGGGCGGCATCGATCTCCGCCGAAACCCTCGCCGCATAATCTCGGAACGTCGCGCCTTCCTCAGTCAGTGCGATGCCGCGGGTCGTTCGCGCGACGAGCTGAACGCCCAACTCCGCCTCAAGACGAGCGATACGTCGGCTGACCATCGACTTGGAGACGCCTAGTCGCTCCGCGGCGGGTGTCACCCCTCCTGCGTCGGCGACTTCCACGAAGGTCCTAAGGTCGTTGATTTCCATCTTGCGTTCCCCTTTGTGCAACACAGCTTGCGTTTTCGAGGGCTATCGCATCAGGGCTGGCACTGACAAGGTTTTCGTGGATCGACGTCCAACGGACGCGTTCGCATCTGTCGACGAACAAACAAACAAGGATGTTTCATGACCTTTCGTAACGGCCTCGCCTCGCTTCTCCGCCCCGAAGATTCCGTTCTCGTCCTCATCGACCATCAGCCATATCAGCTCGCGAACGTGAACAGCCATGAACCGACGATGGTGGTCAACAACACGGTCGGCCTGGCCAAAGCGGCCAAGGCCTTCGACGTTCCGACTATCCTTACCACGGTGATCGCGGAACGCGGCGGCAAGCTGTTCCCGCAGATCGCCGACGTTTTTCCCGGCCAGGAAATCATCGACCGAACGCTCATCAACACCTGGCAGGATTCGAAGGTTGTCGACGTGGTCAAGGCGACGGGTCGCAAGCAACTGATTATCGCCGGCCTTTGGACCGAGGTGTGCGTCGCCATGCCGGCGATCCAGGCCGCGGGCGAAGGCTGGGACGTAACCGTCATCACGGACGCCTCGGGAGCAGTCTCCTCCGAGGCGCATCAGGTCGCAATCCAGCGCATGATCGCAGCCGGGGTCAACATGATGACCTGGCTGGCGCTCGCAGCCGAATGGCAGCGCGACTGGGCCCGTGCCGGACAGGCTGAGAAGATCACCGACGTCATCGTCCAGCATTCTGGCGGGAGCGGTATCGCATATCTGTGGGAGCAGCAGTTGCTCAACACTGCCGCGCCCAAGGCTGGTGCTGGAGCGTAAGTACGCTTAAAAAGAGGAGCGGATGCGTCACGCGTCACCGCTTCTCGCTATGAATGGATGATCATCGGCCGAAGCAGAGGACGAAACACATGAGCTGGAACCCTGCGATCGAACCAGGATGCCCTGATGAGGTCGGCGTGGAGGCGATTGAGTCCTTGATCGTTCCGCGAGCTCGCGATCTTGGCGGTTTCGAAGTCCGACGGGCGCTGCCCGCGCCGAACCGACAGATGGTCGGCCCGTTCATATTCTTCGACCAGGCCGGTCCCGCCGAACTCCTGACGGGGCAGGGCGTCGACATCCGGCCCCACCCGCATATCGGTCTCGGCACCGTGACCTACCTCTACCAAGGAGACTTTCATCACCGTGACAGTACCGGCGCCGACCAGATCATCAGGCCGGGCGAGTTGAACTGGATGGTCGCGGGCAAAGGCGTATCGCACTCGGAGCGCACGAGTGTCGCGGCAAGGAGCGGCCCGAACAGCCTTTTCGGAATACAGACATGGCTCGCCCTGCCTGACGGCCACGAGGACGTGGCGCCTTCCTTCGAGCACCACGGCCGGAGCGCGCTTCCGATGATCGAAGACAAAGGCGTCTCGGCGCGGCTGATCCTCGGAAACGCCTATGGCGAGCGCGCTCCCGCTAAGATGTTTTCGGAGACCTTCTACGCCGACGTCAAGCTGGATCCGCTCGCCCGTCTTCCGATCCCAGATGAACACGAAGACCGCGCTATCTACGTCGTTGAAGGTTCGATCTCGCTCGCCGGGCAGGAATTCGGCACGATGCAGATGATGGTGTTCCGTCCCGGGGACAGGATAACCGTCGCGGCCGCGAACGCGGCGCCCGGATTATAATACTCGGAGGCGCAACGTTCTCCGGGCCAAGATACATCTGGTGGAACTTCGTCGCCTCGTCGATGGAACGTATTGAGGAAGCCAAGGCCGAATGGCGAGCCGGAAAGTGGGGAGAGGGCCGTTTCGACCTTCCTGCTGACGACCGCGATGAGTTCATCCCCTTGCCCGATTGATGCCTCATGTAAGCCTGGACGCGAGGGCTTGACCCGATATCATGTAACGAAGGGAGCTAATTCGTGGGAGAGGCTCATGCCAAAGAGAATAGACGAGGTGCATCAGGCGGACGAGGAGTTGTTCCGAGCTGTTGATGAAGCGATCGATCAAGCCGTTCGAGCCGCCGGCGCCAAGCTCCAGTCCCTCGGCGTTTCCGCTGCGCCACACGACTACTTCAGCGATGGAGCGCTTCGCCACCTCTTCATGCGCCTTTGCGGCGCCGATGCCCAAACATTCGAGAATGGCGATCCCGACGTCGCCTGGAAGATTCTCTATGCCGGGCGCAACGTCGCTCGGAGGTGGGAAAGGCAGCAAGGCAGGCCAGCGTCGATGCGGCAGAAGAATGAACGCGCAGAAGATATCGCGAAGAATCAAAGCGAACGACAACAGTTGGCTAGATCAGCGGAATCCTTTGCCTTGAGAACGGTCCTTCGTGCCTTGATGGGGAAAGCGCGTGCCACCGATCCGCAGATCGACGCTCGGCTACAAGCGCCGGTGGACGCCCGTGCGGCCGAACTCGCCGACGGCTCCGAAGCAGAGCTAGCTTTGATCGAAACCGCGCGAAACTACCTAGCGCTCTTCACCAAATCAACCGGCTGACGACCGTACCTACCGCCGAAGGAAAGAGGCATGACGAGAGACAATTCTGCTGGCAGTTCCGCCGATAGGGAAATCGCCGACGTCATTGAGCGTGCCGACAAAAGGTTGGCCACAGCGATCTTCGCCGCTCTGCAGGATGCGAGAAATCAAGCCGCAGAAGACATGGCGGCTATCGGACAAGAGGACGCGACGCCGGCCCCGGAATACTTCGCTGCGGTCGTCCATCAGCGCATGTATTGCGTTATGTGCGGCGCTGATCCCGACACGTTCGCCGGAGGGGATCCTGAAATGGCCTACCACGTCATTCGCAACAGTCAGAACATTGCCAAACACTATTGGTCGGCGGAGATCGACGTTGATCCTCCGGAATTTAAGGTCACGTAGTGCCTCTTGAACTAGGACTTTTAAGTCCGGACATGTCGGCCCCAGCCTGTTGATTGCCACTGATGGGTTGGATGCCCCTCCCACCGGCATCGCGATGTGCCAAGATGGTGATACGTAAAGTCACCAACACAGTAGGAGGCATTTATGGAGGAAGTCAGTATCGTCGGCGTCGACCTTGCAAAGCAGGTTTTTCAAGTGCACGGCGCGACTGCCGATGGCCGAGTTTTGTTTCGCAAGAAACTGTCGCGGTCGCAATTTCCGAAATTTATGGCCGGACTTCGGCCGTGTGTGGTTGCGATGGAGGCGTGTGGTACGGCACATTATTGGGGTCGAGAATTCGCAAGCATGGGTGATGACGTTCGGCTGATCCCCCCAGTTTATGTGAAGGCCTTCGTCAAAAGGCAAAAGAATGATGTCGCTGACGCGGAAGCCGTAGCAGAGGCTGCAATGCGACCGACGATGCGGACCGTCGCTGTAAAGACGTCTGAACAGCAAGCTCGTGCAATGTTATTCCGGACCCGCGATCTTCTCGTCGGACAGAGAACGCAAATGGTGAACGCCCTACGAGGTCACCTCGCAGAGCACGGTATCATCGTGGGCAAAGGATTAGGCAACGTTGAGCGGCTCGCGACGCTCATTGCGGCGGACGATTTGCCTGAGTTGGTACGGACCATGGGACGCCTTTATCTCAGCCAGATCACTCAGTTGCACGAAGAGATTGATCACATCGATCGTCGTATCGCAGCGGAAGCAAAACAAAGCGATATCGTTCGACGGCTCCAGAAAGTGCCAGGGATCGGACCGATTTGCGCGATGGCAATCACTGCCTTCGCACCGCCTATGGAGGCATTCCGAAGTGGTCGCGATTTTGCAGCCTGGCTTGGCCTTGTCCCGCGACAGCACTCGAGCGGAGGCAAGCAAAAGCTTGGCCGCACCTCGAAGATGGGCCAACGAGATATCAGAAGGCTTTTGATTATAGGCGCGATGTCTGTTGTGCATTGGAAGGGCCGAGGCGGTGGAAGACCGGGTTCTTGGCTCTCGAATATGCTGGGCCGAAAGCCACGCATGCTGGTGGCGATTGCGATGGCAAACAAGCTGTCGCGGATCGTCTGGGCAATGCTCTCACGCAATCAAGAATACCGAGATCCAAGCGGAGCGGTCTGCTGAAGGTAGACGTTCTAATTGGAGTGCCGGCGATGTGAGGAGGACATGATCCGCATGGGCAAATGATCGAACAGATCGGGATTGGGCAAACCAGTAGTTCTCAGGGAGCTTTTAGCTCGTTCCACTGATTTGGAGTCCAGTCCGCGTATCACCATACCGGCCCGCGGCATGTCATGGCCGCAACATGAGGTCTGAAACATGTACGCACCCGATCACTCGCTCTAGCGGTCAAAAAAGTCCTTGCATCGAACGGGGCATCCAAACATGAGTACTGCCCGGCGCGGCCTGATATTTCCATTGAGAATTGGCTCTGACTCATATTTTCTGCTGTTTAGGGCGACGCTCTGCTGGTCCACCGGATGATCAGCAATGCAACATCGGTTTCAGCGCGCGAGCCTTGCGCTATCTGGCTTTGCAGTCGATGAAGTGAGGTTTAACATACTCAGCTTGAGTAAGAAATTCACATGCCACGGCGGGTGAGGTCATCACCCGCCTAGTCATCTACATATAGATTACTCGTCGTCGTCCCATGATAGGTGTTCAGGTCCGGTTCCCCTGGGTCGAGCATCCCATTCGGCACTAGCCTGGGACCAATGCTCACACTCTTGGCCGTCAGGCTGACCAGCTTGCTCCCATAAATCGTAGGCGCGACGGGCAATCCATTCGTCACGATTTTCGTCCATCTCAACCTCCCTGCAGGAAAAACGAGGTTATCCTCGCCAACCAAATTGTTGTCATCCTCAATCTGCTGATCCGATCAGAACCGCGAAGGCTATTATACCCCGGCGCGACACCTCCCAAAGGAACAGCGGGCGTAGAACGTTGGCGTCTTTGGGTGGGTTCCTGACGATAGAGAAAATCAGGTCGAGGGTACGATGCCGTACCGACGCGGCCACAGATTTTTCTCCGCGGCACGTGGCTCGCGTATGGGCCGATCGCTAGAGAAGTGCGACGCCGGGAGTCTTACGGCGAATCTGGCGGCCATCCCGGTAGCGATGTCGACGTCAAAGATATCGGCGCGAGCCTATGACCCGCGCCGAATGATTGTGTTTAAGCTGCAGTTGCCGATGCCGAGCCGAGCTTTACTGACGGCTCACGTCCCCAGACGCGAAGCTTGCCAAGCTCTTCGACAAAACTTGCCACAGTCGTGCCGCCGGAGAGCTCCAGAACACCCTCGTCAACGTCCTCCGCGATCCCGGCCTTTTCGAGCAATGGCAGGGCAACGTCGCTGTAGCCGATGAACTTGCAATGTTGGAACGCGTCTGCCACGAAATCCCGTGCTGTCGCCTCCTTCAGCAAATCTTCCAAACCTGGATCGGATGGAAGGAGTGCGACAGCATCAAAGAGCACCGAGGGGCCACCGTCGATCATATGGTGCGCCTCGATGAAGCTGCCGTCGGAAGCTGTCACGCCGCCGACCTTTGGTGCGATGAGCTCGACCAAGCCCTTTTCTTTCAAGACAGCGCTCGTCAGAGCCGTCAACAGTTTTGCATCGACACCGTCTGTAACGAGAATGCCCAGCTTGCGTCCTTCGAAACGCTTCGGCCCACGATCGACGATACTGAGCGCCGGAGACGGCTCAAGATCTTGTCGTGTTGCCACGGCCGCCGGTGCTGCCTTTGGCATGGCGGCCATTCCCAACCGATGAGCGACCTCGGAAGCGAGCGTCTCATCGATGTTGATCAGATGGGACACCATGCGCTCGCGGATCGCAACTGTCTCGACTTTGCTGAGTTCGAAGGTGAGCGCCATGATGATATGACGCTGTTCCGGCGGTGTTTGGCTGATGAAGAACTGTCGCGCCTGGCTGTAGTGATCCGCGAAACTTTCGGGACGAAGTTGCACCTTCGCGCCTGACTCCTCCGCTGGGAAGTGGCGATAGCCGCGCGATTTGCTTTCCCGCGGACCTTCTCCGAACGAGTTCGGTTCGTAATTCACCCGCCCGACTGGATTGCGCATTGCCATGTGACCGTCCTGCTGGAAATGCGCAAAGGGGCACTTGGGGGCGTTGATCGGCAGATGGGTGAAGTTTGGGCCGCCAAGCCGCTTCAGTTGCGTATCGAGATAGGAGAAGTTACGGCCCTGCAAGAGCGGGTCATTGCTGAAACCGATGCCCGGGGGAACGTTCTGCGTCATGAACGCGACCTGCTCTGTCTCGGCGAAGAAGTTGTCCGGCATGCGGTCCAACACCATTCGCCCGATCGGCTGTACAGGCAAGACCTCTTCCGGGATGATCTTGGTCGGGTCGAGGATGTCGAAATCGAAACTGTCGGCGAAGTCCTGATCGAAGAGCTGGACCCCGAGCTCCCATTCCGGAAAATTGCCTGATTGGACTGACTGCCAGAGATCGCGACGGTGGAAGTCAGGATCCGCGCCATTGATCTTAACCGCCTCGTTCCAGGCGACCGACTGAAGGCCGAGCTTCGGCTTCCAGTGAAACTTTACAAAGGTGGACTGGTCCTTGCCGTTGATGAAGCGGAACGTATGAACCCCAAATCCTTCCATGAAGCGCAGCGATCTTGGTATGGTCCGGTCGGACATGATCCACATGACCATGTTCATGCTTTCAGGTGTCAGACTGATGAAGTCCCAAAAATTGTCGTGCGCCGTTTGAGCCTGCGGGAAGGCGCGATCCGGCTCCTGCTTGGCCGCGTGGATGAGATCAGGAAACTTGATGGCGTCCTGGATGAAGAAGACCGGGATATTGTTGCCGACCAGATCCCAGTTGCCTTCTTTGGTGTACATCTTGACGGCAAAACCGCGGACGTCGCGCACGAGATCGGCCGAGCCTTTGTTGCCGGCGACCGTGGAAAAGCGGACGAAAACTGGTGTCGTCTCACCAGCCCGCTGGAACACGTCTGCCCGGGTGTACTTAGCAAGAGACTGATACGTCTCGAAATAGCCGTGCGCACCATACCCGCGCGCATGCACGACGCGCTCTGGAATTCGCTCGTGATCGAAATGGAAGATTTTTTCTCTGAAATGGAAGTCCTCCATCAAAGCGGGTCCGCGAGGACCTACACGCAATGTGTTCTGATCGTCGGCGACCGGAGCGCCTTGCGATGTCGTTAGCACTTCGAAGCCATCTTCGGCCGTCTGATGAAGCTCGCCACCTTGGCCACGCGTGAGAGTTTGATCGTGGATGGTGACTCGATCCGTTGATGATTGTGTCTTCTTGGCCATTTGCCCGTCCTCAGGTTTAAGAAACAGAAAAAGGCCGCCTTGCGGGCGGCCTCTCGTCATTCCGGTCAATCAGGCAGCTTTCTTGCCCTTGTCGTTGGCGGAAGCTTTTGCCAGTGCCTTCAACTTCTTGTCGGTCGCCACTTCTTCCGACAAATTCTGTTCGAGTAGCGGCACTGCATCCTTCAGGCCGAGCTGTTCGGCCCATTCGATAAGGGTGCCGTAGCGCGCGATCTCATAATGTTCGACGGCCTGAGCAGACGAGATGAGACCGGCATCGAGCGCTGGCGATCCCTTGAACTCCTCGATGATCTCTTCGCCTTCGGCGATGATGCCCTGGATGGCTTCGCAGGTCTTGCCGCGTGCCGACTTGCCGAGAAGCTCGAACACCTGCTCAAGGCGCTCGATCTGTCCCTGAGTTTCTTCGCGATGCTGCAGGAAGCCTTCTTTCCCCTCCTCAGACTGCGAAGCACGCGCCATTTTCGGCAGCGCCTTCAGGATCTGCTTTTCTGCAAAGTAAATGTCTTTCAGCGTGTCAAGAAACAAGTCGTCGAGTGTCTTGGCGTTTGCCATATTTTACTCCATCGATTTTGAAATGATGCGTGTGGCGCCGACTGCGGCGCCGCCGCTGACGGCGTGGAATGTCTCATACGAATGAACGGTTCCCGTACGCCACCGTACCATGAACGCCGACCTGCGGCGTCTCGCCAGCTACCTCCCAACGGCGCGAGCGCCGGAGGCGCAAGATCATCGTGTGATCCCGATCAGAAAGCCGACGAAGACCCCAATCCCGACTGCCTGCTAGGGATTCCTGCGGATTTGAAAGCGAACTTCGTCTGCCGCCCGGTACCGAAGAGTATCGACCTCTTCTCTCAGTGCCGACAGTGTCTCCTTCGGCTCAACATAAGGGTCGTTACGATGTTCAAGAACGGAATTCAGCGCCTGATCGACTCGTGGCGCATCCGAAGTGTGGAGCGGACCGGGAACTGGCGTAGAGGGACTACCAGCCGATACTGGAATGGCCGGCTCCTTCGTTTCTAGATCCTCAACTCGTACGGGTGAGCTGAGATTAGGGTCGTGTGTCATAGCGCTCTTCTCCTCCTCGCGACGCCGCGGCGTTAATCCACTGCCTTGGACTAAAGAGGCTAAGCACTGATGCTGACAATTGTTCCACATGCTGACGCGGCATTCTGCGGACGTACGGTATGGGCGCGTTTAGTGGTAAGGGGTCGACCAGTGCGGGACTGGACCAGCTTCTCGAGCGGATGGAGCGTGCTGAGTTTGACCTCATAGCTGTTGGTCGAGCGCTCATTGCTGATCCTGCCTGGGTCAAGAAGGTAAGATCGGGTGATTGGGCAGAGATTAAGGGCTTCGACGCTGCCACACTTGCTGAACTGGTGTGAGCTGTAGTTGTATTTCTGCAGTGGCGGACTGACCAGATTTGGTCCACGTAAACGTGCCTAACGCCGCTGCGAAGGATAGCAGCTCCGCTAAGTGCGGCCAGCCACTTTGGACTGGTCGCACTTAGCTCGCGGTATGCATCCCTGATACTTGACGGCGTTTTACACAGCTGGTTTGAGTGGCAACGTCGCGCGAATCCCTGCTATGACTTGGTCGACGACCCGCTCTAATTCGTCACGCGTCGCACCGTCTCTAGCCTGCACGGAAAGCCCCTGCAGCACGGTCACGAGATAGCGGGCGAGGGTCTCAGCGCGAGCCGTATCCATCCAGCGAAGCAGGGCTTGGGAGATTTCGTGCCGCATATCGTCTCGCCGCGCGGTCAATTCTCCAACTAGCTCGGAATGTTCTGGCGCACTCTGCAGCATTCCACTCGACACCATACAACCTCGTTCCCCCTCAGTTGATGTCACCGCGGCCACTGCGTTGCGCAGCATGCTCTCGACAGCTTGTGGCACATCTGTCGCGACGCCGAGATCGGTCAGTGCACCCTGTATCCCAAAATAGTGGTCCAGCGCCTCACGGTACAGTCCTGCTTTGCTGCAGAACGCGGCGTAGAGACTCGGCGGAGCAATGCCAAGACAACGTGTGTTGAAGAAAAGCCCGTACATGATTCGTTAGTTGCCGCGGCGTGCAAAAACTGGGAGATCAACAAGGCGCATACCAATGAGGATGTCGGGATCATCGAGGCAATCGTGAGGGACGGGATGAAATCCGGCGAATTCCGAGCCGCGGATCCAAGGCGTGAAGCTAGAAACGTAATGACTGCGTTCACGCCATTCTATCACCCTGTGCTCGTTGAACAGTCGGTCCGCGATGGCAACGATACCGGAGCACGTCTTCACGACCAGATCACGTTCTTATTAGGGCGCTGGCCGGTTCCATAACTGGAGGGCATCATCAGTTGTAAACGAATGCTGGCTACCCGTGGAATGCCCTAGCAACCGTATGCGCTGGTGCCCAATTCCTATCCCCTCGGCGAAGGCTTCGGGTCGATGGTTGAGACTGGGAGAGTTGGTTGATGCGGGATAAACTATGGACCCACCTAACTTTTTGTTTTTGCGATTCCGGGAACTCAGAGCTGAGAAAGTCAGCTTCTTTTCTACTCAACCAATTTTCTTGCGGCTCGCGCTAACGAACTTGCAGCCTCCGATAGGACTTCAGGCGCAAAACCAGAGAAGCCGAGAACGAATGCTTCGATGCCGGTCGTCACGGTTTGCGTCTCAGACAATAACAACGCCTCGACCCCAGCCTCGGCGCGGATCTTGCGGCCAGCGCCACTCGCAAGGTTTGAAGCTAAGCGGACAATCATATGCAAGCCCTGCTCAGGCACAATGGGTGTGAGCACACCGGCAGCTTCCTCGATAAGGATCCTTGCAATCCGGTCGCGCGAGTGGCGGTATTGCTTTCGCATTCGGCGCAGATGGGCCGAGACGGTGCCATTGGACATTAGATCCGCGAGGGCGTCCTGCATAAACGCGGGCGGAAACCGGTCTATGGCGGCGCGGGCAGCCAGGACTCGGCCGAGAACGTCCGGCGGCACCACGACGTAGCCAATCCGTAATGCAGGAAACAAGGTTTTTGCAAAGGTTCCGAGATAGATTACCCTCGTGGATGAAAGGCCGGCAAGCGCCGTAAGCGGTCTCCCGGTATACCGGAATTCGCTATCGTAGTCGTCTTCCAACACCCACGCGCTTGCATTTTCGGCCCAGTCGAGAAGTTCTACGCGACGGCTCATAGACATCCTGACCCCAGACGGGAACTGATGCGAAGGCGTAACATACGCTGCCTTCGCATCAGGTGCGCGTTGGCGGCCAGCACGAATATCTAGCCCTTCTTCATCTACATTAATGGGAACGGGAACGGCACCAGAAGCCAAGAGTGTGGTACGAGCAGCCGCATACCCGGGTTCTTCCATCCAGACACGGTCTCCGGGCTCAACCAGTGCATCCATGCATAGACGTAAACCGTGCTGAGTGCCGCTGACTATAACAATGCAATCAGGATCGCAGCGCAAGCCTCGGTCGATCGCGAGGGCGGCGGCAATCTGTCGGCGTAAATGCAGGCTGCCACGCGGATCCCCATAGCCGAGATCGAAGGGATCAGCGTCAGAAATACGCCGACGACTAGCTGCGGCCAGACGGTTAAGGAGCGCCGGTTCCACACGTGGCTGACCAAGCGCAAACGGTTTCTTAGGACCGGGAGGGGAGCGGGGCTCAATCACGGGCGTTACGTTAATGTTTGCCTGCAGAGGCGGGACGGTGGCGACAAAGGTGCCGGAACCGTGGCGGGCTTCGGCAAGTCCGTCGCTCACCAATAGCTCATATGCAGCTACGATGGTATTGCGGCCGATACCGATCTGACGCGACAGAGCCCGGCTGGACGGCAGAGCCGTACCGGAGGGTAGGAGGCCGTCGAGTATTGCTATGCGTAGCGCGCTATGCACCCGCTGCGCTTGATTACGGATTAACGGATCGAGACGAAGCTGTTCCATCGGGCCGGTCGCAATGACCGGTCCGAAAGTTTCGAGCTTTGAGGTGGTTGGCATGTTTTGTCTCAAACTGGACCTAGATGAAACCACTCTACCTGTGTGAGGTGGTCACAACAATCATTGTGAGGAACCGGTTCATGCCCCAGCAGCCTTCAGTAAACTACCCCGTTGATCCCATAAACAAGGTCAAACGTCGCCATGATCGCGGCTTTTACGATCAAGCCACGGTGCATCAACTGCTGGATTCCGCCGCGCTTGCTCATGTCTCCTACGTGATCGATGGGCAGCCCTTCTGCACTCCAACTCTCTTCTGGCGCGAGGAAACGCGTCTCTATTGGCATGGCAGCAGTGCGAGCAGGATGTTACGCAATCTTTCAAAAGGGGAGCCTGCATGCCTTACCGTCACACATTTCGACAGTATCGTCTTGGCGCGCTCGGGCTTCAACCATTCCGCCGATTACCGCGCGGTGATGGCTTTCGGAAAGGCTCGCCTGGTGACAGATGCGCTCGAAAAGGATCGCGCACTGACGATGATGGTGGACCGGTTCTTCCCAGAGAGGACTGCTGGCCTCCGAGCGACGACTAGACAAGAGACGAAGGCGACGGCGGTGATCGTAATGGAAATCGAAAAGGCTTCAGCCAAGATCCGTGCGAAAGGCGTTATTGATGACGAGGAGGATTATGCCCTGCCTGTCTATGCCGAACGCCTGCCAATCCGCACGGTGATTGGTGGCCCCGAGCCCTGTCCCCGCACTAGGCCTGGTGTTGAGCGCCCGACGACGCTTGGGTCATATCGTGAGGGGCGGCTTCTTGAAGAGGCTTTGCTAGAAGCCCACGGGCTCACCTACGGCTAAAGCCCCGCAAGGCCCCATCAGCTTGAGATGGACGTCGGTGACGTGGCACGCTCACTTGCAATGATGACGCCAGCGCAGGCGCAGGGACCGATCCTAAGCGTAGGAAGGGCGGCAAGACTTGTTGCTCGATGTTCGGCCGAGGCTCATCGGAACGAGGACATGGGTTACCGCAACATTGCGCAGCGTCTCATCGATGCGCAATAATTTGATCCTGATCGACTAAATCAAAGAAAACTTGTTGCCCGTCGCCATGATTTTCATGTGGTTATCAATAACTTGGAGTATGCTGAAACGTCAAGTTGGCCGGATTGGTTTATGGCAGAATGCAGCTTTGTATTCCTCGTGCCGATTACTATGCACCACCGTGATGATCTGATGGAAGCTGAGGGAACGTGACGCTACTGGAAGCGAGCCCCATCCTGCGGTGCCTGACGTAGATCACGAAGAATAGCATGCACCCGGCGCGATACTCCAGATAGATATAATAGCGATGCGCCAGCTGCGATCAGACAGTACTTCTTATGGTGTTGAATACCGGGGCAAGCAGATGGGAGCTGCTCGACCCATCGCTGTTGCCGTCGACCGAAATCAGCAAATGGATGAGCCCCGATCTTCCCTACATAAAAAGCAGGCCAACGATGTCGGCCTGCCTTGGGATTCGCTGCCACCTGATTCGTCACGCGTTCAGATAACGTTCCGCCAGCCTTGCCCACATGGCCGCGCCGATCGTTAGGCTTTCATCGTTGAAATCGTATTTCGACGAATGCAGGATCGGTGAGCCTTTGCCGTTGCCCAGACGCAGGAAACTGCCGGGGCGGTGGTGGAGGAAATAGGCAAAATCTTCGCTGCCTGGAAGCGGCGGGCAGATGGACACGTTGTCGCTGCCGACCAGTTCCTGCGCTACTTCATTGGCAAAGGCGGTTTCCGCTTCGGAGTTGATGACGACCGGATAACCGTATTCATATTCGATGTCTGCCGTCGCGCCATGGCCTTCGGCCACGCTTCCAGTCAGCTTGCGAATGCGCTCCTCAATAAGCTCCGCCACGGCTGGGTCGAAATAGCGGACGCTCATCGAGATCTTTGCAGTGTTCGGGATGACGTTGGACGCTTCGCCCGCATGAATGGTGCTGACGGTCAGAACGGCTGTCTCGGTCGGATCGACATTGCGTGATACGACTGACTGCAGCGTCATGACGAGATTGCATGCGATCAAAACCGGGTCTATCGTCAGATGCGGACGCGATGCATGGCCACCCTTGCCGTTTATGGTGATCCTGACCGTGTTGCCGCCCGCCATGATCGCACCGGGCCGTGTCAACAGCGCCCCCGCCGGCATGCCCGGATGGTTGTGCAGGCCGAAGATGGCATCGATCGGAAAGCGCGCGAACAGCCCGTCGGCGATCATTTTCTGCGCACCGCTTTCCTTGCCTGCCTCTTCTGCCGGCTGGAAGATGAGTGTGACCGTGCCGTTGAAACGCCTGGTGCGGGCCAAATATTCGGCAGCACCCAGAAGCATGGTCGTGTGGCCGTCATGGCCGCAGGCATGCATTTTGCCGGAAATCGTGCTTGCATATGAAGCGCCGGTTTCTTCCAGAATAGGAAGCGCATCCATGTCGGCGCGGATGCCGATGCTTTTCGTGCCGGTGCCGTTTTTCAGGGTGGCGACAACACCGTGGCCACCGACGTTACGACTCACTTCGTAACCCCAGCCTTCCAACTTGTCGGCCACGTAGCGTGCCGTCTGTGCCTCCTCGAAGGAGAGTTCAGGGTGAGCGTGCAGATGATGGCGGGTTGCCTTCAGTTCGGCTTCCATCGCGTCGAAATCGGCAACGCGGGCATATAGATTGTCTTTGGGCAGATTGTCTTGGGTGGGCATCGCTTATCCAGACTTTTCGAAATCAAACAAAAGACCCCGGCGTTTCGGCCGGGGCTAGGCGGGGAGGAGCTTCTAAAGGAAACGCGACAGGAAGGCCTGCGTGCGTGGATGCTGCGGGTTGCCGATCACCTCTTCCGGCTTGCCCTGCTCGACGATGACGCCACCATCCATGAAGACCACGCGGTCGGCAGCCTCCCTGGCGAAGCCGATCTCGTGGGTAACGACGATCATGGTCAGGCCCTGTTTCGCCAAGTCCTTCATCGTCGCCAGCACTTCGCCGACGAGTTCCGGATCGAGTGCGGAGGTCGGCTCGTCGAACAGCATCAGTTTCGGCTTGATCGCCAAGGCACGGGCAATCGCCACACGCTGCTGCTGGCCACCGGAAAGCTGGCGCGGATAGTTATCCGCCTTTTCCAACAGGCCGACGCGCTGCAGCAGGCCTTTCGCCGTCTCGATGGCTTCCTTGCGGTTATGGCCATGAACGCCGACCGGAGCCTCGATGATGTTCTGCAGCACCGTCATGTGCGGGTAGAGGTTGAACTGCTGGAACACCATGCCGATCTTGCGGCGCTGCTTGGCGATACCATTGGCGGAAAGCTTTTCCAGTCGGTCGTTCTTGACCCGGTAGCCGATCTGCTCGCCATCCACCTCGATAAAGCCCTTCTGGATGGCTTCGAGGTGGTTGATGCAGCGCAGAAAAGTCGACTTGCCCGAGCCGGACGGCCCAAGGATCACCACGACTTCTCCGGACATGACATCGAGATCGATCCCTTTCAGGACTTCCAGATGCTCGTAGGCCTTGTGAACGTTGCGGGCCTGAACGAGAGGCTTTGTATTAATGCCATCTGATTGAACAAATGCGGTCAATGGCTTGCCTCCTCGGTAACTGCGACCGGTTTTGGGGCGCCGGCATTACGACGGTCGCTACGGCCGTAGTAAGCTTCGATATAGTTCTGACCGATATTGAGGATCGAGGTGATCAGCAGGTACCAGAGAACAGCCACCAGCAGCATCGGGATGATCTCGAAGGTGCGGTTGTAAATCGACTGTACGGAGTAGAGCAGGTCGGCCATAGCGATAACGCTGACGAGCGAGGTCGCCTTGATCATGCTGATCAGCTGGTTGCCGGTCGGCGGTACGATGGAGCGCATCGCCTGCGGAATAATGATCCGCCACAGGGCACGCGCCTTTGTCATGCCGAAGGCTTCCGCGGTTTCAGCTTGTCCACGATCGACCGAGATGAGGCCGCCACGGATGATTTCCGCCATATAGGCCGCTTCGTTGAGCGCAAGGCCGACAATCGCCGCCGTCATCGGGGTGATCACCGAATTGGTGTCCCAGCTGGCAAGCGTCGGACCGAAAGGAATGGCAATCGACAGGTTCGGAAACAGCGTCGACATGTTGTACCAGAAGATTAGCTGGACCAGCAGCGGCGTGCCGCGAAAGAACCAGATGAACAGAGAGGCAAAACCGCTCGCCAGCCGGTCGCTCGACATGCGCATGATGGCTATGACGAGACCGACGATAACGCCGAGTATCATGCCGACGACAGTCAAGCCAAGGCTGACATAAAGCCCCTGGATGACAGTCGGGTCGAAGAAATACTGGGCGACGACCGGCCAGCCGAAATTCTCGTTATTGGCGACAATCCAGCCGAAGTCGACGACGACGATGGCGATCACGAGCCAGAGAAGCAGGCGCCAGGTGCGGAACGGCGTGTGGGCGGTTGCCACATCGCGAAAGTCAGCAGCGCCCGAAGGCGCTGCATTGGTTGTGATATTGGTGCTCATTTCGGAAGCTGTCCGCCGAGGTTGATGCCGGGTTCCTTGATCATGTTGTTCTCAAGGCCCCACTTCTTCATGATCTTGGCATAGGTGCCGTCCGCCATCATCACCTTGAAGGCGTCGACGAAGATCGGGCCGAGCGGCGAACCCTTCGGCACGACGGCGCCCTGGAAGATATCGCTGAAGCCGTTGCTCTGGCCGACGCCGGTCAGTTCCAGCTGGCCGTTGGCCTGGGAGACGAAATAGGTGAGCGGTGCCTGAGACGAGAAGAACGCATCGGCACGCTTCGAGCGGACCGCGAGGATCGAGGCGGGCTGGTCGGTATAGGACTGCACTTCGACGGCGGCCTTGCCGTCGGCCACGCATTTGTCGGACTGGACCTTGATCACGCGTTCGGCCGAACCGCCGGCCATGACGGAGACGCGCTGGCCGCAGGAGGTATCGAGCGATGTGATGCCCTTCGGGTTGCCCTTCAGCGTGGCGAAGACGACGAATTCCTGAACCCAGTCGACGAAATCGTTGGCGGCTTCGCGATCCTTGTAGTCACCCACCGGGCCGAAGGCGAACTGGTAACGGCCCGAATTGACGCCGGCAAGCAGAGCCGGCAGACCACCGACGGTTGCGTGTTCGATCTTGACCCCGAGAAGCTGGCTGAGCGCGTCGGTCAGGTCGGCGCTGGCACCCGTCATGACCGTGCCGGTGACGATTTCATAGGGAGGGAACGAACCGTTGTTGACGGAAATCATCTTGCCGGCGGACTTGATATCTTCCGGCAGGCGATCATGCAGTTCCTTGTTCACTTCCAGCTTGATGGAAGCATCCTGCGCCTTCGCAACGCCGGCAAAGGCAATGCCGGCGAGCGCCAGAGCGATGAGTTTCTTATGCGACATGTTCATTCCCCTTTTTAGGTGACGTTTTTATCTGATGAAGTGACGTCTGTTGCAGTGTTACGGTTTCAGGTTATCGATAAACCGATACGGCTTCCGTCGGTGTCGTATGCAAAAAGCTCTTCAGGCGTCATGTGGCGTTTCATGATGCCCTGGGCATGCAGTTCGCCGGCGAAGTCATCAATCATCTTACGGTTGACGGCAAAGCCACTGGCGTCCCAGCCCTTTGGCAGATCGCGCGAGGTTTTCAGCACCTCGTCGAACATCCAAGGTGTGGTCTCGGCATATTTGCGGCGCTTCTCGGTCCACATTTTCTGCGACTCGTCGATCAGGCGACTGACTTCGGCGATCGCCCACGGGTTCTCGGCAACGATCCCGGCCTTGATGCCGATCAGGTGCATGCCCGGGACGTAACCGACATCATCGAAATAGCGCTGTTCCTCGTCGCGGAAATCCGACAGGACCTGGCGGAAGGGCGAGCCCGGCTCGAAATAGCCGTTCGGCATGAACGGGGTGAAGATCGCATCGAGACCACCGTCACGCAGAAGGTCCACCATCGGCTTCTCTCCGGGACATGCTTCGATAAGGCCAGGCTGGCCAAAGCCATCGAGGCGGTCGGTGATCGGATGCGCCTCGGTCAGGCGGCCAGCATACCACATGGCGTCCGTGACCTCGACACCTTCACGGCGAATGGCGGCGCGTGTCCAGGTATTGCCGCTGTCGCGCCAGCCGGTCACGCCGATGCGCTTGCCCTTGAGCTGGCCTAGTGTTGTGATATCGCTATCGGCCATGGTCATGATGCAGCGATGGCGGAAACCGCGCATGATGAAATTGGGTATGCCGACGACACTGTCATCGCCGTCATGGCGCAGCTGCGAGTAGCGGCTGAACGACATTTCGGCCGCATCGTGGTCGGGATCCTTGCCCACATGCGAGACCAGCGTACCGATGCGGTCGACCTCAAGGTCGAGCTTATCGGAGGAGACGTCACCGAGAACCAGCGGCGTCATGTAGTCCCAGTCACGCAGTGCAATTCTAAGGCGCAGTGTCATTCGAGCTACTCATGTCAGAAAATGCTGATGTACTGAGATTAAAATGTTCATTTTGAAATGATCAAATGTTATTACGTTATTGAACATTAAATCTGGTGATAAAATGAGCGACGCCTATAATTCGACTTGGTTTGCCGAAAAATTAAGCGACCGTACAATTCGCGGAATTGCCTTGGAAACCAGTGCGTTGATCCGTGCCGGCGCTCTGCCGGTTGGCGCGAAATTGCCTCCAATCCGTGACCTGGCATTTTCGCTCGGCGTCAGCCCGGCAACCATTTCCGAGGCCTGGAGCGACCTTCGCAGGCAAAAGATCATCACTGGCAGGGGGCGGAACGGTACTTGGGTGAGCGGCGATCGCTTCATCGCCAAGCCTGAACGGCTGGCGAGTTCGGGACATTACGGCGCCGGCGCTCTAGATCTCACCATGGCCGTGCCGGACCCCGCCTTGCTGCCGCCGCTCGAAAGGGCGCTTGCCTACGGTGCTTTAGCGCAAAACCTCAACAGCTATGAACGCAGCCGAATTCTGCCGGAACTGGAGGCCGAGGTCCGCAAGACCTGGCCGTATGAGGCGGAGGCATTTCTGGCGATGAATGGCGGCTATAACGCGGTCTACACTGCGATCCACGCATTGGTGACGCCCGGCGCGCCGGTGGCGATCGAGGAGCCGACCGCCATGCGTCTGCTCGATATTCTCGAACATCAGGGCGCCCGCATCATTCCGGTGAAATGCGACGAGCAAGGGCCGCTGCCATCATCATTGAACGAAGCTATGCTCTATAAGCCCGTCGTCTTCCTGTTCCAACCCAGATTGCATTCGGTTACCGGCAGGACGGTAACTCCGGAGCGGCTTGGTGAGCTTGCCGACGTCTTGCGCTACAGCGACGCGGTGATCATCGAGGATGATGGTATGGGCGACATCTCGTCCGCGGAACGTCATTCGCTTGGCCGGGAGTTTCCCGACAGGGTTATTCATGTCCTTTCGCTGTCCAAAACGCTTGGGCCGGACCTGCGCCTGGCTGTGTTGTCGAGTACCAAGGCAATCGTCGAACAGGTGCAGTCCTATCGCAGTTTCAGTGCTGCCTGGACCAGTCGGGTTCTACAAGCCGCCGGCACATGGCTTTTGCGTCAGCCTGAAACCGCAGACTGCATCGCCGCGGCCAGGATCACCTATGACGAACGGCGAAACAGGCTTGCAGACGCTCTTCGTGAGCGTGGTCTGACGGTCCAAGTGGGGCACGGTCTGGCTCTATGGGTGCCCGTGGAATCGGAACCCTTCGCGATGGTGACGCTTGCTGCTCGTAATATCGCGGTTAATTCGGGCAGCAAGTTTTGCGTGGGCAGTAGCGCGAACATTCGGGTGGCAACCTCGATGCTAAAAGAAGGGTTTGATGAGGTCGCCCATGCAATTGCTTTGGCGCGTAGTCCATAAGCGCGCGCTGACGGCGCCTCAACAAAGGGGGGTTAGGCCTACGTTGCCGAGGCCTATAGAGTTAGCGCCGGCTGTGGGACGTTCCCTCTTGCCAAAAAAAGGGTTGGGCCATCTATGGATTGAATAGCCAGTCTAACCCATCGACTAGCGTCGTACTACCATATCAAACAGGGTACCCTGATTTTATCAGATCCGCCGAAAATATCAATGAAGACATTCAAATAAAGAGTTGTTTTTAAACGAAGATCTGAAATTAGTGCCTACCGCATCAACAAGAGCCTTAGCCTTCATAAAGAAGGCTAACAGCGAAGAACTGACCGCCTACTACTGCCCCGCTGGTGTCCCGACGATTGGGTTTAGAAACACAGAGACCGTCACTAAAGTCGATGGTCAGCGAAAGCAGACCATCACCAAAGCCGAAGCTGAACGCCTATTGCGCGACGATCTAGCTGGCTTCGGACGGGATGTTGCCACACTCGTCAAAGTCCCGCTCACCGATGATTAAATCGGGGCGCTCGTATCCTTCGCTACAATCTAGGACGGGAGCGTTGGCATCGTCTCCGTTGCTACAGCGGATCAATATGAGGGCGCCTCTGAAAGACATTGGAGCCTGTTGGCTTCAATGGAACAAAGCCCGTGTTAATGGCGCCGTGACCCCGCCACGAGGGCTGACAATCCGCCGTCAGGCGGAATATGATCTGTTCAAGTCGGCGGTTCAGTGATCGGGGCTTTTCCGTCCACATAGCCGAAGCGGTCAGTCATCCAAGTCTGGACGACGTAAACCGACGCAAAGATCGCGATTGAGAATAAGGAATGTTGTTACGAGTGGGCGGCGTTCTAGAAACTTCATGAAGATCGAACGTTGTCATTCTGGATCGGTTCCCCGTCCGCTTGGGGCGCATAGCCCAGCAGCCATATTTCCATTCGCTCCGGGTTCTGGTCGTGAACGAACGGACACCGTGTTGCCGTTTCCCCGCGTTCGCCAGCTTCTCTTCCAAGATGAAAGAGATGGATGCGTTCGATAGCGATTAGATCGTCAAAATCGACTGCAGCATAACCGTCATGCCATGCGCTGCGCTCAGTTCCGGCGTCACGATAAGGATTTGTCGCTTGCGGCATGCCGATTCGTCCGGCTCTGCGCCCTTCATCAAAGCACTTCGTGTAAATCACATCATCTTGCGACATTTGAGCGATCCGCGTTGAGGATGCAGCTTAACCGAATAAAGTGACTTTCGTTCCAGCCGATCGCATCGATTGTGCGGCTTAAATAGCTAAAACACTAGCTATTGAGGCCCGATTTATGGCTGTTGCCCAACTCGTTTTATCTATCATCAAATTCGAGGCCGCAGTCATGTCCTGCGACTTTCAAAGCCAGGAATTGGACGCAGGGCAGGGCTATACCTTCGCCTCTACATCTAAGAAGTATCTGATCATCACCGCATTGGTTGACATCTACGTCGCATTTTCGAGCGGTGCAGCCGCCCCGAATGCCGCCGTTACTCCGCGCATCTAGATCGCTGCCGGTCAATCGTTCCCGTTCTCCATTCGCTCAGCCGTGAAAGAAACGATCGTATCAGCCTGATGGGTGGACTTCGGTCTAGGTTTCGGCTTCTCGAACGTCGGTTTCTGAAGCCCGCTGGCGCTGCGTTAGAGCGACTTCGCCCGCTGTCTTACATCAAGGCACTCGGCAATGAATACAGTGGTGGTCAGGGTCTCGGTGCAGCTTCACCGGCTGTCGGCGGCACGGTCCACGGCGTGGCATATGAAGACATCACGGATGGCAGCTTCCAACTGTGGTTTCCGCACTATGGCGCATCGGCTGGTTACGGCGAATGCTCTACAGGCGGAACCGCCACGATCGATGCGTCGATCAAGTGGATCGATGCGACCGGTGTCCAGAGGATCACAGTTCTTCAAACCAAAGCCGGTGCAAACGTCGCTTCAGCTAGCGCTTTCCCGAATGCGACCAGTGACAAGAAGGCGCGAACGGTGCAAACTTCAACGTCGCGTCCAAGATCACTGGTGCGACGGCGGTCAATGCTGGTGTGATGCTTGCGACTGGTGCTATCTATCTGAACAAAAGCCGGTTGGAGCTTGGGTGCTGGCACCGCACGTACAGCGCAAGGCGTTTATTCTCCGGAACATAAGCTAAAAGCGGCGGAAATCCGTGAGCTGTCCACTGATCCAAGCCATCAAATCCTGATTACTTCATCGATCTCCCTTGCGAGCATGGCAAAAGAATACTCGGTCAGCATCGCACGCGGAACAGAGACAAGGAATGCGTCGTTGAGATTAGCAAGAATGGCGGCAACTATGCTTCCATGAAATACGGCATCAACCTTGCGACAGGCGCTGTGCCCGCACAACCGGCGATGATGGCACTGCACAGGTTCATCGAAGCATGACGGTGACACAAGATGCTGGTGGATTTTGGCGCATGGTGGTCCGGATCGCTTATGACGCGACGATGCCAGCTGATCCGTTCCTGTTCGTTAGAATGTCTAACGATACAGCCGGAACGACCACCTACACCGGTGGCAACACTTCCACCCTGAAGATTTGGGGCTACGACGTCCGCTAAAACGCGGTTCCGAAGACGTAGACGTATGCCTCCACGAGCACCAAATAAGCATACATTACAAAGTTGTAGATCGTCAGGCGCATCGTATGGCTCCGTTAAGCTGACCTAGCATAGAGCCTCCGGTGACGGGCGATATATGATCTTCGGATCGTGGGTGAGCAGCAACCAATTCTCAGAATGCTTTACGACTTCGGGTTTACCACCTCTGAAGCGGGCGCATCGTTGATCTCACCGGGCGTCTGGAAAAATGTGTAATAGCCCGCAAGCATGAGGCCCAACACAAAGATTGCAGCGACGAAAATGTACATGCGCGAACGTGCTTGGCTTCCAGTGCTCATCGTTGATCCTTGCTGTTTTTGACGACGCAAAAACGGACGACGCCCATATTAGTTGCCTAGCTTAGCCCGCCGATTTCATAAATACCAACACGCCACAGAGACAGGCGAGATTAGCCGCCTGTCAGCCAACCTTTTCCCTACAAAATCATATTTTCAGAAGATTTTTTCAAAGGCCCAAAATCCTTTCGCTCCACCCATCTGATCTGAAACCCCGCCAGCCGAGGGCAAGCTAGTTCGCGATGCAAACGCCCTCGAATGGCTGAACAAAGGTGAATTCCTAGCTGACGAAGCCAAACGCTCATTCGAGCGGAACAAGACTATCGCGTGCCGGGACGCATTCTGGCTGCACTTACGGCATTGGAGAGGGGTATAGCTGCGAGGAACGCTGATGCCACCGAACTGAAGCGGACCACAGCTAACACCGCCGCGATTTCCACCGTCTTCACGGACGCTGTTAAGGCTGAAGAAGCTGAACAGATCGATGATGCCGAAGTCCGCACCGAAGCTCTGAAGACGCTGCACGGCTTGATGACAGATGAGTATGTGCCTCACGCCATTCTCGCCGATATCGCGAAATACATCATCGAGAGCCGTCTCGGCTGATCATCGAGCCACAGCCTGAAACGAGAAAGCCCGCGCGCGTTATGGCGGGCTTTCGTTTATTCGAATACAGCGCCGATTAGGCGGCAGCTTCGCCGACGATGATGATGCGGGACAGAACGCGGTCATAGCCGACGATTTCACGGGCGACGCGGAGGGCGCGGGCCTGATCGCTGGATGAGTGAACAACGCCTTCGAGCACGATGTAATCGCCTGTCACTTCGACCGATAAATCTCTGCCGTCAAAATTGGCGAGATAGCTGAGTTCGGTTTCGATCGCCGTCTTCTCCATGGAGATGCCGTGATCGCGGGCGAATTCGAAAGTGGCGGAAGGCTGAAGGGTCGAAAGAAACATTTTGTTGTCCTCGAACATGAATGCACGATGAACAAACCGTTGTGCGACGTTTATGTTCCTGTCGCGATGAGACTATTTTCTTGTCGCATCCTGAGTGCATCGATCGATGCGGCGAAAGTGTCGTTGGCACGCGCCTCTAGCACAGCCGCATCGCCGGTATCGAACTCCAGGTCCAGCGCATCGATCGTGTGCCACGCTTCGACATGCTCCATTCTGGCGGCACCAATCCGGCTGGTGAGCTTTTGATTTAACGCAGCAAGAACCTGCGCATCGGCAATCAAGGTGGCGATCGTGCGTTCGTTCTGTTCGACAGCGCTGGTCAGAACGACATTGCGTTGACTGAGGTTGTTGATCTCAGCCGATGAGACGCGGTGAGAGATGTACCAGCCGCTACCAAGGACGACGACAGCGATGATAAGGGCTATGATTGCGTACAGGTGGAATTGGGCGAACATGCCTATGTGGCGGCAATGTCATTCATCGCTCACGCGCATTGAGTCCCACATGACCTCCTTCAAGGACGTTTCACTGATAGAAGCGACGAGACCGGATTTTTGTGACATTGCGTGATTGCGAACCGCTAAGCAATGCTCTTCCATCGGCGGTCCACCGCCCTTGACAGGATCGACGTGCAGACTGGACTTTTTCACATCGAGATAAAAGAAGAGGCAGATTAGGGCGAGGGGTGAGAATACGCCCGCAATGAAGTCGCCCACTTCGGTCAGATCGCCTGTTGTGAGGAACGACCATTTCTTCCGCTTCCGCGTGTGGCCCCTCAAAGGCGGCAGGATCTTCGTGAACCAGAGAACGTCTTTTTGCCGATGTAGGCCCGGTTGGTGTGCCGGTCTCGGATTATGTAAACGAACCCGACGTAATCGCCGATATCGGCGCTGGAGAACGGCTCACCTTGGTAGGTCCACAATATGCGTCTTCTCCAAACGCATATTTTATCCCGCCCCATTATTCACGTTGATAAGTAAGCCTAATGTATGCTCTTCGAATATTCGCGGTAAGCGCCGCCAATCTCCACTCCGATGCAAGCCTTTGGTACGATATCGTACCGCAACGCCGGGGGCGTCCGCGCGTTATCAACGCGAACGCGGGAGTGGTAAGTTGTCAAAGCATATTGATAAAGCTGATTTGAAAATAGAAGGCGCTCAACAGGTGATGACGATCACTGATTTTGCGCTAAAATATAAACTGACGAGCGATGAGCAATTGCGTCTGACCAAGCTATTCGGGATGTTCGCTACAAAGCAAGAGCTTCTGATGAACGCCCGCATCAAGTCCCGAATTCGTCACTGACAGAGATGGAGGTCGATTGGCTTCAGCATGGCTTTGAGTTCTTCAGAGCCGCGAAAACCGGCAAGCCAAAGATTCACCAGATCGCACGCCAATTCGTCCAAGCTCCCATCAGGAGCCACGATGCCGCGATCCAAGCGCACATCTTCGAGTACCGTCCTGAGCAGATCAAGATCGGCTGTTTCTAGCGCTTCAAAAGCCGTGGAGTACATGCAATTGCCCCGTTTTCCATGGCGAACCGTAAGCGGAAAGATGCGAGACGTTGCAATAGCTTACAAGTGATTGTCCTCATCGATGTTGACTCCATCGCATAATGAGAACATAACAGGAACATAATCCTATTTGGAGGCTGTTATGTCCGCTGTTCACCGCGTCGAAGAAGTTGAGATCGATCAGGCTCAGGCAGTTTTGGATGCCTTCGGTGGCAATGCGCTGGCGGCTCTGCGATCGGTCATCGCCGATGCTGAATTCCTGTGTGAGCAGCTTGAAACGGCAAGCCTGTATCTCAGCCATGGTGCTGCTCGTGGCTGGACGCCATCGTTTCAACGAGAAGGATAATGGAAACGATCGAAGCTGTCCTCGAACAGTTGCGGGTGCTCGATGCGAACAGAGTGACGCTTGTCAGGCCGTTGTGACGGACAGGACGCAAACGCTCAGCACACCAACAGCAACGAACACAACTGACATGACTGCCAAGATCAAACTGCGATATCTCGTAACAGGCTTTTGCGGTTGTTGGGCTTTGGTCGGCTGGCCGCCAGCGAGATAGGCATGAGGTCTCCTTGGTATTGGGAAACCGAGCGGAACTCAGCTTTGTACCGGATACGTGGATCTTTGCTTTGTAGGTCCGCCATATAGGGTCTTTTTAGCGATGCCAGCTGCCGTCAGTCGATATTTCGAGGTGGCAGAGAATTCGCCATCAGCTTCGACCAGACCTTCGTTCGCAGCTTGGATCGCTGTCTTTAACCCGACACCATCGGGCAAGCTTTTGAATGCGCGTGGACCAAGAGCCATGATTAGAGTGCGTAGTCTGCTGTATGCCATGCGGGTTCGCTGTTTTCTTGTATTCTGGTTGCCGCAACCCGACCGGACTATGCCGGTGAGGGGAGCAGTACACGGACAGCCGACGTCCATGCGAAGGCATCGGCTGTCCGCGAAACCACGACTTTTTGCGATTTGTTCCGAGCAAATTTTGATAAATGAAAACCCCGCCGCGATGTCGGGGAGGAAGGGTGCAGCGGGGTCTAGTTTGAGCCGCTGGGCGAGGGGGAAGCCAGAGCGTGCAGCAACAGCGGCGATTGCGTCGATTGGTTCCCTCAACGCAAAAAGGTCCGTAAGCTAAGGCCGCCGAACACTATGTATGCAGGAGACGCATACGTGAATAGCCCCGAGTTTCGTAGATACCCTCGGGTTAGATTTACTGCCACTCCTCGAACTCGACGGGCGAGGCATTCCGTTTCTGACGTGCTGGCGTTTAGGGTTGTAGAACATTTCGATGCTAGGGGCTATTCAGTTCGTGCATCTCGGGATTGAGCAAAAAAGCGTGTATCACGCGCTCTCGCGGATCATCAATCTGCCTTGAAATAGCTTGTCGAAATCGCGGTTTTCCTCACTGCCGAGAACTTTTACGAGATATTCGGCCATATCGGTCAACGGTTGGCGGTATGTCGTGAGGCGATAATTGGCGCCCTCCGCCTGCGGCACGTCGTCGAACCCGGTAATTGCTATGTCCTGAGGAATACGCAAGCCTAGCCTATGGCGGATTACATCTGTGGCGCCGATAGCGAGTGCATCGTTCTCGCAAACGAGGATATCCGGCAGCGTCGCCTTGTTGCGACCGGCCAGCGCATTTTCGACTATGCCTCCCGCAAGCGCTGGATCGTAGGCCGTCACGGAAATGGTTTCCGGTTCGTTGCCAAAATGCAGGCGCCAGTAGTCGACAAACGTCTCCTTGCGCAGCAGATGCGCGGAAGATGTTCGCGGGCCCGCGAGAAAAAGCGGGCTGCGGAAACCACGCGCATGCACATAGTTGGCGATTTCCTTCATGGCATGAACATCATCGACCGCAATCGAGATCGTATTTGGATTGCGCGACGTGCGAGCAAAAATTATCAGCTTGCGAAAACGCCGCGCATGCAGCGCCGTATCCAGAACCTCGTCGTCGAACTGGATACCGATCAGGATCACGGCATCGACCCTTCGCTGGCTTGCGTTGAGAAGGGCATGGCCTGCATCTGCGCGATCCAGCGTGTTGACAAGAAGTATGTCCCAGCCTTCGCGCCGCAGGATGCGCGTCAGTCGTTCCATCATCACGAGTTTATGCGGATTGGCGAAATCATCGATCAGCAGTGCCACCAGATTGGAACGATCTGAAGCCAAGCTGGAGGCTCGCAGATCCGGAACATAGCCGAGCCTTTCAGCAGCGATCCGCACCTTCTCGAGGCTCTTGGGCGAGATCGACGCGTCCTTGCGAAAGGCGCGGTTGACCGTCCAGCGAGAAACGCCGGCTTCGGCCGCCACATCGTCGGCAGTGATGTTTCCCGCAAATGCAGGGTTCTTTCCGTCGGCCATAGCTCTCTCCCGAATCCACTGTGGGTCGGTTCATCCCATACATAGCGTTTTTATTGAGCCCTCGGGAAATAAATTTGCCCCCGCGTGCAAATTGCTATTGCTCGCGCGAGCAAAAATTGCAATGGTCAAATCCAAGGCAGTCGAGAGACGCCTTTCGGGAGGATGAGAGTGCTGAAAATCGGATTGCTCGGCGCGGGCCGCATCGGTCGCGTGCATGCCATAAACATTGTCGGTAACGGCCGCAGCCAGCTAGCTGCCGTGTCGGATGTAAACGAGGTCGCGGCGCGTTCGCTGGCGGATGCCTATGGCGCAAAGGCCACCAGTTCTGAGGCGATCCTGTCGGATGCCTCGATCGATGCGGTGCTGATCGCCACCTCGACGGATACCCATTCGGACATGATCGAAAAGGCGACCGCCGCCGGCAAGGCCGTGCTGTGCGAAAAGCCTGTCGACCTTTCGCTGGAACGGGCGCAGCGTTGCCTCGATGCGGTGATCAAGAGCAATGTTCCTGTCATGATCGGCTTCAATCGTCGTTTCGATCCGAATTTTTCCGCGATCAAGGCGTCCATTGCATCAGGCGAGATCGGCAAGCCTGAACTACTGTCAATCACGTCCTTCGATCCAGCCCCGCCGCCAGTGGCCTATGTCAAAGTGTCGGGGGGTCTGTTCCGCGACATGATGATCCATGATTTCGACATGGCGAATTTCTTGATGGGCGATCTGCCGAAGACGGTGCACGCCGCCGGCACCTCGATCGTCGATCCCGAGATCGGCAAGGCTGGTGATGTGGATACTGCCGTGGTGACGCTCACCTATGCCGATGGCCGCATTGCCGTAATCAAGAACAGCCGACGTGCAGTTTACGGATATGATCAGCGGGTAGAGGTCCTCGGCTCCGAAGGGCTGCTCTCTGCCGGGAACGTGCTTGAAAATACGGTCTCGAAGGCAACGAAGCAGGGCGTGATCAGCGCCAAACCGGAATTCTTTTTCCTTGAACGGTATATGCGCGCCTATGCGGCAGAATGGGATGCGTTTGTCGCTGCCATTCTCGATGGGGCTGCCATTCCCGTGTCGCTCAAGGATGGTGTTGCCGCGCTGGCGCTGGCCGAGGCCGCGACCGCATCGGCAAAATCCGGCCAGACGGTTTCGCTGGCCTGATTGGTCACATACGCCGGTCTATGCCGGCGCGAAAAGGATTGCTGCGGAGCAGGGGAGTGTGCCGCGGACTTTCGGTGCCGGTCCCGCATGACCGGATGACGGACGCCTGGGAGTGGCGTTCCGGTATTCAACTGGGAGGAAGTCATGAAGAAATTGCTTGCAGCCGCAGCGACGATTGCGCTCGTTGCCGCCGCCACCCCGGTGCTCGCCACCGATATCATCGTCGTCGCGCACGGCCAGGCCAACGACCCGTTCTGGTCGGTGGTCAAGAATGGCGCCGAAAAGGCCGCCAAGGATACCGGCGTCAATGTCGAGTTCCGCTCGCCGGAAACTTTTGACATGGTGGCCATGGGCCAACTGATCGACGCCGCCGTCAATCAGGATCCCGATGGTCTGGTGGTTTCGATACCGGATGGCGACGCGCTTGGTCCGGCGATCAAGCGCGCCGTCGATGCCGGCATTCCGGTCATCTCGATGAATTCCGGCTCCGATGTTGCCCACAAGCTGGGCGCCAAACTGCACGTCGGCCAGTCGGAATTCGATGCCGGCAAGGTTGCCGGAGGCAGGCTCGCGGAGATGGGCGGCAAGAAAGCTATCTGCGTCAACCAGGAGGTCGGCAACGTCTCACTCGACCAGCGTTGCGCTGGTTTCGCCGAAGGTTTCGGCAAGGAAGTAAAGGTACTGCCGACCACCAATGACCCGACCGAGGTCGAATCCAAGGTGCGCGCGGCGCTGGAATCCGACAAGGATCTCGATGTCATTCTGTCGCTCAATGCCTCTCTGGTGGGTGAACCTGCCGTCAAGGCGGCCCAGGCACTCGGTCGCGACAAGGTGTTAATCTCTACCTTCGATATGTCTGCCGGTTTCCTCAAGGATATCGCGGACGGCAAGGCGGCATTTTCGATCGACCAGCAGCAGTATCTGCAGGGCTACCTGCCAGTCTCCTTCCTGGCGCTGCATGCGCAATACGGGCTGATGCCCGGTGGTGACGTCGCTTCCGGTCCGAACCTCGTGACCAAGGAAACCGCAGCGCAGGTCATCGACCTGTCCTCCAAAGGCATCCGCTAAGCACATCCTCCTCCGGGCCGCCGCAGCTTTCGCCGCGGCCCGGCCATCGCCTCCAGGAGACAGACCCATGTCGACAGACACGCTGGCGCATAGTGACGAGCGCATCAAATCCGAGCCTCTTCTCGCCAAACTCATGAAACGGCCGGAACTTGGCGCAATCGGGGGCGTGGTCCTCGTGACAATCTTCTTCATGATCACTGCCGACAGGACGATGTTTACCCTGTCGGGCGTGATGAATTTCATGACGCCTGCCGCCCAGCTCGGCATTCTCGGCATCGCGGCGGCGCTGCTCATGATCGGTGGTGAATTCGACCTGTCGATCGGCTCCATGGTAGCATTTGCCGGTATGGTCTTTGGCGTTTTCACCGTCAATGTCGGCATGCCGCTTATCATTGCCATCCCGCTGACGCTCGCTCTGGCCGCCGCACTCGGGGCCACCAACGGCATGATCGTGCTGCGCACCGGCCTGCCGTCCTTCATCGTCACTTTGGCCGGCCTTTTCGTGCTACGTGGGGCAGCGCTCGTTGGCCTCAAACTTTTCACAGGCGGTTCGACCCAGCTGCGCGGCATTCGCGAAGCCGTGGAAGGCGATTTTTTGGCGCCGATTTTCTCCGGTGATGCCTTTGGTTTCATTATGCGCTGGCTGGTGGAAGCGGGCATCGTCGACAGCTTCAAGTCGGGCGTGCCGAAAGTGCCGGGCATTCCGGTCGAGATCATCTGGTTCGTCGCCTTTTCCGCGATCGCAACCTACATCCTCCTGCGCACGCCCATCGGCAATTGGATCTTTGCAACCGGTGGCGATGCGCTCGCGGCTAAAAATTCCGGCGTGCCTGTCCGTCGTGTGAAGATCTCGCTGTTCATGCTGACCGCCATGGCCGCCGCACTCGTCGCCATCATCACCGTCATAGATGCCGGTTCCACCGATGCTCGCCGCGGCTTCATGAAGGAGTTCGAGGCGATTATAGCGGCCGTTATCGGCGGCTGCCTGCTGACCGGCGGGTACGGCTCAGCCATCGGTGCATTCTTCGGCGCCATTATTTTTGGCATGGTCACGATCGGCCTGACCTACACCAAGTTCGACCAGGACTGGTTCCAGGTTTTCCTCGGCGCGATGCTTTTGCTCGCCGTCATCTTCAACAACGTCATCCGTCGACGTGTGACCGGGGAGCGTTAAAAATGTCCGCACCGATCATCCATATGGAAAACATCAAGAAGCACTATGGCAATGTCATTGCACTCAACGGTGTCACCTTTGACGTGCGTGCCGGCGAGTGCCACTGTCTTCTGGGCGATAACGGCGCCGGCAAATCCACCTTCATCAAGACCATGTCGGGCGTGCACAAGCCGACGGAGGGAACCATCACCTTCGAAGGAAAACCGCTTTCCTTCGGCAGCCCGCGCGATGCAATGGAAGCAGGTATCGCCACTGTGTTTCAGGATCTCGCCATGATCCCGCTGATGTCGGTGACGCGCAATTTCTTCATGGGGCGCGAACCGACCAAGGGCAGGGGCATCTTCAAGCGGTTCGATATCGATACCGCCAACGAGATCACCATGGCGGAGATGCGCAAGATGGGCATCAACCTGCGTGGTCCAGACCAGGCTGTCGGCACGCTTTCGGGCGGCGAACGGCAGACTGTTGCAATTGCCCGCGCTGTCTATTTCGGGGCAAAAGTGCTCATCCTCGACGAGCCGACCTCGGCGCTCGGCGTGCGCCAGACTGCCAACGTTCTTGCCACGATCAACCGCGTGCGTGAGCAGGGTATCGGCGTCGTCTTCATCTCCCACAATGTCCGTCACGCGATGGCGGTCGGGGACCGGTTTACGGTTCTGAACCGTGGCCAGACACTCGGCACCGCCACGCGGGGCGAGATCAACCCCGCCCAGCTTCAGGACATGATGGCAGGCGGACAGGAAATGGCCGAGCTGGAAGGCTCGCTCGGCGGTACGATCTGAGGCGTTTTTAATGGTACAGACTGCAACTCTGCCGGATCGTCCGCTTGGCATCGCCTTGATCGGCACCGGCTTTATGGGCAAATGCCACGCAATGGCCTGGCGCAATGTCGCCGCCGTTTTCGGCGGTGCGCATCACCGGCTCGAAATCCTCTCCGACGCCACAACGGAAAGCGCCCAAAAGTTCGCGGACCAGTTCGGTTTTGCCCGCGCCAGCGCTCATTGGGAGGAAGCTGTCACCGATCCGAAGGTGGACGTGGTGTCGATCACCGCCCCCAACGGCATGCACCGCCCGATGGCCGAGGCAGCATTGAAAGCCGGAAAACATGTCTGGCTGGAAAAGCCGATGGCACTGACGCTTGCCGATGCGCAAGCGATGGCGGCGACCGCCGCAGCCTATCCGGGCCAGGCCACCATGCTCGGCTACAACTATCTGAGAAGTCCCGCATTCCAGGCGGCGTGCAGGTGGATCGCCGATGGTGCGATCGGCAGCCCGCTTGCCTTCCGCGGGGTCTATGACGAGGATTATTCCGCCGACCCGCACCTCCCGTGGTCGTGGCGGATGACTCACGAAGGCGGTGGTCTTGGCGCGCTCGGCGACCTCGGATGCCACCTCGTGAGCCATATGCTGGCGCTGATGGGCCCGGTGACCGAACTGGTCGCCCAGACCCAGGTCGCCGTTCCCACGCGTCCGTCGCCGGACGGGCCGAAGCCGGTCGAAAACGAGGACAGCGCGCTCGCGATGCTGCGCTTCGCCTCCGGCGCGCATGGCTCGTTCGCTACCTCGCGCGTCGCTCGCGGCCGCAAATGCCGGCTGCAATGGGAAGTGCACGGCGGCGAAGGCACACTCGTGTTCGATCAGGAGAACATGAACGAGCTCTGGGTGCACAAGGCAGGCGAAGCAGGTTTCGTGCGCCACCTGACCGGACCTGACCAGCCGGACTTTGCCGCCTTCTGCCCGGCGCCGGGCCACAACTTCGGCTTCAACGAACAGAAGGTCATTGAGGCGCGCGACCTGCTCGGCGCCATCGCCGGCGGGGCGAATGCCGGACCTGATTTCGCCCACGGCCTGGAGATCGAACGGATCATCCACGCCATGGCGGCCTCCAACGGTAGCGTTGTCCGTATCGAAAGGTAAAAGCCGTGACGAAGAAATTCGATGTTATCACGATCGGCCGCGCCGGCGTCGATCTTTATGGCGCGCAGATCGGCGGGCGGTTGGAGGATATGGGCTCGTTCGAGAAATATATCGGCGGCTCACCCACCAACATCGCCTGTGGGAGCGCTCGGCTCGGATTGAAGACGGCCTTGATCAGCCGGGTCGGAAACGAGCACATGGGGCGTTTCATTCTCGAACAGCTGAAGCGCGAGGGGGTCTCGACCGAAGGCGTGAAGACCGATCCCGACCGGCTGACGGCGCTCGTCATCCTCGGCATTCGCGACGACACGCAGTTTCCGCTAATCTTCTACCGGGAAAACTGCGCCGACATGGCGCTTTGCGACGACGATATCGACGAGGATTTCATTGCCTCAGCGCGTGCCGTCGTCGTCACCGGCACGCATCTGAGCAACAGCCGTACGGAAGCCGCCGTGATCAAGGCGCTCACGCTGGCGCGCAAGCACGGATTGCGCACCGCGCTCGATATCGATTACCGCCCCAATCTGTGGGGTGTTGCGGGTCACGGCGATGGGGAAAGCCGGTTCGTCGAAAGCGCCGAGGTGACGGCCAAGCTGCAGACGACGCTCAATCTGTTCGACCTGATCGTGGGCACGGAAGAGGAATTCCATATTGCCGGCGGTTCGACCGATACGGTCAAAGCGCTTCGGGCGGTGCGGGCCGTCAGCGCTGCGACCCTGGTCTGCAAGCGCGGCCCGCTCGGGGCGGTCTCCTTCGAACACGCCGTTCCCGCAAGTCTCGACGAAGGGCAGAGCGGGCAGGGGTTCCCGATCGAGGTCTTCAATGTTCTGGGCGCCGGTGACGGCTTCTTCTCGGGGCTATTGCGCGGTTGGATGACGGGTGAGGACTGGCCGACATCGCTCAAATTCGCTAATGCCTGCGGTGCGTTTGCGGTTAGCCGCCATGGCTGCACGCCCGCCTATCCTAGCCTCGAGGAACTGCATTTCTTTCTCAAGCGCGGTGTCCTGCGACCTGATCTGCGCAATGATCCCGAGCTCGAACAGCTGCACTGGTCGACCACGCGGCAGAGGCGCGTCGATGGCGACTGGTCGACCATGCGGGTATTCGCCTTCGACCACCGCGTGCAGTTGGAGCAGATGCCCGGTTATACGCTGCAGAAGGGAGCGGCATTCAAGGAATTGTGCTTGCAGGCCGCGCTTCGCGTGCAGGCGGGCAAACCCGGTTACGGCATTCTCTGCGACAGCCGTATCGGCCGTTCGGCGCTGCATCGCGCTTCAGGGTCGGGCCTGTGGATCGGACGTCCCGCTGAGTGGCCGGGTTCGCGGCCACTGACGCTGGAGCCCGAGCTTGGCACGGATTGCGGCACGCTATCGGAATGGGCGCGTGAGGATGTAGTCAAGGTTCTGTGCTTCTGCCATCCGGATGACGATGCAGAAACACGCGCGGCACAGGAACAGACGGTCAAGCGGCTGTTCGAGGCGGCGCGGCGCAACCGGCTGGAGTTCCTGCTGGAAATCATTCCCTCAAAGGTGGGGGCGACCGACGATCATACGGTCGCAACGCTGATCCGTCAGTTCTATGCAGCCGGCATCTATCCCGACTGGTGGAAACTGGAGCCGATGAAGACTGCGGCCGGCTGGAAAAATGCGATTGCCGCCATCGAGGCGCATGACCGGTTCACGCGCGGCATCGTCGTGCTGGGGCTTGATGCGCCGGAAGCCGAACTTTCAGCGAGTTTCGAGGTCGCGGCAAGGTTCGATCTGGTCAAGGGATTTGCCGTCGGCCGCACGATTTTTGGCGATGCCGCACGGCGTTGGCTGGCGGATGAGATCAGGGATGCGCAAGCGGTGGAGGACATGGCCGGACGTTACGAGCGTCTCTGCCAGATCTGGGACGCGGCGCGGCAAAAGGCAGGGGAGAAGGCGGCATGAGCACGCTCAGACTGACGGCGGCGCAGGCCATGGTGAAATGGCTGGCCGCACAGATGACCGAAGAGGGAGAACGTTTCGTCGACGGGATCTGGGCGATCTTCGGCCATGGCAATGTCGCCGGGCTCGGCGAAGCGCTGCAGAAGGCCGGTAACGGGTTGCCGACATGGCGCGGCCAGAACGAACAGACGATGGCGCATGCCGCGATCGCCTATGCAAAGGCGAAGAAACGCCAGCGCGTCCAGGCCGTCACCTCGTCGATCGGTCCGGGCGCCACCAACATGGTGACCGCGGCAGCGCTGGCGCATGTCAACCGGTTGCCGGTGTTGCTGATCCCGGGTGACGTTTTCGCCAATCGCCGACCTGATCCGGTTTTGCAGCAGGTCGAGGATTTCGACGACGGTACGGTATCGGCCAATGACTGCTTCCGCCCGGTCAGCCGCTATTTCGATCGCATAACCCGGCCGGAACAGCTACTGACCGCTCTGCCGCGGGCGCTGCGGGTGATGACCGATCCGGCCAATTGCGGGCCGGTGACGCTCTCCTTCTGCCAGGATGTGCAGGCGGAAGCTTATGACTGGCCAGAAGCCTTTTTTGAGCCGAAGGTCTGGCGGATCCGCCGGCCGGAAGCCGACGCCCATGACCTCGAAGCCGTAGCTGAGCTTATTCGCGCGGCAAAAAATCCGGTGATTGTCGCCGGAGGCGGGGTGATCTATAGCGGTGCGGAAGAGGATCTCGCCGACTTTGCCACGCGCCATGCCATTCCGGTGATCGAGACCCAGGCCGGCAAGTCGGCGCTTGCCCAAAACCATCCGATGAACTTTGGCGCAGCCGGTGTCGATGGTTCGGCTGCCGCCAACGCGCTTGCCCGCAAGGCGGATCTGGTCATCGGTGTCGGTACGCGCTTCCAGGACTTTACCACCGGCTCCTGGTCGCTGTTCGAGGCGGACGGCCGCAAGCTCGTCTCCATCAACGTGCAGGCCTATGATGCCGACAAGCACGGCGCGATCGGCCTTGTTGCCGACGCGAAAGTGGCGCTGGCGGCGCTTTCCGGAAAACTCGGCACCCACCGTGCGCCCGAACCGGATGCCGCCTTGCGGAGTGCCTGGCTTGCCGCCGTCGACGGTCATTGCGCAGTGCTCGCCGGGGCCGGTTTGCCCAACGATGCGCAGGTCATCGGCGCGGTACAACGGGCAACGGATGAGAGGGCGATTGCCATGTGTGCAGCCGGCACCATGCCGGGGGCGCTGAAGCTTCTGTGGCAGCCGAGCCAGGGTGGCTATCACATGGAATATGGCTATTCCTGCATGGGCTACGAGATTGCCGGCGCCATAGGGCTGAAGCTGGCGCGGCCGGAGCGCGAGGTAATCTGCTTCGTCGGCGACGGATCCTATATGATGGCCAATTCGGAACTGGCGACTGCCGTCATGCGCAAGGTGCCGTTCACCATCGTTTTGACCGATAACCGCGGATATGGCTGCATCAACCGGCTGCAGCGCGGCACTGGCGGCGAGGCTTTCAACAATCTCTACAAGGACTGCAATATCGAGCAGCAGCCCGAGATCGATTTTGTCGCCCATGCGGGTTCCATGGGGGCCTTTGCCGTGAAGGCAAAGGATATTGCCGATCTGGAGGTCCAGATCGCCGCGGCCCGGGATCGCGACATTCCGACCGTCATCGTCATCGACACCGATCCGACCGACGGTCCGGGCTTCGGTGATGCCGGCCACTGGTGGGATGTCGCCGTGCCGGAAGTTGGAACCACCGAAAAACTCAAACAGGCCTATGCGCGCTATCTGACAAGCGCCGCCAAGCAGAACACCGTGAATTGAGGGAAGAGAAATGATCCGCTTCGGCACCAATCCCATCGCCTGGGCAAACGACGACGACCAGAGCCTCGGCGCCAACATTCCGACTGAACAGATCCTTCGCGAGGCGAGCCAGATCGGCTTCGACGGTATCGAGAACGGCCATCGCTGGCCGGACGATCCGCAGGCGCTCAAGGAGCTGCTCGGTTCTTACGGCCTCGCCTTCGTTTCGGGCTGGTACTCGCTGAACCTTCTTGTGCAATCCGTCGAGGAAGAGAAGAAGGCGATTCAGCCGCATCTCGATAAGCTCAAGCACAATGGCTGCAGGGTCTGCATCGTCTGCGAGACCTCCAACAGTGTGCAGGGCCTGCAGGCGCCGCTGTCGCAGAGCCCGGTGCTCTCGGATCAGGAGATGAAGGCCTTCGGCGGCAAGGTCGAGGAGATTGCTGCGTTCACGGCAAGCCAGGGCATCAAGCTCGTCTATCACCATCATATGGGAACCGTGGTCGAGACACCGGAAGAGATCGACGCCTTCATGGCGGTGACAGGTCCCGAAACACGGCTGCTCTTCGATGCCGGTCATTGCTATTTTGGCGGTAACGGCCGCAATCCGTCGCCGGTCCTGTCTCGTTACGTCGACCGGGTCAGTCATTTCCATGCCAAGAACGTGCGGCCGACAGTGATGCGGCAGGTGCGCGAGGAGGGGTTGTCCTTCATGGATGGCGTTCGGGCCGGCGTGTTTACCGTGCCGGGAGACGAGGAAGGCGGGGTCGAGTTCGAGCCTCTGCTGCAGATCCTGAAAGATGCCGGCTACGATGGCTGGATCGTCATCGAGGCCGAGCAGGATCCAGATATACGCAACCCCTTCGAGTATCAGTCGCTCGGCCTGAAGACGCTGAAGGCTGCTGCTGCCGGAACCGGCCTCGTCTGACCTTATAAATCCAGGAGTTTCCGATGCCTCATCTTCTCCATCGCCCCTTCGGCCGTCATGGCAAGGTTCACGAGATTACGCCCGCGAGTGCCGGCTGGCGTTATGTCGGCTTCTCGCTCTACCACCTGAGAGCAGGGGAGACGGCGGCGGAGGCGACCGGTGACAGGGAAGTCATTCTGGTCATGGTAGAAGGCAAGGCGACATTCGAGGGAGCGGGCCGTGATTGGGGTGTGCTCGGCGAACGCATGAACGTATTCGAGAAGACGCCGCCGCATTGCCTCTATCTGCCCGATGGCAGCGACTGGAAGGCGTCGGCCAAGACCGATTGCATCATTGCGGTGTGTACGGCGCCGGGCAGGCAAGGTCACCAGGCGCGGCGCATCGGGCCTGACGGCATCACGCTTACCCAGCGCGGCGAGGGCACCAACACCCGCTACATCAACAATATCGCCATGGAAAACGAGGACTATTGCGACAGCTTGCTTGTGACGGAGGTGTTCACTCCGGCCGGCCACTGGTCGAGTTACCCGAGTCATCGGCATGACGAGGACGACTTTCCCCGCATCACCTATCTGGAAGAGACCTACTACCATCGCCTCAACCCGGCCGACGGGTTTGGCATCCAGCGGGTCTATACCGACGACCTGCAACTGAACGAGACGATGGCGGTGCATGACGGCGACGTGGTCTGCGTACCCCGCGGACACCACCCTTGCGGCGCGGTGCACGGGTTCGAGATGTACTACCTCAACGTCATGGCCGGCCCCTTGCGCAAATGGCGGTTCGTGGCGGCTCAGCCCGTCGAACACCTGATGCGCTGACCTCTCAAAACACGGACATTCACAATGGATCAACCGTTTACACTGGCCGCCTGCGCGGAGATGCTGTGGCGCGACCGGCCGATCGAATGGCGCTGCGCGCGGCTCAAGGAGATGGGCTTCGAAGTGGGCTTGTGGAACTGGCCGGAGCACGATCTGATCGCGCTCGAACGCTCTGGCGCCACCTTCTCGATCATGAACGGCTATCTGACCGGACGGCTAGCCGACGACGAGGGCGCCGACGAGCTGCTGCGCTCGGCGCGCGCGACGGCTGAGGTGGGCAAACGGCTTGGAGTCGCCCGTCTCAACCTGCACGGCACGGGGCTCGGCGAAGGCGGGCTTCCGGTGTGCCCCAGCGAGGTGGTGACGGGGCGGATGTGGCTGAAGGCGCGCGATACGCTGGCGCGCATTGCCGACATGGCCGAGAAAGAGGGCGTGGTGTTCACGCTCGAAAACCTCAATCTACCCGTCGATCACCCCGGCACGCCCTTCGGCCGGGCCGAGGAGACGCTGGCGCTGGTATCTAGCGTCAATCACCCTCGCCTCAGGCTCAATCTCGACCTCTACCATGTGCAGATCGGCGAGGGAAACCTGATCGAGACTTGCCGCAAGTGCCTGCCATGGATCGGCGAGGTGCAGGCGGCGGACGTGCCGGGGCGTTGCGAGCCGGGAACCGGAGAAATCAATTATTCCATGATCGCGCAGAACCTTTACGACATGGGATATCGCGGGCCCGTCGGTCTGGAAGCCTATGCCAAAGGCGATGCCGAAAAAGCGCTTGGGGCATTTCGGACAGCTTTCACTTTGAACACAGCATGAATGCTGCCTGATACGGATGTCGTTGCTAAATCCGCTTGCCCTGCTGGTCGAACAAGTGAAACCGCTCGCGGTCGGCGATCAGATCTAGCGTTTCTCCGATTGCGATTATCGACCTGCCTGACACGCGAAAGACGATCGCGCTGCCGTCGTCAGCCACGCCATGGACGTAGCTTTCTGCTCCGACGAGTTCTACTGCGACGACCTCCACCCTGGTGCTGAATCCGGTAGGCGAGGATCCTTTAGCGATAACGAGGTCCTCGGGCCGTATCCCGATAGTGGCAGCGTTATTAGGCAACCCGGATCGATCTCCTCCTGTCCACGCTGAGCCATCGCCAAGCTTCATCAGGTTCATCGATGGAGAACCTATGAAGGTCGCGACAAAAGTCGTCGCCGGTTTTTCGTAGAGCTCGATTGGCGTTCCGACCTGTTCGATCTGTCCTGCATTCAGCACCACCAGCCGGTCGGCCAGCGTCATCGCCTCCATCTGGTCATGGGTCACATAGATCGAGGTCGTGGCGAGCGAGCGCTGCAGCCTCCGGATCTCAACCCGCATTTGCACGCGCAGTTTCGCATCGAGATTGGAGAGCGGTTCGTCAAAAAGGAAGGCCGCCGGTTTGCGCACGATGGCACGCCCCATGGCAACGCGCTGGCGCTGGCCGCCAGAGAGCTGGCGGGGTTTGCGTTCGAGGAACGGTTCGATTTCCAGGGCGCGGGCGGCTTCCGTGATACGCCGGTCGATCTCGTCCTTCGGCGTGTTGCGGTTCTTCAGTCCATAGGCGAGATTCTGGCGAACGGTCATATGCGGGTAAAGCGCATAGTTCTGGAACACCATGGCGATATCGCGTTCCGATGGTTCCAGATTGTTGACGCGCCGTCCGGCAATCGTCACGTCACCGCCGGTAATGCTTTCGAGCCCGGCCACCATACGCAGAAGCGTGGATTTTCCGCAGCCCGATGGGCCGACCAGCACGATCATCTCGCCATCCTTGATATCGAGCGATACGCCCTTGATCGCCTCGATATTGATGCCATAGGTCTTGCGGACGTCGTTCAGTTCAATCGTTGCCATTACTTTTCGGTCTCCACCAACCCCTTGACGAACCATCGCTGCATCAGCACAACGACGATGACGGGAGGAATGATTGCCAGGATCGCCGTCACCATCACGTAGTTCCACGGTGTCGAAGCATCTGCGAAATCCACCATGCGGCGCAGGCCGATGATGATCGTGTTCATGTCTGCCCTGTCGGTAACAAGCAGCGGCCAGAGATATTGCGTCCATCCGTAGATGAACAGGATTACGAACAGCGCCGCGATATTGGTCATCGACAGCGGCAGCAGGATATCCTTCATGAAGCGAAATGGTCCGGCATTGTCGATGCGCGCGGCCTCCACCATCTCGCCGGGAATGGTGAGGAAAAATTGCCGGAACAGGAAGGTGGCCGTCGCCGATGCCATCAGCGGCAAGGTGAGGCCCGCGTAGGTGTTTAACAGGCCGAGATCGACGATCACCTTGTAGGTCGGCAGGATGCGCACTTCTACCGGCAACATGAGGGTGATGAAGATCATCCAGAAAAAGCCCATGCGGAAGGGAAAGCGGAAAAACACGATCGCGAAAGCCGACAGGAAAGAGATAACGATCTTGCCAATGGCAATGGCGACCGCGACAACAAAACTGTTGAACAGCAGTCGTTCGAGACTGACGCCGACGACACGCTCGACGCCGCCGGAAATGGACTCCGAATAATTCTCTACCATGTGACCGCCCGGCAGAAGCGACAGCGGCGGCCTGAGGATGGCGCCTGATGGCGCCGTCGAGGCGATGAAGGTGTAATAGATCGGGAAGGCGACGATGATGATGCCAAGGATCAGCATCAGATGCGCCATCAGGCTCGCAATCGGTCTGTTTTCGATCATCTTTTCACCTCACGCATAATGCACGCGCCGCTCGACGAAGCGGAACTGGAAGGCGGTCAGCGCAATGACGATGACCATCAGGATGACAGACTGGGCGGCCGACGAGCCGAGATTGAGGTTCACGAAACCGTCGTTATAGACCTTGTAGACCAGCGTTTCCGTAGCTCTGGCCGGACCTCCGCCGGTGACAGAATGAATGATACCAAAGGTGTCGAAAAAGGCGTAGACGGTGTTGACCACCAGCAGGAAGAAGGTGGTGGGCGCCAGAAGCGGAAAGACGATGGTCCAGAACCGACGAGATCCGCGCGCTCCGTCTATGGACGCCGCTTCCAGCAGCGATTTCGGGATCGCCTGCAGGCCGGCGACGAAGAACAGAAAATTGTAGCTGATCTGTTTCCACGCAGCGGCCACCACGACCAGCGCCATGGCCTGATCGCCATTCAGGAGCGGATCCCAGGCAATGCCGTTGCGGCGCAGGATATAGGCGAATGTGCCCATGGCCGGGTTGAACATGAACAGCCACAACATGCCGGCGACCGCGGGCGCCACCGCATAGGGGATGATCATCATCGTGCGGTAAAAGCCTTTGCCGCGCACGACGAGATCTGCGGCGGTCGCGAGCAGCAGCGCGATGCCCATGGAAAGCACGGCCGTGGCGATACTGAAGACGACGGTGACGCGCAGCGCATGGAGATAATTGGCGTCCGACAGGATCGTCGTGAAATTGGCAAGGCCTACAAACGTGCTTTGCAGCCCAAACGGGTCTTCCCGCATAGCCGACTGGTAAAGCGCCTGGCTGGCCGGCCAGAAAAAGAAGACGATGGTCAGCACGATCTGCGGGGCGACCAGAAAATAGGGAAGGATCTTGTTCGGAAAGACGGTGCTTTGCACGGGCAGGCTCCTTGAGGATCAGGAAAGCCGCCCGCATGTTTGTCTCATGCGGACGGCAAAGACCGATGTCAGTTCCCAAGCGCCTGCTGGATCGCCGCATTACCGCGTTCGACGGACTTGTCGAGAGCGGCCTTGGCGTCCTGCTTGCCAGCGAGCATCGCCTCAAACTCCTCGTTCATGATGTCGCGCACCTGCGGCAGGTTGACGAGGCGAACGCCCTTGGAGTTTTCGGTCGGCGCCTTGCCCATCATCTGCAGAAGCGGGGTCTCGCGGCCCGGATTCTTGTCGTAGAAACCGGATTTCTTGGTCTCTTCATAAGCCGCCATCGTGACCGGCATATAGCCGGAGACCTGATGCAGACGGGCCTGTATCTTTGTCTGCGACAGGAAATTGAAGAAGGTGGCGACACCCTTGTATTCCGCATCGCTCTTGCCACCGAATACCCACAGGCTTGCGCCGCCCGGAATGGTGTTCTGCGGCCGTCCTTCGCCCTCGTAATAGGGCAGCTGGCCGATACCGTATTTCATACTGGACTTGATGATGTCGCCAAGACCACCGGAGGATTCCGTCAGGATGCCGCATTCACCGGAAGTGAACAGCTGCTTGGCTTCCGACGTGCGGCCGCCATAGCGGAAGGTGCCGTCCTTAGCGAGATCTGCGATTGACTGGAAATGCTTAACGAAGGGCTCGGAGTTGAAGGCGAGTTTCACGTTGGTGCCACCGAGACCGTTCTCGTCACTCGCATAGGAGAGATTGTTCCATGCAGCAAAGTTCTCGGTCTGGATCCAGGTCAGCCATGTCGAGGTGAAGCCGCAATTGGCGGCGCCGCTCGACTTGATCTTCTTTGCCGCCTCAAAGACTTCCGGCCATGTCTTTGGTGGCGTATCGGCATTCAGCCCTGCCTTCTCGAACACATCCTTGTTGTAATAGAGGATCGGCGAGGATGAGTTGTATGGGAAGGACAGCATCGTGCCGTCCGGTTTCGAATAATAGGAGACGATGCCGGGCAGGTATTGGGCCTTGTCGAACTTGAAGCCGCCCTTTTCCAGCACTTCCGCCACCGGGACTACGGCGCCCTGCGCGCCCATCATCACGCCGGTTCCCACATCGAAGACCTGGATAATGGCCGGTGGCTGTTTGGCACGGAAGGCGGCGATGCCGGCATTCAGCGTTTCCGGATAGGTGCCCTTGAAGACCGGCAAGATCTTGTAGTCGGACTGGCTTTCATTGAACTCCTTGGCCAACTGGTCGACGACTTCGTTATTGGCGCCGGTCATGGCGTGCCACCACGAGATCTCGGTGGCGGCGAGCGCACTCGATGCCATCAGAGCCAAGGCTGCGGTTGAAAGAACTGATACGAAAGCGGTTTTCATGGTCGATTTCCTCCCTTTCCATGAATTGGCCTGCCGACGTCCGGCGGTATTTCCGGAACCCTCCCCGGTCCCGTCATTTGCAGCGTATATTCACATGGTGCGCGATCAGGCGGCGGCAACGCCATCCGAGCCGATGCCGGCGATCCGACATAGGTCCTCAATCGCGCCTGGACCGGCTGCCAGAACCGGCGCGCCTTTCGTCAGCCTTTCGCCTTCGCTTGGAAATGGCAGGAACCAGCCGCCGGCTTCGCGCACGAGGCAGTAGCCGCCGAGACAATCCCAAGCATGCATATAGGGCTCGTAGTAGCCCACGAGACGACCGGCCGCGACATACGCAATCATTAACGCGCCCGAGCCGAGCCGCACGAAATTGCCGCCGCCTGCCAGCAGATCCTCGACGATCTTCCCGACCGATGCCGGCGTCACATGATGGTTGGCGCCGATGCCGGTCACGGCGTTACGGATCGTTTTGGTGCTCTCGAGCTCCAGCTGCCTACCGTTCAACGTCGCGCCCATGCCGGAAGCGCCCGAATAAAGCTCGTCATGGCAGGGGACATGGATGACGCCGATCACGGGCTCGCCATTATAGAGAACGGCGATCGAGACGCACCAGTTGGGCATCCCGTGTACGAAAGGACTGGTGCCGTCGATTGGATCGACCACCCAGGTATAACCGCTATCGCCAACGGTCAGCCCGTATTCCTCGCCGAGAAAACCATCGGCGGGAAAGGCCTCCCCCGTTCTTTCCCGGATCAGGTTCTCGACGTTGCGATCAGCGATCGACACCACATCCTGCGGGTCGCCCTTGATCTCTATGACCAGCGTATCGCGCCGCTGATAATAACCGAGCGCCAGCTTGCCGGCTTCGACGGCGATGGTTTCCGCCAGCTTGTGGCGTTTGACGATCTCGTCCTGTTCCGATGTCATGGGGCGTTCCTCACTGCGCGATAATGGCGATGCCACGGTTTTTCAAGCCGATGGCGACGCGCGTTCCAGGGGCAAGCGGGCGGTCGACCGACGGGTCCACGATAAACAGGGTCCCGCCGCTCGTTTCCGCCTCGTATTCGATATGATCGCCGAGATAGGCCGCATGGCTGATCCGCCCCGGAAAGGCAGCCGTTTCCGCCGGTTCCAGCGTGATGGCACTGGGGCGCACGGCAAGCTGGCTCTTGCCGGTTCTTCCTCCGCGCGCCGGCACGACATGTTGGAGGCCTCCAATGCTGATCGTTGCCTCGTTGCCGCTGATATCGATGATCTCGCAGGGTACAACGTTCGCTTCGCCAATAAAATCGGCAATGAAAGGCGAGGCCGGGGCTTCATAAAGCTCGCGGGGTGATCCCTGCTGGGCGATCTCGCCGTCCTTCATGACGATGATCCGGTCCGATACGGCCAATGCCTCGTCCTGGTCGTGGGTGACGTAGACGGCTGTGAATTGCAGGCGTTGTTGAAGCTCGCGGATTTCCGTGCGTACCCGGCGGCGAAGGCGGGCGTCGAGATTGGAAAGCGGCTCGTCGAGAAGCAGGACCTGCGGTTCGAGAACCAGCGCGCGGGCAACCGCCACGCGTTGCTGCTGGCCCCCGGACAATTCTGCCGGAAGCCGGCCGCCCATGCCGGCAAGGCCGACGAGTTCGAGCCCGTGTTCCGCCTTCTGTCGCGCATCCTTTTTCGAAAGACCGGTGGATTCCAGGCCATACGCGACATTGTCTAGCGAGTTCATATGCGGAAACAGTGCATATGACTGGAACACCATCGAGACGTCGCGCTCGTTGGCCGGCAGCATGGTCACATCCTTGCCGCCGATCAGGATGCGGCCCGAGGTCGGGTGTTCCAGACCTGCGAGCATGCGCAGCGTCGTCGTCTTGCCGCAGCCGGAAGGGCCGAGCAGCGTCACCAGCGTACCGGGCTGAACCGTCAGCGACAGGTCATGGATGGCCGTGAAGGAACCGAAGGATTTGCGAACATTCTGGAACGTGACCGAACCGGCATTTTTGCTCATGCGGTTTTCTCCTTGGCCTGAGCAGTCGGAAGGCGGACGCGGGACGCCGAAATGCGGTTCTCGCGTCGCAATCGCCGCTCGCCGACCAGAAGCTGGAACCCTGTGATGACGGTGATCATCACCACGATCAGCATGGAGGAATAGGCGATGGCGACGCCGTATTCGCCGTTTTCCACCAGCCCGACGATATAGGATGTCGCCATGTTGTACTGGGCGCTGACGAGGAACACGACGGCGCTGATCGAGGTGATGGCGCGCACGAAGGAATAGACCAGTGCGGCCGTGATGGCGGGACGCAAAAGCGGCAGGATGACCTTGCGGGCGGTGCGGAAACTGGTGGCGCGCAGGGTCATCGAGGCTTCGTCGAGGCTCTTGTCGAGTTGGCTCATCGCTGCGATGCCGCCGCGCACGCCGACCGGCATGTTACGGAACACGAAGCAGGCGATTAGGATCACTGCCGTCCCGGTCATTTCCAGCGGCGGGAGGTTGAAGGCCATGATGTAGCTGATGCCGATGACCGTGCCGGGAATGGCAAAACTCATCATTAGCGCAAATTCGAACAGTTCGCGCCCGGCGAATTTCTGCCGTATGATCACGTAAGCCGTGGCAAGGCCGACGATCGCTGTCAGCGGGGCGGCGATCAACGCTATTTCCATCGTCGTCCAGAACGAGTTCCAGGCGACGCCGGTCCAGACCAGCGAGCGATCGCGAAAGGTGATGGAAAAGGCCTTGGCGTAATGCGCGAGCGTCAGGCTGTTGTCGAGACCCCAGGTTTTGACGAAACCGCCGAACAGGATCATGCCGTAAACGACGAGCGTGAAGATCATCCACAGAATAACCACGGCATGTACGCCGATCGACAGGAGCCGGGGCAGGGCGATATGGGCGCCGCTATCGCCCTTGCCGGTTACGGTGGCAAAATTCTTGCCCGACAGCCAGATGCGTTGGGCGAGGAAGGCCGACAGCGTGAAACCGAGCAGGATCATGGCGAGCACGGCCGCACGGGCCGGATCGTTCTGCGATCCGACGACGGCAAAGAAGATTTCAGTCGACAACACGCCGTGGCTGCCGCCAAGCACGAGCGGATTGCCGAAATCAGCCATGCTTTCGATGAAGCCAATCAGGAATGCGTTGGCGAGACCGGGTTTCATCAGCGGCAAGGACACTCGCCAGAAGGTGCGCCAGCGATCGGCCCGCAATGTTTGCGAAGCCTCCTCCATCGACGGGCTGACGCCCTCGACCACGCCGATCAGCACCAGAAACGAAATCGGCGTGAATGACAGAACCTGTGCGATCCAGATGCCGGTCAGGCCATAAAGCCAGCGGCTCGGTTCGATGCCGAATGTCGAAGACAGACCCTGCGTGACGATGCCGGCACGGCCGAAGAGGAGGGTGAGGGCAAGGCCGATGACGAAGGGCGGCGTGATGATCGGCAGAATGGTCAGAAGCCGAAGGCCCTTCTTAAAGGGAAAGCGCGTGCGGGTGGCGACAAGCGCGAAGGCAAGGCCAAGTGCTGTCGAACCCGCCGCCGTCATGATGGCCAGAAACAGCGTGCGCCATGCCACGCCGCAACGCGCGCCGCCAAGGACGCAATCGAGGCTCCAGATCGATGGATCGACAATGTTGCGGGAAAAACCGTCGAAACTCACCGAGCCGTCGAAATCCTGAAAGGCACCGATGAACATCGAACCGATCGGATAAAACACGAAGACGGCGACGAGGAAGACCAGCATGGAAATGGTGGCGACCACGAAGGCATCACCGCGCATGACGCCCCGTTCGGCAAGGCCGAAGGCAAACATCAGCACGAAGCAGATGGCGGAAAGAACTGCACCCGCTCCCATCGACGGTTGGCCGTCGGCAAGCGGACCAAAGACCGTTTCGCTAATTGTCCAGGTGAAACCGGTGGCCCCGATCGCCAGACCCTGCAGGGCAAGCAAGGCGACGCCGAAACCACCGGCAAGGGCAAGCATTTTGCCACGCCGCATTGGATCGACAATGAACCGCGCTGCAAGCGCCAATCCGTAAGCTGGAAGGACCGCGATCAACCAGACACGGCCATGCAGAAAAATCTGCAGGAAACCGGGTGCTGCCGCAGGCTCTCCGGGGAAATCGGAAAGCCAGGTAAACGCATAAAACCCCTGTTCGATTCGATACCAGGGAAGGAGCAGCATCGCGGCAGCGCCAAGCGCCAGCACGATATCCAGTCTGCGATTGCGATTGTTCATGGTTCGATGCGACCTCATCAAAGGACAAGTCGATCATGCCGCGCCCCTTTCAGCCGAAGCGCGGCAGAGACAAATGGGATCAGTTGGCGTTGGCGCCGATTTCCTTGTCCCAGCGTTCGAGCAGCTTTTTGCGCTCGGTCGGATCGCCATAGGTCTTGAAGTCGTAATCGATCAGCTTGATGTCTTCGAAGCGCGGCGATTCCTTCGGGACCTCGGCCGTCTTGTTGGACGGAAGCTGGAAGGATTTTGCGTCCTTCATGTGAGATTGCACCTGCGCCGTCAGCGCCCAGTCATACCACTTTTTGGCATTGTCCAGATTGCGTGCACCCTTGATGATCGACATGGAACCGATCTCGTAGCCGGTCCCCTCGCAGGGCGCAATCGACTTGACCGGAAAGCCCTCGACCGTCTGGGCCACTGCATCATGCATGAATACGATGCCGAGACCGGTTTCTCCGCGGGCTGCCGCCTTCACCGGTGCAGAGCCGGATTTCGTGTATTGCGAGACATTGGCATTGAGCTGTTTCAGGTAATCGAACGCCTTGTCCTCGCCCATAATCTGCACGAGCGATGCGAGCGCCGTGTAGGCCGTGCCGGAGGAATTCGGGTTGGCCATCTGGATCTCGCCCTTCAGCGAAGGGTCGAGAAGGTCGGCCCAGCATTTGGGCTCCTTGTAGTTCTTCTGCTTGAAGAGATCGGTGTTGTAACCCCAGCCGAGCGCACCGGCATAAACGCCGACGGTCTTGTAGCCGGAGCTTTCCGCCTGCTTCTTTGCCCAGTCCTGCAGTTCATCGAGATGCGGCGACTTGTATTCCTGCGACAGTCCTTCCGACGCGGCCTGAAGATGCGGGTCGCCGGTGCCGGCCCACCAGATGTCGGTTTTCGGGTTGCGGGCCTCGGCGCGGACCTTCGCATAGGTTTCGCCAGACGACAGGCGCACCATGTTGACCTTGATGCCGGTGTCCTTTTCGAACATCTGCTGCATCATTTCGCAGATCACCACATCGGCGGAACATATGAGATTGAGGTCTCCGGCAGCCTTCGATGCCGGTGCATTCATCAAAAGGCAGGCAGCCGCGACCGATGCCATCAAAGCAAGACGCATAATAATCCTCCCAGATTTCTGGATGACGCCTCCACATCATCCCGCTCTTGCAAGCGTGTGCAATGGTTCCACGCATATCTGTGGATTGTCAATAAGAAATACTGCATAAAATGCGCTTTAATACGCGCCATGCGTCACGAAATTGTTGCACGCGATTGCAAAAAGAGGCAGAAAAATTTGCGGGAGAAAGCAGACGTGAACCAGAAGATCTTCGTGAGCGCCAAGGAAGTGGCGGATCGTGCCGGCGTGTCGCGTTCGGCCGTCTCGCGCACGTTCACGCCTGGAGCGAGTGTTTCGGAGGAAACGCGGCGACGTGTGATTGAGGCTGCGGAGGCCTTGGGCTATCACGTCAATCACCTCGCTCGAGGGCTGATGCGCAACGAAAGTGGCCTTGTCTGTCTCATCGTCTCTGAGATGGACACGCCTTATCGATCAAGCCTCATTCGGGCGATTTCCCATCAATTGCAAGCCGTCTCCAAGATCGCCATGCTGATCAACACGGATCGTTCCGATAAAAGCGTCGATGATGCGCTCAGGCTGGCGATCAGCTATCGCGCCGATGCGTCCATCATTCTCTCCGGAATGCCGGACAAATCGATCACCGACCTTTGTGTGAAAAGCGGTCAGCGGCTTGTGCTTATCAATCGCGACGAGGAGCGCGAAGGGGCGCTGATGATCAATCTAAATGACCGGGAGGCCGCACACCGCGCATTTATCGCGTTTCAGCGCGCCGGGTGTCGCCGTGTTGCCTTCGCGAATTCTGATGTCGGAACACCAAGTCTAATGGCTCGTGAGGAAGGGTTTGTTGCTGCCGCGATCGAAGCCGGCGTTGAGGTCATCGTAGAGCGTTTCGGTCCGACCCGTTATCAGAGCGGCGTTATTCTGGCGCAACGCCTTCTCACGCGAGAAGCGCGCCCGGATGCGATCTTCTGCGCCAACGATCTTCTTGCCTGCGGTGTTATGGATACCGCCCGTCACCAGTTTAAACTCACTGTGCCTGACGACATTTGTGTAATTGGTTTCGATTACATCGAGCAGTGCTCATGGTCGTCTTATGATCTGACGACATTCGCACAACCCGTCGACCAAATAGCGAAGGAGGCGGTCTCGTGGCTTACGCATCCAGCCAAAACGGATAGCATTGCTTCCCAGATTTCCCCGGAACTGGTCTGGCGCGGGTCTGTGCGCGGTGGTTAGAGAATTGTCCTTCAACCGCACAGCTAAATTATCCGCATACCTAAAAACCAAAATCAAGCAAACTGCGTGAAGATCAACGATATTAGTTCGTCTCGAATGCGTTATCCTTTCCGAATAGCTTCGCTTTGTGTCGACATGCCCATTGCTGTCCTTCAATCCTCCGGCCCAAACTTCTCGATAGCCATGCGGGGGCTCCTCACTATAGTCGAGCCACTTTTATGAACATTTCTGATTGATCGTACGCTTACAACATCTGCGACCCGCGGAGTCGGTCGCTTTGTTACAGAGATGGATTGCAATGATCGTTTCGGTTCAGGGCCACAGGCTAGAACTCGATTCTATGCCTCATCTGCGGCACTGGTTTTTGCTCATCCGCTCGCTCTGCCTATCGGTTGGGATCGAACGCGTGAGGAACGAAGTGCAGGTTTGTGAACATTCCACTGGTGGCGATCGCGGCCTGTGGCTTCATTCAAGTGGCTGAGACGGTGACGGCCGGTAACGCTGAGGCAACTGCGCGCATAGTCGAGGGACTTGTCAAAGGTGTCGGGTTTATCGCCGGTGGCGCGATCCTGATCGGAAAAGCGAACCCGAGGGACAGCGGCTGTTGCGAGTTTACGGGCTACCGGCGCAATTGGCGCCCCTGTCGGGCTCGGTGCCTTCGATACTGCTATTGTTCTATCGGTCACGACATTTGCCACTTTGATAATTAGGGCTAATTTCAAGTCTTCCGAAAGCGAAGGCGGCAGGACCGACCGAGCGAAATTTTGCACTTGGGAAAGAATGTAGAAAAAGCCCGGCTTTGGAGCCGGGCCTGCATGTGGATGTCAGTCAGTGATGATGCTCAGGCATTTCTTTGAGCTGATCCTTCGTCCATGCAGTCACGGCATGGACGTCGCCATCCTGATCGCGCATGAACTGAAGATCCGTCAGCGGAACAGCGACAGGTTTTGCGCCGATCCCAAGGAAACCGCCGACATCAATGACTGCAGAACTGCCGGGACCTGTCCCATGGATATGGTCGACCTTTCCGACCTTATGGTCGTCCGCGCCATATATGGTTGCACCTTCGAGAACAGCTGGTGTCAGTTCCGCTGGGTTCAGGCGAACGTGATTGGTGTGGTCCATGTCGTTTCCTCCGTGCGTTTTGTTTGCGGGGAAAGAACCACGAATTCGCTGGTTTGTTCCTGGGCTATTTGCGATGGTCATTACAAAAAAATCCTTTTGAATCAAATCGGGTCATGCCGCAATTCGTCTAGTCCACGTTGCCGGGACGCGGCTTCACGCAAAGCGGGCATGATGTCGCGCTGGCGTGCTGCCAATGCTTTTTGTCCTGTCCGTCCGGACGACCAGCTTGCTCCCAAATCTCATATGCCCGTCTGGCGATCCACCCTGTCTTTCCGCCATAGATATCCGCTAGGTCATCGATAGGATTAAACTTGTGCGATTGAATCATTCCGATCAATGTCCGGTACCCTCCCTAGCCGCCTCGAGCCGACGCTTGTCCTTTATGGTTTAGTGGTATTTCCGGAGGGCGCGTTGCTTTGTGAAGATCCGCCAGTGCCGCTTTCGGCATGCGGCGTCCGATCGACCAAGGTGGGCGTCGAGGTCTCGCTCGGGCTTGCCGCGGATTTTGGAGTGGTGTCACCGGCGGGCGGTGTAGCAGTCTGCTCGGTGGGAGCATCGGTTGCTTCCCCCCAAAACTCAGCACCAACCCAAGCGACCGCTGCGAGGCAAAGGCCAACACATAGCACGATCAACACAGGTTTTCCTGTCCGCCCCTGACGCGCATCCGTCGCATTTTCAACGACCTTCCGATCCGTCATTTCATTTCCTCCCATTGAGGAGGAGTAAACCTAGTAGACTGGAAAGTGTTCCGCTCTGGTCTGCGGGGCGGCGCGGATGGAGTAGTGCGCGCCGGGCTACGATCATGGGCTGCGATGGGGCTTCAACGATTCGACAATACCGACCCACCGCCAGAACGAAAATCCGCGTGTGCTACCCGTGAGCTCTGAAGTATGAGCAGCAATGAGCTCCACATCTGACCGGCCGCTATGGCCCTGTCGCAGGCGCGATCTGCATCTGGGCGGGGCGCAGTTTTTCAGGTGCGCCGGACATCGCCTCCTGTCCCGTCAGTCGCTCCTGCGATGTCTGCGGCGTACCTGTATTAGTTTCGATCGCCGAAGCCGTATCAGTAATGCGATCGGTCCTCAATTTTGTGGAGCCTTGAACGTTCGTAGGGACAACGTCAGTCCCTCTCGTTTGCGGAATGACGGTTCCGTCCGAAGACGCGACACGCCAGACGGTATTACCTGCGTCATCGGCCACGAGCAGCGCGCCGGTGCCATCGACACCCAGGCCGACGGGACGACCGCGAGCCTGCTCGCCATTGATGAAACCTGTGACGACATCCTGCGTCTTGCCCGATGGCTTGCCGTTCTCAAACGGAATGTAGACGACTTTATAGCCGTTGAAGTTGTCGCGGTTCCAGCTGCCACGGTTGCCGACAAACGCTCCGTTTGCATAGGCTTGCGGCATGGCCGAGCCTTCGGTGAAGGCCATGCCGAGCGCGGCCACATGGCTCGACAGCGCATAGTCAGGCTTGATTGCTTTTTCGACCATGTCGGGACGTGGGGGATAAACGCGCGGATCCACGTGATCGCCATAGTAGCTCCATGGCCAGCCATAAAAGCCGCCATCCTTAACCGATGTCATATAGTCCGGCACAAGGTTGGGGCCGAGCTCGTCCCGCTCGTTGACCACTGTCCAGAGTTCGCCGGTTTGCGGATGGAATGTCAGCCCGTTCGGATTGCGCAGGCCGGAGGCGAAGACGCGTGCGGCACCCGTCTGTCGGTCGACCTGCCAGATTGCGGCCCGGCCCTTTTCTGCCTCAAGCCCGTTTTCGGCGACATTCGAATTCGAACCGACGGAGACATAGAGCATGCGACCATCCGGGCTCAGCGCCATATCCTTGGTCCAGTGATGGTTCAACGGACCACCGGGAAGTGGGGTCAGAGTTTTCGGCGCTTCGCTGATCTGGTTCTGGCCGAGTTCATAAGGATAGACGAGAACGGCGCTGGCGGACGCCACATAGAGCGTGTTGTCGGCCCATGCGAGGCCAAAGGGAGAATCGACGCCGGTCAGAAGATCATGACGTTCGTCTACCGCTCCATCGCGATTGCTATCGCGCAGCAGGGTGATGAGGTTGGTTTCCTTCTGCTCGCCGCCACCGCCGGAAGCCATCGCCATGATCCAGCCGCGGATGAAATCCTTTGGACGACTGAGCGGCTTTCCCTCCGGCGCCTTAGACTGCACAACCAGCACATCGCCATTCGGCAGCGTGTGAACCGTGCGTGGGTTGGCGAGGTCTTTGGCGTAGGCTGTCACCTTGAGGCCTTCCGGAACTAACGGCGTTTCGCCATCCTTCCAGCCGATGACCTTGGCCACCTTGAGGTCCGGCAGCAATTCCTGCTGCGGTTCCGGCAGGACCGGGTCAGGCCCGATCTGCTGGGACGCATCGACTGCCGCAGTTTGCGCCATTGCAATGCCTGCGAGGCAGGCGGTTAAAGCAAGGACGGACACGCCAGGAAAGAACGATTTCATCTCAGACCCTCCAGGCCAGTCTTGCGTATTTTCTTGCTGACGTGACGGCAGCGAAAACGGTGAGCACGAATGTTGCCGTCGAGATCGCAAAGCCAAACGGAATGACGGCCGTCCAGCCGTCACGGGCATGAACGAAGCTGTTGACGAAGGCGAGCAACAGGATCGCAATGTAAAGCAGAATGGCCATGAAGCCGGGGCGAAGGGGCCTTGTGCGCCGCCGGAGAATGTCGACTACGCCCGCCAGAAGGCCGATTGCCCCAAAAAAAAGTCCGGCAAACAGAAGCCATGAGGCGAAAGTCAACCAGATCAGGTTACCACCGCTTTGCCAGTAGGCGATGTCTGCTCCTAGCGTGAGCGTGAAGCAGACGAGGGGGAAAGGGACAAAGAGCGACTGCAAAGGGTATGCCGCGGAATCGCGGTTTGGCGAGGAAAGGACGGCCATCTGTCACTCCGTGGCACAGGTGAGCTTGTGTCAATCAACCGCATCACGGCGTGAATTGTTCCCGTATAGGTACGGTCCCGAACTCCATCGGCTCACGACTGATGTCGCCAAGGACAGACGAGCAGGAAAATGACAGTTACTTGGAACAATGAGGTTCCGCCACCGTTTCGCATCGAATGTTCAGATACAGAGGGGCGGTTCTGAATGCCAGATGGCGGGGTGACAGGCCTATTCCAACCGATACCGTCGCAAAGGCATTTGTCGCGGCTCTGTCCCGGCCTCGTCGCACTGCTCGTCCTCCCGCTCCCATCCTGCTCCGGGAATCACTCCGCACTCGACCCCGCCGGCCCGGAGGCTGCAAACATCGCGCAGCTTTTCTTCCTCATGCTGGTCGGCGCCGTAGTCATCTGGCTAGGGCTTGTCGCTTCCATCATCTACGCCTCTCGGAAAAAGCGGGAGCACAGTGAAGAAAGCGCCGGTCGGGTAATCCTTTGGGGCGGGGCAGTCATCCCGACAATCATCCTCTGCGCGCTCCTCTCTTACGGCATGTGGCTCATGCCGGCGATCCGGCCATGGGTGCCTGACGATCATCAGGTGCGGCGCATCGAAGTCACCGGCGAACAGTTCTGGTGGCGGGTGCGCTATTTCGACGAGGCGGGCAAAACGATGTTCGAGACGGCCAATGAGGTGCGTATCCCCGTTGGCCAACCGGCGCATTTCTCGCTAAAGGCGGCGGACGTGATCCATTCCTTCTGGGTGCCGTCGCTCGGCGGAAAGATGGACATGATCCCCGGTCGCACCAATCCGCTGACGCTGACGGCCGACCGCGAAGGCACTTACCGCGGCGTCTGTGCAGAATTCTGCGGCGAGTCCCATGCGCTGATGGCTTTCACCGTGCGTGCGGTGGCACCCGATGAGCATGAAGCCTGGCTTGCCGAGCGAAGGGCCTCCAGCCCCCAGGATACCGAAGGGCTTGCGGTCTTCCTCAACAATGGCTGCGGGGCCTGTCACGCTATTTCCGGCACGGCCGCGAATGGTCGTATCGGTCCAGATCTCACCGCATTCGGAGAACGATCGACGCTTGCAGCCGGAACACTGCCCCATACTGTCGAGGACATCGCCCGCTTCGTCGCTTATCCAGGCGTGATCAAGCCGGGTGTGAAGATGCCGCATTTCGGCATGCTTCCCGAAGACGACATCAAGACAATCGCGGTCTTCTTGAAGGAGCTCAAGTGATGGTGGAGCTCGGCAATTTTTCGCCCGAGGAGAGGGCGGCGCAGGAGGAGCGGTTGCGCAAGGTGTGGAAGACGCCGGGCGGCTGGCGTTATTGGACCTCGGTCAACAATAGCGAGATCGGCCTCTGGTACGGCGTCACCGCCTTCGCCTTCATGTTGTTTGCCGGACTGCTGGGCCTGTTGATGCGCGCTCAGCTCGCAGTGCCGAACAACGATCTGATCTCCTCCGAGCTGTTCAACCAGGCCTTTACCCTGCACGGCACGGTGATGATGTTCCTCTTCGCGGTGCCGATCTTCGAGGCGATCGCGATCTTCCTACTGCCATCCATGCTGGGCGCACGCGAACTGCCGTTCCCGCGTCTTTCCGCCTTCGGCTACTGGAGCTTTCTGCTCGGCGGCATTTTTGTCTGCGGATCGATCTTCTTCAATGCGGCACCCAATGCCGGCTGGTTCATGTACCCGCCGCTCGCTACCGACAAGGAATATGCCGGCATCGGCGCCGATATCTGGCTGCTCGGCCTGTCCTTCATTGAAGTGGCCTCGATTGCTGCCGCCGTCGAGATCATCGTCGGCATCATGAAATGCCGTGCTCCGGGCATGCGCATCAACATGATGCCGATGTTCGCCTGGTATCTCCTGATCGTCGCCGGCATGATCCTCTTTGCCTTCCCGCCGCTGATTGCCGGGGACATTCTGTTCGAAATGGAGCGGATGTTCGACTGGCCGTTCTTCGATGTCGCGCGCGGGGGCGATCCACTCTTATGGCAGCACCTGTTCTGGATCTTTGGTCACCCGGAGGTCTACATCATCTTTCTGCCGGCCATTGCGCTGATGGCGATGATCGTGCCGACCTTCTCGCAACGGCCGATCGTCGGCTATTCGTGGATCGTGCTTGCGGCGGTCGGCACAGGTTTCCTAAGCTTCGGCCTATGGGTGCATCACATGTTCACCACCGGCCTGCCGCAGATATCGCTCGCCTTCTTTTCTGCTGCATCCGAGGCCGTGGCGATCCCGACCGGGGTGCAGATTTTCGTCTTCATCGCCACCATGCTGGCGGGCCGCGTGATCTTTTCCGTGCCGATGCTGTTCGGGGCAGGCGGTCTGGCGATCTTTACCATCGGCGGCCTGACCGGCGTTATGGTGGCGCTCGTACCCTTCGATTGGCAGGCACATGACACCTATTTCATTGTTGCGCACCTGCATTACGTGATCATTGGCGGGATGTTCTTCCCGATCGTCGCTGGCATCTACTATTATTTCCCCTTCGTCACCGGAAAGAAGCTTTCAGCTACCTGGGGCAAGACGGCCTTCTGGCTGATGTTCGTAGGCTTCAATGTAGGCTTCTTCCCGATGCATTTTTCCGGGTTACGCGGCATGCCACGCCGCGTCTTCACGTATCCGGAAGAGGTCGGCTGGGACCTGTTCAACATGATCTCGACGATTGGCGCTTTCGTCTTTGCTGCTGGGGTCATGACCTTCGTGATCGATATTTTTCGGCCGAAGCCCGAGACCATGGAGCGCAATCTCAACCCCTGGAACGCCGGCACGTTGGAATGGACCAATGATCCAAGTGAAAGTTGGGGTATGCGTTCGGTGCCGATCATCACCAGCCGCTATCCGCTATGGGAACAGCCGAACCTTCAGGCCGATATTGAAGCGGGACGCTACTATCTCCCGGACGCGAAGTCGGGCAAGCGCGAGACGCTTGTGACTTCCGTGCTTGATGCCGAGCCGATCCAATGCCTGCGCGTCGGCGGCCTCTCCTACGTGCCGATGGTGGCCGCCCTGGCACTCGGCGGCGTATTCATCGCGCTGACCTTCCACTGGTGGATCCCAACCATCATCTGCGCCATCATAACCTTCATCGCGATCATGGTCTGGCTCTGGACGGGGACGGCGCAGATCCCAGAAGCGGAAGAGGTGGATGTCGGCCTTGGACTGAAACTGCCGGTCTATGTCTCCGGACCAGCTTCGGTCGGCTGGTGGGCGATGTTCATCACCATGGTCGGCGACGGCACCGCCTTTGCCAGCCTGATCTTCGGCTATTTCTTCTACTGGACGGTGCATGTTGATTTTACCTCCGGTGCAGTAGGCCCAGGCGTATCTTGGCCTATGGCGGCGCTCGCCCTCTTCGTCGTCGCATGGCTCCTTACCATCGCGGCAAGGCAGCTGAACGAGAAGGGACCTGCTGGCTGCCGCATCGCGCTCGCCGCCGGCATGCTCGTCACCATCGCAGCCTGTCTCGCAGGGCTTGCCGGTCCCTATTTTCACGGCATGGATCCGACCTCCAACGTCTATCCTGCCACCGTCTGGATCATCGCCATCTGGACCGTCGCCCATGGGGCGGTCGGGGTAATCATGCAGGCCTATTGCCTTGTCGGCAGCCTTACCGGCCGCGTAACTGCGGTCTATGATCAGGATATCCGCAATGTGACGCTCTACTGGCATTTCATGGCCTTTACCGCCGTCGTCGCCTTCGCGGTGCTCGGCCTTTTCCCGATGGTGAGCGCATGAAGAGCGTCATCCCGCGCGAGGTGGAAAGCCTCTGGACCCTGTTTACCGCTCCGACCGTCTGGGCAGTGCACTTCGTTGGCTGTTATACGACCGTTGCCGTCTATTGCGCCAAAGCCTCATCCCTCGATTTCGGCTTCGAGACGGTAAGGCTGCTTCTGGCAGGCCTCACCATCCTCGCATTGGCAGTCATTGTGCTTTCCGCCTGGCTCGCCTGGCGGCAATGGGGCTTCGGCGTGCATGATCCACCACATGACGAACCGACGAAAAAAGGCCGTACCCTGTTTCAGGGCTATGCGACGCTGCTTCTTTCGGGCCTCAGCTTTGTCGCCGTCGTCTACGCCGCTATTCCTCTGATTTTCATCGCGGAGTGCCAGCGATGAAACGCGCTTCGCTCTATACCGGTTTGATCCTGCTCGTAGCGCTTTGGGGGTTGTTGCTACCCTTCGCCGACCGAGCCTCGTTCACCATCCACATGATCGCCCATATGGGCGTGGTTGCTGGTGTGGCCCCACTGGTCGCCATCAGCCTCTCGGGCACGCGCTTCGATTTCCCAGCACGCTGGCCGTGGTTTTCGCCGATCGTTGCTTCAATATTGGAACTCGCCGCTGTCTGGGTCTGGCATATCCCCGCCCTTCGGGCAGTTTCGGAAAGCTCACCATTCATCGCCGCACTTGAGCAGATTACTTTTCTCGTGGCAGGTCTGGCACTTTGGCTATCCTGTCTCGGTGGGCTTGAAGCGGGCAGGGACGGTCGACGCATGGCCGGAGCCATCGGCCTCCTATTCACCTCCATGCACATGACGCTGCTCGGCGCATTGCTGGCGCTGTCGCCGCGGGCACTTTATGGCTCAGGCGATGTGAGCTGTTTCGGTATCCCGCTCACCCCGATCGTCGATCAGCAGGCAGGCGGGGTCATCATGTTGCTGGTCGGAGCAGCGATCTATCTCGTTGGCGGCGTCTCGCTTCTGGCCACGATGCTCAATTCCGGCAGTCCGCAAGCATCGCGCAGGAGAGGCTGATGACCATTCGCTCGAAACACCTGATCGTGCTCGCCATCCTCGCGCCCCTGCTCGGCCTCGCCGTCGGTTGGTCCGGCCTGTTGAGCGTGCGCGCCTCAAGCGGCCATTGGGCCGTCACCGACTGGTTCCTGCATTGGGTGATGCGCAATTCGGTCTCGGCCAGAGCGGTTACAACCGGCGACGTGCCGCCGCTCAACGATCCTGGGCTTGTCCCGGGTGCCGCCGGCCATTACGAGACGGGATGTGCCGTTTGTCACGGTTCGCCGGCTCAACCGCGGCCGGATTCAGTGCTCGCTATGTTGCCCCCACCGCCGGACCTGACGGCCGTGGTACCTGGATGGACAGATGCCGAACTGTTCGAGATCGTCAAGCACGGTGTCCGTTTTACTGGCATGCCGGCATGGCCCATCCAGTCGCGAGACGACGAGGTCTGGTCGATTGTGGCGTTGCTTCGCAAACTGCCGGATATGGACGCGGAGGCCTATCTCCAGGCATCCGGCCTGCATGGGTTAGGTCATGCAGGCGAGGTCTCGCCTTTGCCGATCACTTGCGAAAGCTGCCACGCGGAAAGCAAACTCAATGACGGCAGCCTCGTTCCGCGGCTCGCCGGCCAGTCGGAAGCCTACCTTTTGAACGCGCTCAAAGCTTATGCCGGAAAGACGCGCCCAAGTGGCATTATGCAGGTGGCGGTCGGTACATTGTCCGTTGAGAGCCTGCCAGAACTGGCTGCCTACTATGCCAAGGAGGCTCCAGCGGCTCGTGCCGGTGCTGTTCATGATCCCATTTTGGTCGAGAAGGGTAGGGCACTCGCGGAGCAGGGACGTTATGCCGACAAGATCCCGGCGTGCCTGAGTTGCCATGATAAAGCAGATGCGAATCCGGCCTACCCAAAATTGTCCGGTCAAAACTCAGCCTATCTGCAAAATCAGTTGGCCTTATTTCGATCCGGTGGGCGCGGTGGCTCTCAATACCACCATCTGATGACCGGGTTTGCCAAGGAACTCACGGCCGATGATATTTCAGCTGTAGCAGCCTACTTCAGCGCCAGATTTATGAGAGATAAGTAGCAAAATTGGAATGGATAACGGTGGATGGGGTAGGAGACTATCCTACCCCTCACAAAGCATCAGCAGCGATCCACATACCTGTTACCGTTTCGATCGCGATAGTAGCAACGCCCTGGCTGGTCTGCGACATTGCCGATCAACGCGCCGGATACGCCGCCGACAGCCGCACCAACGGCTGCACCTCTGACATTGCCCGTAGCAACACCACCTATGACGGCACCACTCGCAGCACCGATGCCGGCGCCACGTTCTGTCGAAGAGCATGCGGTCAAAGCCAACGCTGCCAACAGCGGAATGATGATTTTATGCATTGAAGCCTCCTTGTGTACAAACAGCAAAACGCCGCGAGGTGTGATGCGTTCCGCCCATCTTTAGCGAGAGAAGAAGTTGGATCTTGCAACATCGATCAGTTCGTCTCCTCGACCACTCATCACCGCCTTGGCCGCCCAAAGGCTCATGCCCATTACCTGTGCCGCCTTGATTTTCGGAGGAATGGATAGCTCTTGCGGATTTGTGACAACATCCAGAAGCGCTGGGCCTGGATGGCGTAGAACAGCTTCAATGCCGCGTTCCAGTTCAGCGGGATCCTCGACACGGACAGCATGAATGCCGGCGGCACGCGCGACCGCTGCAAAGTCTGGGTTTTCAAGATCGGTTCCCGTCTCGATATATCCTGCCGCCTTCATCTCCATGGCAACGAAACCCAGAGACGAGTTATTGAAGACGATAACCTTCACGGGAAGATTTTCCTGTTTCAGCGTCAGAAAATCACCCATCAGCATGGTGAAGCCGCCGTCGCCGGACATGCTGATGACCTGCCTGTCTTTATCGGCAGCCTGCGCTCCAATCGCCTGCGGTAAAGCGTTAGCCATAGAGCCGTGAACAAGCGATCCAATCAGGCGTCGCTTTCCGTTCATTTTGAGATATCGTGCGGCCCAGACCGTGGGCGTTCCGACGTCAAAGGTGAAGATCGCGTCGTCCGATGCCTGTTCGCTCAGCAGCCTCGCAACATGTTGCGGATGAATTGTCCCTCCGGCTTTGCCGGTCGCGAGGTCATCCAGACCTTCACGCGCTTTCTCGTAGGCTGCAAGGCAGCGATCGAGGTGTTTTGTGTCCGTCTGCTCTCTAAGCTTTGGAAGTATTGCGCTAAGCGTCGACTTGACGTCACCGACGATCGCCAGGTCGAGCGGTGTTCGTCGGCCGAGGTTTTCGGGCCGGACGTCGATTTGCACGACCTTCGCATCGGCCGGATAAAATTGTCTGTAAGGGAAGTCGGTCCCGAGCATGATCAGCGTGTCACATTCAAGCATCGCCTTATAGCCGGACGAAAACCCGATCAGGCCGGTCATGCCCACGTCATACGGGTTATCCCATTCTATATGCTCTTTGCCACCAAGCGCATGGACGATTGGTGCCTTGAGGCGCGAGGCTATTGCTACGACCTCGTCATGCGCGCCTTGGCAGCCACGACCGCAAAGGAGAGTGATTTTTGAACTTTCGCTAAGCAGCGCTATCAAGGCGTTGACCTGATCACCGGCCGGGACCACGCTGGGCAAGGCCACTTTCAGAGCTGCCGGAGAGGAGATTTTCGTGGAAAAATCGGCAAGGGCGATATCGCCGGGGATAACGATCACCGAAACGCCGCGTTTGCCAACTGCCGCCCGAATGGCAGCCTCCATGACCCCAGGCAACTGCTCGGGTTGGCTGACGAGCTCGCAATAATGGCTGCACTCCCGAAAGAGCTGATCTGGATGCGTTTCCTGGAAATAGCCTCTCCCGATTTCCCCCGACGGTATCTGTGCTGCGATCGCCAGAACGGGGACACCCGACCGGTGGCAGTCAAACAACCCGTTGATCAGATGCAGGTTGCCCGGACCGCAGCTACCCGCGCAAACAGCGAGTTCGCCGGTGATATGAGCTTCCGCGCCAGCGGCAAAGGCTGCAGTCTCTTCGTGGCGAGTATGAACCCACTCGATATCACCTCGTTTGCGCAAGGATTCTGTCAGCCCATTCAGGCTATCGCCGACAACACCATAAATCCTTTTTACGCCGGCAGAGTACAGGATCTCGGTCATTACGTCGGCGGCTTTGGATTTCATGAGGATACTCCTTCGAAAAAATGGGTTCATGGCGGCTCCACTATCCCAAGTAGTCCCTATGGTGCCCATTCCAACCCTCGCGCAAAGCGTCAGTGTCGTTGTAAAACTGATTTCGAAGGTTTTGTACTTATGAGATGCCCATGAGCACCGTTGCAGCTGTTGCACACACTGGCTTAGCAGCGCAGTCGATGAATTTTTTCGTGATCGATTGGAACCTCACGTCAGCCAGCGCCTTGTCCAGACATGAGCGTGTCACCGAACAAAAACGAACACTGCAAAGCTGATCTCGAGGTACGAGATCAGATAATTCACGCGCTCTACCTCGGGCTCAAATCCGAGAGGGAGACGCGTGAAGCTCTTCTCGATGCGTCCCAAGCTGGTGCCGGACCTGAGGTTCTGGAAGCCATTGCATCCGATCCTATCCCTGTAATCGATGAGTTCGGACAGGAAGAGACGGTAAGGGTGCTCGTCGACCGGTTTATCGTTAGATCGGATATGAAGTCGATCGAGAATAGTGGCACTGGCAGGTGACACGTGATGCCCAACAAGGTTCCTGCCTATCAAGCGAAACGCGATTTTAAGAAGACCCAGGAGCCATCCGGCGATCTCGAGGTTAGGCCGCCCAACTTCCTTCGGGTCGTTATCCAGAAGCATGATGCCACTGGATTGCATCATGATCTGCGCCTGGAACTTGATGGTGTTTTTAAATCCTGCGCGGTGACCCGGGCCCGTCTCTCGACCCTGCTGACAAGCGGCCGGCCGTCGAGGTGGAAGATCAACCCCTAGACTACGGTGACTTTAAAGGCACGATCCCGAAGGGCGAATATGGCGGCGGTACCGTTATGCTACGGGATCGCGGTTACTGGGAGCCGAAAGGCGTCTCCCGACCGAGGCCGCCCTGCAGCGGGAACCACTCTGTGTCGAAGCAAGGTAGGCGCTCCAGCATGTCCCCACAGCCTGCCTTCTTGCCGCCGCAGCTCTGCAAATCCCAGGATCGGGCTCCATCCGGCTCCGGCTGGCTGCACGAGATCAAGTCCAAAGACTACCGCATCCAAATGCGCGTCTTTGGCGATGTCAGATAGGTGCGTCAAAGGTTCGATCTTCATCACGAGTTAACGATGAGGTCGGCTTGAGCTGATCATCTGTCGGTTTTAGAATCAAGAAATCCGCGGTGCTTGTTCAGGCGAGTTGCAGATCAAGTTGAGGATACAGCTTCTTGAGGTTCGGAAGCGACTTGGATTGCCAAGGGTAACGCGCCGTACCTTTCACGACCAGTCGCACGACGGCCAACGTGCGCGCTTCTATCGTGAGTTTTGCGAGCAGATTGATGCCCGAAGAGTTCAGGAATTCGAGACCGGTGAGATCGAATATCACGCGCTCATTATTTTCGTGAAGCGCCGCCGAGGCCAGCGAGTAGATCGGAGCGTAAGCCTCCGGCCCGGCCAGGCGCAAAACGCCGTCGAAAAAAACGGTTTCGTCTTCTGTCCAGATTCGAAAATTCTCGTACCTGATTTCCATCTGAAACTCACCCGTTTGAAGCCAGTGGTAATGTAAGCGAGGCGGTCGTCGTAAGCTTGATGCGGTCTCCGCCAAGGGGCTCGAATTCCCACGACATGCGCGCATCGTAGTCTGCCAGAAGCGTCAACAGACCTAGCCCCGAACCGGTGGCGTCGGAAGCTGCATTCGCCTCGATCTGCCCGATGAGAAGCTCGCTTGGATCAGCAGCGAGGATTTTCGTCAGGATATCCTGAAACCGCTGCGAAGTCTCGATATCAATGTCGTTGCTCACCCTCATTATGAAAACACCCGCGATCACACAGGCCTCGATCATGATCTTGCCGGGCTGGCGAAATTTTACCGCATTCTCGATCAGTTCGTTGCTCAGGTATCCGATGCTGTGATGGATATCGGCATGCAGCGTTTTCGATGCGGAAAACGGCAGAGCCATTGCATCGGCGATGAAGTCCGAGGTTAATCCCGAATGCCGCCATCCGAGCTCCAGCGGCCCGTCGATGAGCGTCAGGCTGGCCCCGGATAAGAAGCGCGCTTCGGTAAGATCGTAGATGCCCAAGATCGTCTTTGACATTGACTACCTGTGCCGCAATACGAGAAGTGTGATGTCGTCGTGAATCTTGTGGGGACCTATATAGGCCATGAGCTTGTCGATAATCCCGGCGACTATGAGGTCCGCACTTTGTAAGTGCAGCCGCACCGCTTCCTGGCAAAGGCGATCGATTCCAAAAAGTTCGCCCTTTTCATTCTCGGCTTCCGTCACCCCGTCGGTGTGGAGAATGATGATATCGTCTTTCGCGAGCGGGACCTTCCGGGTGCCGACGAAAGGTGAGATGTCGGATTCCAGCCCGATCGGAAGACCGAGATCCATGGTCGCTATTCGTTCCAGATTACCATTGGCGCGAACAACAATGACCTCCTCGTGCTGGCCCGAAATAAGCATATCGCTCCCGTCATAATCAAGGAAGGCGAGGGTTAGATGCTTGTCGATCCTGGTGCGCACGATGTTCTTGAACAGGGCGCTATTGAGATCGACCAGAAATTTGACCGGATCGGTTGTACCTGCCTCCTGCAGAGCTCTGGCGACGGACTGGACCATCAGCATGAGAACGCCGCTTTCGAGCCCGTGTCCGGTCACGTCGCCGATGCCGATCTTGAAGCGTCCGTCTGCTTCGAGAACGTCGTAGTAGTCGCCTCCCACCTCGTCGGCAGCACTCATGTAGGCCGCGATCTCCAAATCCTTTGAAGCGGCTAGTTCCGAGGCGAGAGGCAAAACCATCATCTGGATTCTCTCGGCGACCGCCAACTCCGTGCCCAGCCGCCGGTTTTCACGCTCCAATAGCGCATTGAGCGCCGATATCTCTTCCTTCGCACCTTCGATTTCGACCGTGCGCTCTTCCACGAGCTGTTCGAGATTGTCGGTGTGGTAGCTGATCTGCTCGGCCATCCGGTTGAAGGCCTCGCTTGCTTCTCCGACCTCGTCGCGACTGGAGACCGGGACACGGACCGAATAATCCTGCGCCTGGATGCGTCGTGCGGCGCCGGCAAGCGCGCTGATGCCGCCGGTAATGCGCTTCGACACGGCCAGCACCGCCATCGTCACGATCATCAGGGACAGAAGGATCGCAAGAATCTGGTAGACAACGATGCGGTTTGTCGCATCAAAGATCTTGGTCTGCGCGGCAAACAGGGAGGCATAGATCTCGCGTTCAGGAACGACGATCCCAAGCGACATCGCGTCTTGCCTGACCTTGCCCGGTTCCCAGAGATTGACCGGCGGAAGCTCCTTCATGATCACCATGAACGGCACGGGCTCGCCGTTCTGATCCAGGAGCAGATGCCTGATGCCGTCATCATGATTGCCGGCCAGTTGGGCGATTGCCGGCTGCGAACTGTCCCGGAGCGATCGCTCAAGGCCGGTGACGCCGGTTCCCTTGCCGCCACTTGCCGACCGCAGGCCAATTGTCCTTTCGCCCTCCTTGCTGATGGCGATGACGTTTCCGTCGGACATTGCCAGAAATCCGAAACCACTATCGGCGACCTTTACATTCTCGACTATCCCGGCAAGCTGATCGAGGGTGATGTCGGCGCCGGCGGTTCCGGCCACGCTTTTCCTGTCGGCGCTCCAAAGCGGATGAAAGAAGCTGACGATCTGCTTGCCGGTAATGGCGTCGGTGTACGGAGCGGTCTGGGTGATTTCATTGGGCACGGGTCGCGATCCGCGACCAACCGCCCAGCCTTGCCAGGCCTCGTAAAGGCCCGGAAAGAAAAAGTCCCAGAAATTGGCGTCGTTGTGGCCGGGATAGAGCCGGTCGAAGGTTTGCGCCTGCTCCGTATAGGGAGCCGTGCGGAAGATCGGCCGATCTTTCGGTCCAATGAAATACATCTGGAGTTTCGATGAGCCGTTTTTCAGCAGGCTCGGCGCAATGAGGTCGAGAACGGCGCTCGCTCTAATTTCGGTCTGTACGTCGGTCCGCGGTGAATGATCCTTGTCCAGCAGGTAGCCCCAGGCGCTGACAACAGACGGACTGCCGGGCGCATTTTGGGCCCATTGTCCGGCAGGATTGAAGGAAAGCCCGACGCTCCCCGGTGAAATGCCGGATATCGCAGATCCAATCTCCGCCTGTCCTTTCGGATTGTCGATCTGCTCCTGCAGAACGCCTGCTAGAACACCGACATCGTTGTTCACCTGGCCGAGAAGCAGCGAGACCTGGGCTGCAGTAGAATTCGCGTAGGTGCGAATATAGTCCAGGCTGGCCTGTTCAAGTCCGTGGCCGACCTCTTCGGTAGCGTCACGTGACAGGCGCTGGACATTCCATAGAGCGAGCCCGCCGCTGATAAGCAGATCGAAGAGAACAGCGCCACCGACGACAAGAATGAACTTGGCCCGGAAAGATCCCCACGGTCGGTTGCCGATCTGTGTATTCGCCATCAATATGGTTTCCGCCCTGACGCCGCCCAGATCGGCCATCCTGCGTAGCCCTTGGGATGAAGAGCCGCGAGAACGTGATCCTTGAACCCCTGCCTGAACCTACGTATGAAATCCGGCGGGTCACCTCGCCGTACCGCCATCTGCCCGGCATAGACGTTTTCCCATGCTTCGATCATGTTGGCGAAATCCCGCGGATCTCCGTCAAGATTGGTTACCATGAAGGTCTCTACCTGAATGGCATCGAAGCCGGCATCGGTGAGCAGGCGCCGGCTTTTCGGCCCCATCTCGACGTCCATATCGAAATGGCTGAAGAGCCTGGCGACCTGATCATAGGTCCAGCGGATCGATTCCGAATGCGGCTCACCCAGGCAATGGGAGTTCTTCTCGTTGGTGATGTAGACCCTGCCACCCGGCTTGCATATCCGATAGAGCTCGCGCAGCAGAACATCCGGCCGATCGAAAATCTGCAAGGAATGGCGGCACGTGACGAAATCGAACTGGTTGTCTGCCAGCAGCATCTGGGAGGCATCCCCGTAGGTGTATTCGATGGATGTCAGGCCGAAGTCTGCCGCCACCCGCCTTGCGTATTCCAGGCTTTTCCTCGAGTGGTCTAATGCGAGGAGACGCGTCGGATTGAAATGTCGTTTGATCAGGGTCGCGAAGTCGCCGATCCCGCAACAGATATCCGCGATGGCCAGGCCGTCTCGAAGGCCATGTCGGCCAAGAATCTCGCGCTCATGGCGCCAGGTCATCTTTGTCTGGGTTCGAAGGATGGGAATGAAGCTTTCATCCTCCACAAACGTCTGACCCGGATAGAAGGCTGAATCATAGATTTCGACCAGCAGGTTGGGCTCATCGGATGCCAAAGTCTTGAAGAGAGGCGCTGACCAGGCAATGACACTCGACGTCACGATGACGATCTTGCGCTGTCGGTCTGCCTTGCACGCACTGGACAGGATTTCCGCAATACAATTGAACGCGGTCATGTTGATGTGGGTGAGGCGACGCGTATTCACATAGACGGTGTTGCTGTGGCCATCGAGATTGCGCCTGATGACCTCTGCCGCACTCGCCATTTCCTGAACTGTCTGAGGGCGCATTCTGCCGCTCAGCAGGATCTCCTGATTTACGTCGTTGAACTCTGCCGAGAACGATAAGAGAGATCGGCTCAATGGATGCCCTCCTGCAGAATGAATTCTGCAATCAGCGTCACCCGATCATCGGTGCTGCTATCGAAGGACAGTGTCACTCCGAGGGCCTGGCCCATCATTATGAGGTTCCCGGCAGGTTGTTGCCCTTCAGACCCAGAGGAAATGGCCGGAGCCGACCAGCTATCGCGCCCATGCTTGTCGAGTGGAAAGCCGACCTTCATACGCACACATGCATCGCTTTTCAGCAGATTGAAATCGATCCGGCCTCTCGGGCCCACTGAGCGAAAGGCTAGTTCGACAATCTCGTTGGCAAGCAGGGAACTGAAGTTGGCATAGCGCGCGGGATCCTCGTGCGATTGGCCGATTATAGTCCCCAGATATTCCGCAATCGTGTCGCAGAGGCGAAACTCGCACGCGAACAAAGCGGCATCCAATGTCAACGCCGCCATGTCCTGAAACTCTGCCGATTTCGGACTAACGTATTGCCCTGTCATGGTCATCTCCACAAATAGATCCGGAAGAATGCGATTTCATCAGGGCTATGGATGTGCCTGCTGGTCAGGTGAACCAGAGCGCCCGGTGAGTGCCTGAATCAGAGATTCCGAGCTCCGGATAAAGCCCTTTATCGACGCGGCCGGCAAAGGCTTACCGACCGCATACCCCTGTAAACGATCACATCCCAGCCCGCGAAGCCAATCGGCCTGCTCGGACGTTTCGACACCTTCGGCGGCGACCTCCATTCCCAGATCGTGTGCGAGAGTTACGACGGACCGGACGATGGCTTGGCTCTTAGGGTCGATTTCGAGATCTGAAACGAAGTATTTGTCGATCTTCAGTGTGTCGAACGGAAAATTCTTCAGATAGCTCAACGAGGAATACTGCGTACCGAAATCGTCGAGAGCTATCCTAATTCCGAGCACGCTGAGCGTGTTAAGAGTATCCAGGTTGTTGACGGTCTGCTCCAGCAGAACGCTTTCGGTAATCTCGAGTTCAAGACGATCGGAGGCCAGGCCGACAGAATCCAAGACCTGCGAAATCCGATCGGTTAGGCCGCTGACTAGGAATTCGGCGGGAGATAGATTGACAGCGACGATGCACTCGGAAGGCCACGTCAATGCCTCGCGACAAGCATTTTCCAGAACCCATCGACCGATATCACTCATCAGACCGTCCGCCTCGGCCATCGGAATAAAAACAGCGGGAGGGATTGAGCCGAGCAGTGGATGTTGCCATCGAAGCAGCGCCTCGAATCCGAACAGTCGACCATGCTCCACGATTGGTTGGTATTCCAGAATAAACTGGTCCTTCTCAAGTGCAATCCGCAGGCTTCTGCGCAACAGTTCTCGCTGCTCGATGATCTGCAGCATAGAAGCGTCGAAGACGCTGGCGCGGCCGCGTCCAGCCTTTTTGGCGGCGTAAAGCGCTACATCCGCGGTTTTCATCAGGGTTTCCGGATCGGCCCCATCCGCAGGTGCAATCGAGATACCGACACTCAGGCCAACAAACACCGAAATACCGTCGATCGTGAAGGATTGGTTGAAGGCCTGAACAAGCGCATCCCCAACCTCTTTGTTCCGAAGGCGATGACCAGAGCCAACGGATATGATCGCGAATTCGTCGCCGGCCAAACGGTAAACTCGCTCACTGCCGGCAAGGCAGTCCCTGATCCGGCTTGAAGCGAATTTGAGCAGCTTGTCACCCGCCGCATGCCCGAGGGTGTCATTCACCGGTTTGAAGTCATCGAGATCTAACTGCATTAGACAGACGGTATTGCCTTCGGCGGTCAGGTCCTTCAACGCCGCCAAAAGGTCGCTCGCAAACTGCCGTCGGTTCGGCAGTCCGGTCAGCGGATCATGAGTTGCCTGATGCAGCAGGGCAGCGCGCTCCGCCCTGTCCCCGCTCCGATACGTATGCACAACGCCATAAAACTCCCCGATGGCGTGAAACGTGAGTTCGCGGACTGCTCCGTTTTCCAGCTCGTGGCTGATGCGAAGCGGCTGCTCCGGCCTCGTCTTGAGATGGGCCGAGACGGTGACACTATCCAGTTCCGGATAGATATCCCAAAGCGACGAGCCACTTTCGCGAAGGGTCGGCCGACTTCCATTCGTCAAGCCGATCAGTTCGAATTGATGATTGAATAGCGCAAGCTTGTCAGTCCAACTGTTCACGGTTTCTGGTGAAGGCTGCCAACTGGATTGCGCATTGCTCATCTGTGAGAGTACCCCCTCATCGTCGTTCACGGACGTGCCTTCGCACAGCCTACCTCCAAATCTATATTAGTGTAAGCTACTTAATAATCGACCAATAAAGCTGATCGCAATGGATATTGAAGGCTCGGACCTCAGCTCGGCCGCCAGTTCGCCGTCGAGTACGACGGATGCGACATTAGAGCGAGACGCGGTTGGGCTGTATCAATTCAATGTCTTTGAGCCGTGTTATGTTCGCTTTCCACACAAAAAGTACGCTTTCTGTTGGCTTCCAGCGGGTGGTCATCCTCGAGATTGAATCTATGCGCTTTGCCGAAATCATTCGGCAGGCCGCGGATGGCGCGCAGCAAGGCTACGTAAGTTTTAATTTTCGATTTATCCAATCCAGTCGCGTATGCCGATCGGGCAACTCGAGGTGCTCGCTTTACGATTGCCAGGACGACCCTTGAAATATTTGCTCGATACAAACGTTGTCTCTGAGCTTGGTAAGGTCGGCGACGGTAAAGCTGATCCGAACGTGACCGCTTGATTGGCGCGCCGGGATCCCGAGATCTGTATTTTTCCGCCGTGGCAGTTTTAGGGCTTGAGCGCGGGATACTTAGCATACAGAGGCGTGACATTGAGAAGGGCACTTGTTTCCAGGCTTAGATGTATAAGCCAGTTCACCCGGAGTTTGCTGAGCGCATCATGTCTGTCGATGAAACAACTGCGACGCGATGGGCCCCTTTACATATTCGCGATTGCGGCAAATGCAACGGATGTACCCATCGCCGCCATGGCCATCGTGCACCGGTTGATGGGCGTGACGCGACATATTCAAGATTGCCGGGGATCTGGTGTTGCCCTCCTCGGTCCATGCCATGCCTGATGGCCGGGACGCAGGGCGCACTTTAGCTTTTCGGCGAGACTATCTGAAAATGTTACCGATTTTACAGTCAGCGAGCCATTGGTTCCAACCTAACAAGTCCGTTCTCTAGAATATAGATGAGAACTTCAGGTCATCGTTTGGCCGTCGAGAGGTAAGACTTTTATCTCAAGTTCGCGTTCACGAATATCACGTGCATCGCAAACGCTTTGTGCAGATGTGTCTGCAAAGTGATGTTTGAGCGCCAGCCGCAAATCTCTCTGGCTATCTTTGCGGACCTTAAGTGCGGCGAGCTTTCGCATTTTCGACTGCCGCTGCTCATATTCCATATGAAAACACCTAAATGTCGTTTCTCAAATAGTCGCTCGAGAGAGGTATAGACGTGGTCATCTGCCCCTTACGTAGCTGACTAGCGCGATTTGACGGTGTGGTGGCGTGAAACAAGCGTGACATGCTTTTGGGCGCTAGACATGAGGATAACTCGTCCTCCTATTCTGAACGTCAACTGCTCGCCTGATTTCAAAGCCGCCGCTGCGTAATTTCGCGAGCTCAGTTCAGAAAAACACCTCCATTACCGATAGGCACCTAAAAACAAAGACCCAATAAATTTTTGATCTGGCACAACCAAGACCGGTTGCATCGATTACCCGCTTCAATCATTCTGGCAGAATTGTCGAGGGGAAGACGATGACTAAGAAAGTGGGACCGGATCCAATCGACGTGCATGTCGGTGGAAAGATTAAACTTCGCAGACTTGTGTTGCGCATGTCGCAGGAAAAACTTGCGGAAGGATTGGGAGTTACGTTCCAGCAGGTTCAAAAATATGAGAAGGGAACCAATCGTGTCGGCGCAAGCCGGCTTCAGATGATGGCATCCATTCTGCAGGTCCCGGTGGGATTTTTCTTCACGAATACCGTCGGTTCGAACGAAAATTCGCAATTCGATCCGCGGCCTGATGACGTGGTGATGAGGTTTCTCTCGAGCCGGGAAGGCGTAGAATTAAACGCAGCCTTCGTTCGCTTGCGTGACCCAAGAACCCGGCAGAGCGTTGTTCATCTCATTAAATCACTCGCGTCTGTCGGGACTGATCCCACGGCGGAGGATCCGAAGCTTTAACGACAGGCCGATCTGGTGCTGCATTTGACTACATTCGGCCCCGTGACGCTGACCGAACGCGGAAAAGGTGCTCTGCCTTTGCCACGCAAGGCCTTGTTGTGTGCGGCATATCTCGCGACTGAGCAGAACATAGATCCCTCCCGGGAACATCTTGCGGCTATCTTATGGCCGGGCGATGGTAGCACGGCGCGACTAAATCTCAGAAAAATGATAGAGCGCGTGCGTCAATGCGAGACAGAGGGGTGGCTGAATCCTTTCGAGATCTCGCCGTCAACCATGCGGGTTTCCGACAGTGTCCAGACCGATTTCAGCACCTTTGCAGCAAATCTTGAACCGCTGCAAAAGTTGCGGGCCGTGAAATCACTGATCGAAAGACCGTTTCTGGATATCGTCGGAGCTCCGGCGCCGCTCGCTGGCTGGATAGAAAGGCGGCGGCGGGACTATTGGTGGCAGTTCCGGGAAATTCTTGTCGGATCAGCGCCTCATGCCGCAGAGAAATCCGACTGGTTGGTCGTTCGCGAAGGAGGAAAATTGCTTCTCGAAAACGATCCGTCAGATGAAGTTGTTGCGGAAATCTTGTTCAGTGCGCATCAACGGATTTCGGGAAACAGCGGTTCTGTTCGCCTGCATGCTGAACCCCGTCATGAGACGGTACAGCAGCTCGGTGCTCCAGCCGCGCCCTTCAGGGCTCAGCCGGATCTTCCGCGTCTGGTACTGCTTCCGCCCACACTTCACGGCAATGTCGATGCAGGGGTTGCCTCGGCATTGATCGAGGATATCACCATCGGGCTCTGTGCGCTTCGAAGCGCAGCGGTGGTTGCCCCATATACGGCCGCGAAAATCAGAGAACATTCCGATAAGCTCGCTCAGCTCGAGACCCATTCGATTTCATATGTGGTCGACACAAGGATTTCGGAGGAGGGACTGTTTGCGCAAATGGTTTTCCTTCCTGCAGACGCGGTGCTATGGGCGGAGCGCTTTCCTCTTGGCGGAAGCTCTCTCGTGTCTCGGCGCAAGGACGTTGCCGGTCTCATCGTGAGTGCTATTTCGGGTCATCTTGGAAAAAGTGTAGGTCAGCTTGACGAATTTCGCACGCAGCCCGAGGTCTATCGTTCGTATCTTTTCAGCATTCAGCATCTCAACACCTATACACTGCCAGGAATGCGCCGGGCACGCAGCGCATTCAAGGAAACCTTGAAGCTTCGCAGTGATTTTGCACCTGCATTGTCTGGGCTTTCGCGAACGTTTTCATGGGAATGGGTGCTGACGGCAAGGGGAGACGATGAGCTGTTGGTGCAGGCAGAGGCTTTGGCAAGACAGGCGGTGGCCGCGTCTCCGGATCTTGCGACGGCGCATCGCGATCTTGGCCTATCTCTTCTATACAGAGGAGACGTCGATGCCAGCCTTCGATCATTTCACGAAGCAGAGCAACTCAGTCCGCATCTGGCCGATGCGCTTTGCGGCTACGCCGACGCATTGGTTCACGCATCGAGACCGGATGACGGGCTGAGAAAGATCATCAAGGCCATATCGCTCAATCCGATGCCGCCTGATGACTATCGTTGGATCGCCGCGGGAGCGAGTTACTTTCTCGGAGATTTTTCCGGCGCCATTTCGCATATTGAAAGCATGGAGGACGGCTCTTCGGCACGCAGGTTGCTTGCCGCCAGCTATGCCATGGCGGGAGACATGCAAAGAGCGCGGATGCATCGCCGAAAGGCGCAGGAACTCAATCCTCTCTTCGAGCTTGAGAAATGGCTGTCGATCCTTCCGGTGAGGGAGCAATGGCAGAAAGATCTTTATCGGGAAGGCCTGATGAAGGCTGGTTTTCAGTAAGATGTTCCACGAACGCAAATGGAGTATGTTGATGTCAAAGATAGTTGTAATCGGGCTTCCGGGTGAAACGGGACTTTATCTGGCGGATCTGGACGCCGGGACGGTTGTTGCTTTTGAGGTACCCGCAAATGGGACGCTCGCTTCGGCAAATGACATCCGAAAGGCAGGCGGATCCGTCGTGAAGGACGTCGATTTCGCCGTTGCGATTGGTGCCTCAGAGGCTGCTTTTTCAGGGGTGTTCGATGGTTGAGGCGGGACGTGGAGCGAGCATATCCAACTGCTGAGACTTACCGCCGAGTGTCTCCTCACCTGGCGGAATACGGCATTACGCGGGTAAGCCGCCATACCGGACTTGATTTCCTAAACATTCCGGTATGGTGCGCCTACATCCCGAACGCGAAGTCGATTGTGGTTGCCCACGGTAAGGGCCTCACGGATGATGACGCGAGGACTTCCGCAGTAATGGAGGCTTTGGAACGGGCAGTTGCCTGTGATCCGCTGGTCGGCGTGGTCACGGCTAGCCGCACCGCCCTAAAGCGTGATGGACGCAGATACGACCTTCTACCCGAATTTCTGGCCTCTCGTCAGGATGTTGGCGCCTGGGAAGACGAGATTGTCCTCGTCGAGGCCACCGACCTTTTCTCAGGCGAGACCGTACTCGTGCCTTACGATGCCGTGTCCCTGGATCGGACCGTGCCGGATATTCGGTACTGGAAGTCTTCGGACGGTCTGGCATCAGGAAACACGGAGGAAGAAGCCGTTTTCCACGCACTGCTCGAGCGGATAGAGCGAGATGCAATGGCTCTCTGGCAGCTTCGGTCGGAGCCGCGACAAGTCGCTTCTGCGGTATCCCCGGAAGCATTCGAAAATTCCTGCGTAACGGAGCTCGCGAGACAGGTAGAGCGGGCGGGGATGCTGCTGCGGCTTTTTGATGTTACCAGCGATATTGGCATCCCCACCATCGCGGCCTATATCGCCGAAGCGAGCGTCTTGGAAGCGATGGCACCGCGATATGTCGACGTGACATTCGGCTGCGGCACCCACGTGGATGCCGCGAAAGCCGCCTTGCGCGCAATCACCGAAGCCGCCCAATCCCGCCTGACCTATATCAGCGGCGCGAGAGATGACGTCTATCCCGAGACCTATCTGAGACCGTTGCCGGAAGATATTAAGCGTCTTGTGGCCATCCGGCCGGGCGCTCTTTCGCCGAAACGGAACGCCAGCCAATCGAAATCCATCGTCCAGTTATTAGAACGACGCGGGCTATCGCGGCTTTATTCCATCAGACTGTCGGAGCCTGGGTTGCCGTTCGTTGTCGTCAAAATCCTTGCTCCCGAGTTGGAGAACCCGCCCGGGGACAGAAAGTTCAGGCATGGTGCCAGGGCAATAGCCGCTGCGCTTTCGCCATGAAGGTCGTTTTTGTCGGCCCAAGCCTACCCGATGCGACCGAATACACCGGACCATCGGTGGAGATAAGACCTCCAGCCGTTCAGAGCGACATCCTGAATGCCGTGCGCGAAGGAGCCACCGTGATTGGGCTCATCGACGGGGGCTTCGAATACACTGCCCCCGTATGGCACAAGGAGATCCTGTATGCCCTGTCGAAGGGTGTGGTGGTAGCGGGCGCCGCAAGTATGGGCGCGTTGCGCGCGGCGGAATGCCAGTCGTTCGGCATGGTCGGGGTGGGCCGGATATTCGATGATTACGCATCAGGTGCCGTGGTTGACGATGCCGCCGTCGCACTTCTTCACGCGCCGAAGGAATTGGGTTTTCGAGCCATGACGGTGCCGATCGTCAACATCCGCGCAACGGTGGAACGGCTTCGCGACCAGCAAATCTTCTCGGCTGAGGAGGCGCAGGAAATCGAAGAGATCGCCGCCACCCTATTTTTCAAACGTCGCACTTGGTCGGCATTTTACAGCCAATGCGCGAAATTTGGTCGAGTCGGTGCGGAGGCGCGCTCCCGGATCTGCCATGACCACTATGTCGATCAGAAACGTCTCGACGCCATACGCCTTATGCGGCTCGTCGCTAATACTGATCGAGGAGTTGTTCCGGCGTGGATTTTTCAAAAGACCTCTCTCTGGAGAAACTAGCCCGGTTCTCCTGCATGCGTTGTGTCACGCTCAATTCACGCTGCGGACTACGCCTCCGGGATTACGATCTGCACAAACCCGGAGGATCGCAGTGATTGACGACAGGACTGAAAGACAAGAGGAACTGGCTGCCCTCGCCAGACTAGTGATCTACGCAAGGGGATGTGCCGGGATGATAAAGGCGACGCAGGTCGAAGAACAACTGGCCGCAACTCTCGATGCGATAACATCAGAACTTGGTATGACACCTGATGCGGTTCTTGCGGGCACTCTCGAAATTGCGACAACAGGCTCAACTATTCAATAATATCAGGGTGCCAGCCGACACTATTCGCACTCGCGGGGGTATTGCGAATACATTGACAGAGTTGGCCACCCAGAAGAGGGGAATTGTTCCGCTTTATTGCTGAGCCGTTCCCCTCTTTAGCACAATTGTTTTTGGTTTAGACACGATGGCCGCGTCCGCGGCGCAACGTCATCAGGTGCGTACCGCCGACGAAGACATCCAGCCGATCGTCGAACAAGCGAACTCGTAGCCTGTGGCCGATCAGGCGGGACGGCACGGTGTAGAAGACTTTGCGCAGGGTGAAGCCACCGGTCCGGGACACCGTGACGACAATCTCTTCGAAGTCCGTGGTCCGCCGCGCGGGCAGCACTTGCAGATGGGATCGTTCTGCATCAATGCGCTTACCATGGGCAGCATTGCGACGGCTGACGATCTCATCGACAAAGGCGCGATAAGAGCCGAGGTCGTCGAATTCCTTGGTCCCCCTCATCAGCAGGGCATCATGAACGGCGTTCTTGAGATGGCCATGGGAGCTTTCGATCGAGCCGTTCTCATGCGCGACGCCTTTGTTGTTGCGCGTTGACGTCATTCGATAATGGGAGCAAAGCTGATCGTATCGGTGTGTAAGATCGACCTTGGCATCGGCGTCGAGGTTGCGGAATGCCGCCGAGAGGCTGTCGCTCCGATGATAGAGCGGCGTACCGCCCACGGACCACAGAGCATTTTGAAGCCCTTCAGCCAGCGCGACAAAGCTTTCTCCGCCGAGAATGACGTGGGCATGTTCGAAGCCGGACCAGACAAGCCGGAAGTGATAGAACAGGTGATCAAGTGGCTGGCCGGCGATCGTTACACCAAGGCGGCAGGCGTCGGTAAAATCCGACAGGCCTAACCGGCCTGGCTCGTGCGTCGGGCGGAAGATGACTTCCTGCGCCTCGCCATGGACAGCACGCCACGACCGGATCCGTCGTTCAAGCGTACGACGGATACCTTCAGACAGTTCTGGATGTCGGCGCAGCATCTCGTTGTAGACGGCGACAGCACGGATGCCGGGTGCGGCCTTCAGGAGCGGGACGACTTCTGCCTCGAATATCGGCTCCAAAGGATCAGGGCGTCGGCGTCCACGCGGGGAGACGGCGGCGCAATTGACGGTGCCCGACTTCGGTGCCAACCCGTGAGCTTAGGTTAAGATCTACGTCCAGCTATAGGATATTCAGGGCGCACTGGTGTCATTTCGGAGATACTCGGTAGAGAGATGATTGCCCCGGCGGAACATTTACTCGCAGCGCCCGTTCTCTGGCGTCACACAGGAGACCACTATGGCGCACGAAGAAGATCAGATTTCAACGGTTTGGGACCTGGCGGAAAAAATCGGGTTCTGCATGCTGACGACGCAAAGCGGCTCCGATCTGCGAGCGCGTCCAATGTCTGCATACAGCGAGCGCATCGACAACGCGTTTTATTTTTTGACCGACGTGGCGAGCCATAAGGATGAAGAGATCGCGCGATATCCAAATGTGTGCCTCGCCTTTGCTGACTCGAGGGGCCAAAAGTACGTTTCAGTCTCCGGAACGGCCGAAATCCAGAATGACCGTGAGAAAATCCGCGATCTATGGGCGACGCCTGCGAAGGCTTGGTGGGATAACGCCGACGATCCGTCGATCCGCATTCTCAAGGTGACGCCGTCCTTCGCAGAATACTGGGACAGCCCGGGCACCATCATCAGCTATATCAAAATGGCGGCGGCGGCTGTCAGCAATTCCCGTCCGGACATGGGGGATAACGCCAAGGTCCAGATGTAGGGGCGTGGCCAGGCATGTTGATTGTCCACCATCTGAATAACAGCCGATCGCAACGCATCCTTTGGTTGCTTGAAGAGCTCGGACTTGGCTACGAGATCCGGCGTTATCGCCGCAGCTCCGACATGTCTGCACCTAAGGATCTGAACGCGATCCATCCCCTCGGCAAATCACCCATTTTAGAGGATGTGGGTGAGAATGTTCAGAGGTGTATTCTGATCGAGACTGGAGCGATCTGCGAGTATCTTGTCGAGCGAGCGGATGGTCGGTTCGGACCCAACGCGGCAATAGACGCTCTCTTGTATCGTCAGTTCCTTCATTATGCAGAGGGTTCTGTGATGCCAGTCCTCTTCGCACTGCTGGTTGTTTCCAAGATCCCGATCTTGGGCCGCGTCGCGACAAAGCGCATTCAGCCTATGCTGGATACGCATCTGGACTTCATTGAATGGCACCTCGCTGCCAGGCCTTGGTTTGCGGGCGACCAGATCAGCGCAGCGGACGTGATGATGAGTTTTCCGCTTGAGGCTGCTAATGTGCGAGGAACCCTGGCTGAGGATAGACCGGCCATAACAGCATGGCTGGAACGCATCCATGCCCGGCCTGCCTATATCAATGCGCTCGAAAAGGGCGGTCCCTACGCCTTCGCTGCTTAGGTGCATCATGGAAGCTTTCGTGCAAATGATGATGCAGCGCCTTGGCCCATTCGGCATTGGCCTACTCATGTTCCTTGAGAACGTCTTCCCACCAATACCGTCTGAGTTGATCATGCCTCTTGCGGGTTATCTGGCAACGCGGGGAGACATGAATATCTCTGTCGTGATCGCCTCCGGAACGGTAGGTTCCCTGCTCGGTACACTCCCCTGGTACTGTGTTGGGCGTCGGCTCGGCCACGACGGCGTTCGTCGTCTGGCGGATAGCCATGGTCGTTGGCTCACCATGTCGCCATCCGATGTCGATGCAGCCTCTGACCGTTTCAAGCGGCACGGAAATTCTTCGGTCCTTCTGGGAAGGCTCATCCCCACGGTGCGGACACTCATCTCCGTTCCCGCTGGCGTTGCCAATATGCCATTGGGGACTTTTCTTCTTTTTTCGTCGATTGGCACGCTTGTATGGACGGCGGCGTTGGCTTTGGCAGGCTATTTCTTGGGACAGGCATACAGCGTGATCCAAGACTTTGTGGATCCCGTTTCGACAGCCGTCCTGATTATTTTGGTCGGCTATTACATTTACCGCATTGTCACCTTCAAAAAGGAGCGAACGTGAGCGAGTGGTTGGCTTCTATGGGTGTGGAACTCGATATCTTCCCACACCTGATCACGTTGCTTATCGCATATGTCCTTGCGCTGCCGATCGCTTGGGATCGTGAGAAAAACGAACGGAGCGCGGGTTTGCGCACCTTTCCTCTTGTCGCTATCGCCGCCTGCGGGTTCGTTCAGGCTGCGGAAACCGTTACTGTTGGAAATGCCGAGGCGACGGCTCGCATCGTCGAAGGTATTATCAACGGCGTCGGCTTTATTGGCGGCGGAGCCATCCTTGTAGGGAAACTTGGAACACGCGGGACGGCGACTGCCGCAAGCATATGGGCGACGGGCGCGATCGGTACCGCGGTCGGACTTGGAGCCTATGACACCGCAATTGTTCTTTCGATAGTCACGTTTGCCACGCTCCGGATAATGGCTAACTTCAAAGCAGTCAGGGACGAATCGGATGATGGCGGATGATAGCGAAGGCGAAATCGCGTTTTGGGAGCGGAAAATTCGGTATGCATTGAGCTTCCGCACATGCCGCTGCGATCATTCCGTTGAGGGTATGCTTGTTGATCCGACCCGCACATGGCTCCCACGTTCCATCACATAGTGATCAAGCGCCGCGATCAGGCCATCGACACTGTTGTGCTCGACGTCGAACGCTTTGATCAAAAAAGCGGCCGCTTCTTCTCCGAACGGGCTTTTCGGGTCGACCGAATTTTCAGCACACCATTCCAGATGCGCGTCTCTGATCGTGTTGAGTTGGTCTACGTTGAAGATCGACGATGAGTTCATGGGAGTTTTTGTCCTTCAAGCATAACGCGAGCCGCTTCCTTAGTGTCGTAGGTTCAGGGGAGCCCCGCGCTTCACATCATTGAGCCTTGGCCCTTTGACGGTGCGATATTTAGCAGCAATTAGGTTATACACCCCGAATGCGGCTAGACCGATTGCAATGACGACATAAAGGACAGAGCCGAAAGGTAGTTCGCGGAGCCACTCAAGCGCGTCCGCGATACCTCCCGCCTGATCTGGATCGACCTTGAAGCCAGCGTACGCAAACAATATCCCCGTGATAGAGAACACCGCACCTCGTGCCATGAGACCATACACGCAGATGTAAGAAAGCACTCCGCTACGATCGGGGAACTGGACATACTTCTCGAATTTTCGGAAAGCGCCTTTAGCTCCAGTGACAATGCCTCCCACCATCAGTCCGAGCCCAATCGCGATTGCCACATACGAGCCGAAGGGCTGCGACATTACCCATTGGGCGAGCCCTTTCTCTCCTGATCCACCGCTATCGCCGCTCGCACTGACCGCGTGACCGAGGGCATATACGGCGAGACCAGTGTAAGTAACTGCGCTACCAAGCAGCGCAGCCCGTATTATCATAGCTTTGCCGTCGTTACCCTGCCCATCGGCATCAGCGATCGACTGGGCCAGCCGCCAGGCCACAAAGCCGAGGAGACCAACACCAATCAATCCAACCCAGACGCGGCCGAGTGGCTGTTGCAGCAGCGTGGAGATCGCTGTTTTCGTTTCTGGCTGCCCACCGGCCATACCTGAGAAGAGTGCCAGAACAGCAACGAGAAGAAACACAATGCCGCGGGCGGCATAGCCTAGTTTTGCAAGTAGCTCGAAACGCATCACTTCCCGCATATCCACCTCCCGGTTGTTCGCTGTTTCAACGCACGAAAGCGACTGTCGTTGCCAAAGCGCAAGGTACTATCCTGTTTACGGCCTCTTTTTTGCTATTCTAGTTTGTTTGGGTCATGCTGCGGCTCAGACATCCGCAAGAGTTATGGCGGCGTAAAGACCATTCACGGTGTCGACCTCGACCGGAGGGTCAATGATCTCGATCCGAAGGATCGTCACGTCGCCATGGTCTTCCAGTCCGATGCGCTATATCCGAGTATGACGGTGGCGACGAATATGGGCTTTTCGCTGGAGCACCGCGGTGCCACCAAAGCCGAAGTCGCGGAGCGGGTGAATTGGGCGGCCAGCATACCGGGTCTTACCAATCTTCTAGGTCGCTATCCGCGCCAGCTCTCCGGCGGCCAGCGACAGCGCGTCGCCATGGGCCGCGCGATCGTCCGTAATCCACAGGTTTTCCTATTCGGCGAGCCGCTGTCGAACGTCGACGCGAAGCTGCGCGTCGTTATGCGCGGCTAGATCAAGGCGCTGCATCATAAGCTGAAAACGACCACCTTCTAGGTCACCCACAATCAGGTGGAGGCCATGACCATCCCCGACAGGATCGTCGTGATGAAACGCTGCAGGATAGAGCAGATCGGTGCGCCGCTCGATCCCTACGACCGCCGGGCAAACCAGTTCGTTGCGGGCTTCATCGGATCGCCGTCGATGAATTTTCTTAATGGCACGATAACGGAAGCGAGCTTCCAAACATCGGGCGTCGTTATGCCCCTGCCTAGGTCTATGGACACCGCTATGGGGCGGGCTGCCGTTTACGGGATTCATCCCGAACACTTTCGATTGACTGACACTTAGGTAGCGGAAGCGTTTCTGGCGAAATCGTGCTCATCTAGCCTGTGGGGTCTGAGACCGAGGTGACTATGAGGTTGGGAGATACCAATGTGATTGGCGTCTTTCGTGAGCGAATGAGCGGTACGCCTGGCGATATCATAAATGTCTCGCGCCGGATATCGACGCCATCCACCTTATTCGGAAGACGGCGCTACTCGCTTCAATTCGCACCGTGGGCTATACCTTAATTATATTCAGGAATGTAAAGTCGATTCGCAGTCTACGTCATAAAGCGGTCGCCCGCTTGCACGAATGGACCGGCTTCTCCATGGCTGAACGAGTGGAGGTGTGGGGCGTAGGCACGAAGCAGTTCAAGAGCTAAATTCGCCCCTATAGCTTTCAATGCGTGAAAAAATCCTCCCCTTCTACATAGCCCGTAACCCGGCGCACCTCACGAATGATGGTATCGGCCAGGTGTTTTGCCGCCGGAGACAGATCCCGCTTCTTCATTCGGATTAGGGACATGGCCCTTCGGATATGCGGGGCGGTCAAGGTCATCACGCGCGCGGTGACAGGGGGATGCTTGGCAAGCCGCGTACTCGGCTGGACAGCGATCCCGAGCCCCGCCTCCGCCATGGCAATTATCGTCTCGGCCTGGATGAATTGGTAGCGGTTCGTCTCTTCCAGACCGTTATCGTGCAACACCTGATCGACGATCCGGCGCATCGCAGTCTGCGGGGCCGGCAGAAGTATCGGGAATTGGGCAATTTCCTTCCAGGTTATTGTTTTTCTGGAAGGACCGACGAAGCGGGGATGGACCACCGCGTGAAGCGGTTCAACCAGTATCGGGCTGAATTCGAAGGCATTGTCCGTTCCATGCGGCCCGATCGCGAAATCGACTTCTTGCTTGCGCAAGGCCTCATATAAATCGGCTGAAGTCAACTCACGTATCGTGACGGCGATTTCTGGAAACTTGCTGACGAAATGCGTGAGTATGGGAGGCAGATGAACTGAGGCCACATGAGAGGAGCTTGCGAGTGACAACTGTCCACGCTTGAGATCTGCGGCTTCGCGTATCTCCCGCAATCCATGCAGTATCTCGAAATGCGCCTTCCTGAGACTTCCCTGCAGTTTGGCACCTTCCTCCGTCAGTTTGACGCTGCGTGTCGTACGCTCGAAGAGCTTCACCTGAAGCTGTTCCTCCAGCTGACGGATCTGGATGCTGACGGCTGAATGGGCCCGGTTCAGCTTTTCACCTGCGAGGCGAAAACTTCCTTCGTTCGCAACGACGAGGAAAGTCTGTAGCAGTCGGAGATTGATATCGTTGATCGTATCCATCGAGCGTCCTATTGGTCACTGCAAGAGACCAATAGGTATCATTATTATACTTGCCTTGCCACTGCTCACGGGTCCAAAGTTGGCAAACCGCAATCGGGAAGGGATTGTCGGCATCGGCTCGAGGACCGAGTTTCAAATCGGGAGGAAATATCTTGGACACCCACGAAACCCCTAGGGGCATGAAACGGCGTACGCTGCTCGGATGCAGCGCGGCCTTTGTCGCAGCTCAGTCGCTTGCAATCGGCACGGCTCGGGCCAATGCCTATCCGAGCGACACCATCAATTACATTGTCGCTTTCGGCGTAGGTGGCGGCAGCGATATCGTCGCACGCACCATGGCCAAGGTGATCGACGAAAAGAAGCTCATTCCGGTCAAGATGCTGGTGGAGAACCGGCCGGGCGGGTCGGGAGCTGTCGGCTATTCCTATATCAGTTCCCGCAAGGGCAATCCCTATTATCTCGGCGGCGTTGGCGTCAGCTTCTTCACCACGCCGCTGCTCGGCAAGATGCCGCTGAGCTACAAGGACTTTACCCCGCTCGCGGCGATCGCACGCTCGCCTTACATTCTGGCTGTGCTTGCAGATTCCAAGATCAAGTCGATTGATGACCTCAAGAGCGCCAAGGGGCTAACGATCGGTTCGGCCGGTGCAGTCTCCGACCCGGCACTTCTGTCGCATCTCCTCAACAAGCAGCTCGGCAGCTCGATCAAGGTCGTGCCCTATGACGGCGAGGGCGAGGTGATGGCGGCGGTTCTCGGCAAGCATCTCGATCTTCTCTTCGGCAATCCGAACGAGATCCTAGAACAGGTCAATGCCGGCAAGATGCGGGCCCTTGCCGTCACCTCGGCGGAACGGATGGGATCTCTTCCGCAGGTTCCAAGCTTCGAAGAATTGGGGCATGACATCGTCCATACCCAGCTTCGCGGCATAATCATGCCCAAGGACGTTCCGGCGGAAGCGGTGTCCTATTGGGAAGGCGTGATGAAAACCGTGGCGGAAAGCCCGGAATGGCGCAGCCAGTATGTCGACCGGTTCAACGAAATACCGCTCTTCCTCGATAGCAAGCAGTTCGGCGAGGAGATCGTCGCCACCTCGCAGCGTTACGAGACGCTGATGCGCGAGCTCGGCCTGATCAAGTGAGGCTGATCAAGTGAGATTGGCGGCCCCCGATCAGCTTGGGGGCCGATAGTTCCACACGAATTTAAATGCTCTACGCTTGGGAGGCGCGGTAGATGATACCCTTACGTTCATTCGATCTTGGTCTTTCTGCGATCTTCGGCCTGCTCGGCCTCTACATGATCTGGCAGGGAAGCGGTTACGGCTACCAGGAGGGTTCCGTGCCATCGGCCGGCTTCTTCCCCGTCTGGATCGGGGCAGGACTGGCACTCTTTTCCGCGCTAAATTTTCTCAAGGTCGCCAAACAGTCGGATCTTCTCGGCAGCGTCGAGCGGATGGAAGTGGTCCGGGTCGGGCTGGTCAGTCTGGCACTGGTCGGTTTCGTCCTGCTCTCCCAATTCATCGGCATGCTGGTCGCCTCCGTGCCGCTGATGATCGTCATCGGCTGCATATTCGGGGCGCGCGACGCCCGCTCGATTGCGGCCGTCAGCGCCATCGCCGTTGGGATGGCATTCATACTCTATCTCGTGTTTGGCGTGGTTCTCGCCATCCCGCTGCTCTGATCCCTGAAGAAGAGAAGATATCATGCTAGAATCATGGCACTTGCTTGCCGAGGGATTGGTCGCAGCATCGCAACCCTCGGTTCTCGCCGCCATCATGGTTGGCGCCATCATCGGCCTTTTCATCGGAGCCTTGCCGGGCCTCGGACCGACCGCCGGTGTTGCAATCCTCCTGCCGGTCGCCGTCAGCTTTGATGGGACGGCGGCGATCGCGGCACTCGGGGCCGTCTATTACGGCGCCCAGTATGGCGGCGCGGTCACCGCAATCCTGCTCGGCATTCCAGGCGATGCCTCTGCCACCATGACCGTCATCGATGGCCACAAGCTGGCCCGAAACGGCAAGGCCGGCGCGGCACTCGGATTGAGTATTGCCGCCTCCTTCATCGGCGGACTAATCGGCCTCATCCTGCTCACCGCTTTTGCCACCACCATCGCCCAGGCCGCGATCGCCTTCGGGCCGATCGAGATGACCGCGCTGATGATCTTCTCGCTGTCGCTTGTCAGCGTGCTCGGCGGCCGCGATCTCAACAAGGCGATGATGTCGCTGTTTGCCGGCCTCTTCATCGGCACGATCGGGCTCGACCCTATGGTCGGCCTGCCGCGCTTCGATTTCGGCGAGGTACGGCTGTTCGACGGCATCGAATTCTCCATTATCGCGGTCGGTCTGTTCGGCCTTGCGGAAATGTATGCGACACCGCCTTCGATCGGAAAGCCGCAAGAGAAGAACCGGTTCCGCTTCCGTGAACTTCTGCCGGATGTGCGCGGCACGCTGCAATGCTGGCGTGAACTGGGCTCCGGCTCGCTGATCGGCTTCTTCATCGGTATCCTGCCCGGCGCCGGCGCGACCGCCGCCACGATGATTTCCTACGCCTTCGCCAAGCGCACCTCGAAACATCCCGAACGCTTCGGCAATGGCGCGATGGAAGGTGTTGCAGCACCCGAAGCGGCCAATAACAGCGCCGCCTATGGCAACATGATCCCGATGTTCGCGCTCGGCATTCCAGGCTCCGGTACAACGGCGGTGCTGATGGGCGGCCTGCTGATGATCGGCCTGCAGCCCGGCCCGATGCTGTTCCAGACACAGTCGGAATTCGTCTGGACCATTTTCGGCAGCTTCTACATCGGCAATCTCGCGCTGGTCGCGATCACCATCGTCCTGACGCCGGTGCTCGCCACCTGTGCCTTCGTGCGGCCGAGCTATCTGTTCCCGGCGGTCATCGCCATCATCGTCTTTGGCATTTTCGGCATCAACAATGCGATGTTCGAGGTGGCTCTGGTGATCGGCTTTGGCGTGCTGGGTTACCTGATGATGAAGTTGGATTACCCGCCGGTACCGTTGGTTCTCGGCATGATCCTTGGCCCCATCTTGGAGCGTGGCATTCGCCGCACCCTGGTCGCCTCGGACGGAAATGTCGCCGTCTTCTTCCAGAGCCCGATCGCGTTGGTGATTATCCTGATCACCGTCGTGCTGCTGGTCTCACCGTGGCTGTTCAAAAACCGCGCGGGCAAGGAACACCAGATGGACGAGCCGCAGGCCAAGAAAATCGGCTGAGGCGGCAAGGGGCGATCCTGTCTCGCGGATCGCCCGGTCTGCCTGACCACATCGCATGTTCATTCCAGATGCAGGCAATCGCTGCGCGTCGCTATCCAATGCGGCCTTGCCGCAGGTCCAGCATCCTCCAGAGCGTCACCGGACGCGCATGAAAAGGATATCTTAAACAATGGTTTACCACCATCTTTACGCGAGCTTCGCCAAGGCTTCTGCAGTTCAGGTCGGCATTATCGGCGCCGGCAATTACGGCACTGCCATCGTCACCCAGGCTCCGGTCACGCCGCGGCTGAATGTGGTCGCTGTTGCCGACATTTCGATCGATGCCGCACGCGGTGCCTATGAGAAGGCGGGCTTCGACATGGCCAAGGTCGCCTATGCCGGAACGGCAGAGCAGGTAAAATGCGAGCTTGCGCGCGGCAATTCCATCTTTACCGATAAGCCGGAACTCATCGGCGCGATTGGTGCCGTCGATATCGTCTGCGAGTGCAGCGGCGTGCCGGAGGCAAGCGTGCGATATGCCATGCAGGCTATCGAGGCCGGCAAGCATGTGGCGATGGTAACGAAGGATTGCGACGTCGCGGTCGGCCCGATGCTGAAGCGTCTGGCAAAGGAAGCGGGCGTGATTTACACCCCCGTCGACGGAGATCAGCACGGGCTGCTGATCCAGTTCTACGAATGGGCAAAATCGGTCGGCCTGACGGTGATTTCCGGTGGCAAGGCAACCGATGGCGAATTCGTCTATGACGAGGCGGCCGGCACGGTCTCGATCAAGACCGACAAGAAGATCCATGAGCCCTATGTCGAAACGGTTGTCGTCTCCGATGAGGATCGCAAATGGCTCGCAATGATCCCCGAGGGACAGGCTGCCGAATATGTCGCGAGGCGTAAGGACATTCTCGCGCGCCTGCCGCAGCCCGGCGCCTATGATCTCTGCGAGATCACGGTCGCGGCCAATTATACCGGCATGAAGCCTGCCGTCGATACGCTCGTCCATGCGGCCCTTCGCATCACCGAAATTCCGGTTGCCTATGCGGAAATCGCCAATGGCGGCCTTTTCGGACAGGTCGATACGATCGACCTCGCCACCTGCCTCAGGCGCCCGGATGAATCAGGGCTCGGCGGCGGCGTCTTTCTCGTCGTCCGGTGCGACAATGCTTATTCCAACCATGTCCTTGTGACCAAGGGCCAGATCCCGAACTATGACGAGACGACCGCGGTCATCTACCGCCCTTACCACCTTTGCGGCGTCGAGACCTCGACCTCGCTGCTGATGGCGGGCCTGCTCGGCATCGATACCGGATCGGATGATTATCGGCCCCGCTACGATCTCGTCAAGGTCGCGGCGCGCGACATCAAGGCGGGCGAAGTCTTCGGCAATGACCATAGCCCGATGTTGAAGGCCCGCATCGTCCCGGCGGTACCTGTCGCGCTTGAAAACCCCGCCTGCGCCCATCTTCTCACCGGCAATTGCGCCAAGGTGGATATCCCGGCGGGTACGCTCATCACCTATGACATGGTGGAGGAGCCGCAGGCTTCGTTGCTTTGGGAAATGCGCCGGCTGCAGGACCGTACATTCCTGGCCGCGCAGTGAGATCGCCATGACGTTCAAGCCGCGCATATTCCTCTTCTATGCCACGCCGGTTGCCATGGCGCCTGTGACCGATGCCATGCGGCAACTCTGGCCGGAGGCCGAGGCCGTCAACATTCTCGACGAGAGCCTGTCACTGGACCGGGCGCGGGAGGTTGGGCCACTGTCGTCGGGCCTCAGCGAGCGTTTCGTCGCTCTCGGCCGGCAGGCCGTTTCCGGCGCTGCAGATGGTATCCTGATCACCTGCTCCGCTTTCGGCCCGGCCATTCGCAGACTTTCGTCGGAGATAGGGATACCGGTCCTCATGCCCAACGAGGCGATGTTTCGCGCCGCGATCATGGCCGGCTCGGACATCGGCATGGTGGCGACATTTGCCCCCGCAGTCGCAACGATGGAAGACGAGTTTCGCGAGTTTGCGGCAGAGACGGGAAGCTCGGCGCGACTTCGCACCGTCATAGCGCATGGCGCGATCGAGAAGCTCCGGCAGGGCGATGCGGCCGACCATGATGCACGGGTTGCCCATGCAGCGCATGGCCTTGGCGACTGCGATGCCATCATGCTCGCCCATTTTTCAACGGCGCGGGCGGCCGGTCCGGTCAGAGAAGCGGTGGATTGCGCCGTGCTGACCGCGCCGGGCAGCGCGGTGACACGAATGAAACAGTTGATGGACAGGCAGGAGCACTAGACAATGCTGCTCGGAGTTATCGCCGACGATTTTACCGGGGCCGGAGACGTAGCCAACACGCTTGCAAAGGGCTTGCCGGGGCAGGGTGGACTTGCGGTCACGCAATATCTCGGCGTTCCCAAGGTGAAGGCCGACCGATCGGTCGAAGCGGGGGTCATCTCGCTCAAGACCCGCTCCTCATCGGTAGAGGATGCGGTCGAACAATCGCTTGCGGCGCTCGAATGGCTGCGCAACCAAGGCTGCGAGCAATTTGTCTTCAAATATTGCTCGACATTCGATTCTACGCCGGAAGGCAATATCGGGCCTGTAGCGGAGGCGCTCGCGGCTGCTCTCGGTGTGAAAGGTGTGATTGCCTGCCCTGCCTTCCCGACGGTCGGGCGCACCGTGCATCAGGGCCATCTCTTCGTCCAGGATCGGCTGCTCAGCGAATCCAGCATGCGACACCATCCACTGACGCCGATGACGGATTCCGACATCCGGCGCTGGCTGGCACAGCAGACGCGCGATCCGGTCGGGCTGGTGAACACGGCGACCGTGCGCTCTGGAAGCGAAGCGGTGAGGGCGGCGCTGGATGCCGCGGCCGCCGACGGGACGACGATGGTCATCTGCGATTCCTCGCTGGACGAAGACCTCGTCACGCTCGGCAGAGCGGCGGCAGGGCAGCGGCTTGTGACCGGCGGTTCGGGCATCGCGATCGGCCTTCCGGCAAACTTCCTGCGCAGCGGCAAGGCGAAGGGAGCGGTCAGCGCCTTTTCCGGCGTAGACGGACCCGAGGTGATCCTGGCCGGCAGCTGCTCGGATGCGACCCGCCGGCAGATCGCCATCCATGCCGCAGGCCATCCGACCATGGCGCTCGATGTCGAAGCTGCTATGGCGGGAAGGTTGGACATAGGCCGAATTATCGAGTTCGCGTCAGTTCATCGTGGCAATGCACCTCTCATTTTTTCGTCGGATGATCCATTGGAGGTCGAGCGCCTGCAGAAGCGCTATGGCCGGGAAAAGGTGGCCGCGACGCTCGACGGATTGTTCGCCGAAGCAGCCCGTTCGCTGGTAGAAAGTGGCGTGAACAGATTGGTCGTGGCAGGCGGCGAGACATCCGGCGCGGTCGCCCAGGCGCTCGATCTCGAAGCGCTTTCGATCGGGCCGGAAATCGACCCGGGCGTACCGATCCTGATCGGCGGCAAAGGCAGGATTGCGCTAGCGCTCAAATCCGGCAATTTCGGTGCGCCGGATTTCTTTGCCAAGGCATTGGAAAATCTGAAACGGGGGGCAAGCGGTGACAGAGGATGAACTACGCGCAGATATCGTGAGGTTCGGCGCGCTTCTTTACGGGCGCGGACTTGCGCATGGAAGCGCCGGAAACCTTTCGGTAAAGCTGGACGACGGCACGATCCTCGTCACGCCGACAAATTCGTCACTGGGCTTTCTGTCTCCCGCGCTGATATCGAAGGTCTCGGCCGAGGGTGCCCATGTAGCCGGCGACCCTCCGTCGAAGGAGGCCTTCTTCCATCTGGCGGTCTATCAGGAACGGCCGGCAGCAAGCGCGATCGTCCACCTTCATTCCACCCATGCAGTTGCTCTGTCATGCCTCTGCCATGAGGACACGTCTGATGTGCTTCCGCCGCTCACCGCGTACCAAATGATGCGGATCGGCCGATTGCCGCTTGTGCCCTATTATCGGCCCGGAGATGGAAAGCTTGCTGATGCGGTTCGTCAATTTGCCGGTGGACACAAGGCAATGCTGCTTGCCAATCATGGGCCAATCGTTTCGGGTAAGTCTCTGCAAGATGCGGTTCATGCTTATGAGGAACTTGAAGAAACAGTGAAGCTGTTCTTCCTTGTCGGTGACCGACCGGTTTCTCGTCTGACCTGCGAGGCGATCACCGATCTGAATGAAGCTTTCCCGAATTGATGCCGGAACAAGCGTGGTAAGGGTCAGTCCTGGAAAAGTGGATCTTGCTGTTAGCCGCAGCACTCGGCGCTGGAGCGCTGAGCGATGCAATCGGAACCGACGAATGTTGGCGTCCAAGTCCAGTTCAAAAGCTTCTGCGACCTCCAAAGCCGGGCCGTCGAATTGAAGCCTTCGAGAACTGTGGATAGCCACCCTGCGACAGCGATCAAGATGTAAGCCAGTGTCCAGGCCGGCGTGAAGAGCCAATTCGGTGAAGGGCCGGATACAGATCCTCAAGCGGTGGCCAGTCTCAGGGAAGCAATTTTGCACGAACGTGATCTCGCCGTGGATATCCTCAACCATCGCCGTGATGGAGCAACGTGCTGGAACGCCTCGTGTCTCATGAAGAGTTCCCGGCCAGGGCCGAAAATCGCAAGGCGTTGACGATGGAGTAATTTTATCGCGACGTCCGCCGCAAGACCGGCATGCTGATGAACGGCGAAGAGCCGGTCGGCGGAAAGGACTTCGGCGTCACCCCGTCTCAAATTCGCAGAGGGCTAACCAAATGCGACGACGGTGGATACAGCTCGATCTTCCAACAGTTGACGTCTTCAACGATGCAGCACAGCGAACGTTCCTGGGCTTAACAGTGCAAAATGTTCGGTCCGGTCATGTTTCGTCTTCTGAGCCGAGGGTGCCGCGAAGGTGGTATTCGTAGCCTCCCGCGTGGTAAGTAGCCTGAGCTTTTCCCTTGAAGTAGGTAGGCACAATCCGCTCGGTGAGCCGTGATCCAAATCCCGAGCGCTTTGGCTCCATAATGACTGGCCCATTGGCTTCGGTCCAACTGAACTGGAATTGGTTGTCACCCGGCGTCTGCCAGCGGACAATGATCTTGCCATCCGGTACCGACAGCGCTCCGTATTTCGTGGCATTGGTGGCGAGTTCATGGATAGCGAGCGCCAATCCGAGCGCAGGTTGTGCGGCGATTGCCACTGATGGGCCGGAAATGTCAAACCGATTGTGACCGTCATTATGAGGGGCAATCGCCGTACGGACGACAGTTTCCACGTCACCCGCTTCCCAGTCGGTCGCAGTCAGCGCGTCCTGCGCCAGGGCCAATGCCTGGATACGTGCGGATGCCTGCTCTGCTGCAAGCTTCGTGTCAGTCGCATTGCGCAGGCTTTGCGAAACGACAGCCTGGACCATCGCGAGCGTATTTTTCATGCGATGAGAGAGTTCGCGCTGTAAGATACGTTGCTGCCGCTCTCTATCTCTCTGTTCGCCGAGCAGACGCTTTTGCTCAACAAGAAGTGCATCGCTTTTTCGACGCTCATCCTGGAGACTGTCGAGCGCCTTGTGCATCACCTGTATGAGAAGGATATCGACGATGACGACGCCGGCATAAAATGCAAGTGCGACCAGGACGGACGCATTCAGCTCGAAGTTTCCTGATGGGGGAATAAACCAATACCATGCAGCAAAGCCGCAGGCCAAAGCACATACGGCCCCGGGCCATAGGCCAGCCATGAACGTGGTGAGGATGACTGCGGGGAAAAAAGTCAGATAGGGGAAGCCTGGCGGGAGCAGGTGGTCTGAGAGGAACCTGACATAAAGAGAGACAATGAACGCGCAAATAGCCAAGCTCCACGCTTTCAGGGGAGAGGCTCGAACACGATCGCTAAGACCGAATAACTGGCGTCGTATCGTGCTCATTCTATCCTACGTCTGCGAGACTACTACTGCCTGAGTGTTCTGCCATATCAAGTCAATATCACTTACTGTGACACATCAGACTACCGGAACATCAAGCAAGCATTTCGCGGATCTTCTCAACGATCTGCTGTTCACGATAGGGCTTGGTGTAAAATGCGGTCTCCGCTGGGATTTGTCCGCCGGGATCGTCGATATGTCCGGATACGATGATCACCTTGATGGGCGGCCATCTGTCTCGGATGATGGCCGCCAGCCGCATTCCATCGACGCCTCGAGGCATGTCGACATCTGTCAGGACAAGCCGGATATCGTATCGTGATTCCAGGATAGTCACGGCTTCCGTTGCGTCCGCTGCGGCGATCGCCTGAAAGCCGGCGTCCTCAACTAGATCAATGGCCGCCAAGCGCAAAAGTGGCTCATCCTCGACGATGAGGATTACCGGCGGAGCGATGGGACGTATAATTCCCGACGTCATGACTGCCTCAACTGCGAAACAAGAGCCTGCATTGTCACGGTCAAACCGTTCGCGTCGTACTCGACTTCGACCCCGCCGGTTCCCGTCAAACCTAGTTTGATCAACTTCGATCCGAACCCTTTGCCAACCGTGCCTCGGATGATTGGTCCATCTCTTTCTTGCCATTTTAGGATGAGCGCGTCCTCGGATGAAGTCTTTCCGATAGACCAAGACACCGACACCTTGCCCTTCTCGCTTGACCACGCGCCGTATTTAAGTGAGTTGGTGCCGAGCTCATGCATGATCAGAGCAAGCGACAAGGCCGTTCGGGGTCCAAGCTCCATGTCCGGGCCAGAGATCGTGAAGCGATCAGACAAAGCGAGTTGGCTTAGAACCGAATCGATGACAGCCGCCATCCGTGCCGTCGACCAATCGTGCCCAAGTAGGACCTCATGGGCCTTCGACAAAGCATGCAGTCGACTGGTGAACGCCTCGACTGGAGCGCGATCCGTCACAGGACGAAGTGTCTGGGTGGCGATCGCTTGCACCATCGCCATCGTGTTCTTCAGGCGATGGCTGATTTCGTGATTGAGAACTTGCTGCTGCTCTTCCGCCCGTATACGGGCTATAGCTTCTCTTGTCCGGTCGGCGATCGTGCGTACGAAATCGCGCTCTTCGGTGGTAAAATCGTGTGGCTTATCGTAGTGCACGAACATGACACCGACGATGGCCCCATGCTCCATGATCGGGACGTTTACCAGAACGGAAATGCCGATCGAGTGAAGCAGGTCCGATGACGCTGACGTTCGTGGATCTGTCGAGACATCTGGGATGATAAGCATCGCACCCCGTTTCAGGTCTTCGATATATGAACCGTAGTGGCGGAAGTGATGGAGACCCGCGATGGTATCCGTTCCGTCTGCACACCAGTCAGGCAGCATCTGTACCGTCTCTGCGATCGGGTCGACGACCCCATAGCCCGCGCGCGTAGACCCATACAGGCTATGGGCCAGGATTTCCGCAGCCGCAAACGCTACCTCGTGAACGCTGTCTAGCTCTCGGATTTTGCCGCCGAGTTCCAATAGAGCGAGCTGCCGATCCTCGGACCGCTTTTGTGCCGTCGCGTCTCGCGCGACCTTGATGTAGCCGCCTAACTTGCTTTCTGGGTGGCGCGGAAGCGGTCTCACAGTTCCATCCAAAAATACGCGCGAGCCATCCGCGGTGATATGCCACCGGCGATCCGGTGCGACGCCATCTATTGACGCTCTCGTGATTTCCGCCTCTGGCGCGCCGGCTGCCTGATCTTCTGGCGTAAAGATTTCAGAGAACGAGCGGCCAAGCATATCGCTCTTGCTCCACCCGAAGGTTTCCTCGGCCCCGCCAAACCAGTTTGTGATACGTTGATCCTCGTCAAGCGTCAGGATTGTGTAATCCTTCGCGCCCTGCACAATAAGGCGTAAAGTCGTTTCGCTATCGCGCAACGCTTCGACGGCTTCCATCCGGTCGGTGACGTCTACGAATGTGATGACGAAGCGGTCTTCTCCAGTTGACTGGATGTATCCGTCGAACCAGCGAGCGATTTCCTCAATCCTGCGAGTAAAGCGTTTGGGTCGACCGGACTCGACAACTTCCTCAACGTCAACAGTCCACTCCTCATCCAACTTGGGAAGGATGTCTCGAATGTTTCGGCCTTCTGTTTCCTCACCCACAACCTGAAACAGCCTCGCCCCTGCTGGGTTGACGGTTTCGCATTGCCAATCGACAATCCGCTTTCGTTCATCACGCACCACAGCGCCGATGACAATGCCTTCTTCAAGCTGCTCGAACAGCGAACTCCACCGTCGCTCTGCCAGAAACGTGGCGATCTGATTGGAAACGATTTTTCCGATCCTGCTGAGCGTTTCAAGCTCGGCGTCAGTCCAGACGCGCGGCTCACCATCGATCGCGGCAAGGGCGCCGATCACCATGCCATCGGGAAGGGTAACCGGGACGCCCATATAGGAGATAACGCCCAGATCGGTTATCGCGAGGTTATCGCGGACGAGGTCATGTAAAGTTGCGTCACCGATAATCAGTGGCTGCTTGTCGCGTACAACATGCTGGCAGAACGAATGCGTGAGCGGCGTTTCTGCGGCTTCGGCCCATTTTTCAGGCAGGCCGAGATGAGCGAGAAACACCTGGCGGTGTTCATCGAGGATCGATACCAGCGCAACTGGACAGTTCAACCCCGCCTTTACAACTTCGATTATGTCATCAAATTCGGTTTTGTTCTTTGCGTCGAGTAGACCGGAGTTGCGGACGGCTCTTATTCTGTCTGACGAGTTGCCCAACGATCTGAGCCTTTGCTTTTTTGTGAAGGCCCGTTCAGGCTGCTATTTTTGCGAGGACTTCGGGAGACATTACCAGACTTGGAGGGGGTGTTTTTTCATCCGGCTTCCCAGCGACGAAGCTTTCGATGAATGAAAGCGCGTTCTGAAGACCATTCATCGTATACGGCTTCTCGATCGCCCCGACCGCTCCGGCAAAATCTTCCGGGATCCGTTTAAGGTTGCCTGAGACGAAGACATAAGGGATGGACTTTGCGGATAGATGCCGTCCGACCTCAATTCCGGTTGGCCCGTCAATGAGTTGAATATCGACGAAGGCAAAGTCTGGACGGACCGAGTCAATGAGGTCCTTGGCCTCCCGGCTGTCCGCCGCCAGCCCGACGATGTCATGGCCCGCAGCCTCGATTTCGCTCTCTAGTTCCATGGCGAGCAGCACTTCGTCCTCAACGATCAGAATTTTCACAAAGAAACCTTTCAGTCTTTTACCAGTAGCGTGACGGAGACTTCAGTAAGGCGGCCTTCCACGCGGCGTTCGAGCTTTGCGCGCAGCTGCTGCAAGCATGCTTCAAGCATCTTTTGGCTAAATGCTGCTTCCTCGCGGTCAACATCCACCGGGGTTACCGTATCTACAACCCGAATGAGGAAGTGACCGTTCAGACGCCTGACTTCAAGATGGATCTCGCCTCCACCATCGCGCAGCCCCCGGCGAACCGCGTCGCCGACAAGTTCATTGATGATCAAAGCCAATGGAGAGGCCTTCGTTGCGGGCACAACTACCTCGCGCAGATCTGTCGTCAGCACGATATCGGTGCGTTTCAGGGCGCCAATGACATCGGTTGCGAGATCGTTTGCGAAATCAGCCACATCGAAGTGCCCCACATCCTCATCATTCAAGAGCTTTCGCTGGACGGTACTTAGTGCCTCAACTCGGTTTAGAACGGACATCAATGTCCGCTCTACAACATCGCTTTCTGTCATCCTGGCTTGCAGCTTGACGATGGATGCAATGGTCAGAAGATTGTTCTTCACCCGATGGTCAACTTCGTGGACGAGCGCAGTTTTGGTGGTCAGCGCCGCGGTCAGATCGACAGTACGGCGCGCGACCTCCTGCTCGGCCATATGCCTGGCTGCAGCGAGCTCCGCTTCCTTGCTCTTGATATTGGTGAAATCAAGCTGTGATGCAAAAAAGTATATAACTTCGCCGGTTTCGTCCCGGACCGGGCTCACAAACAACGCATTCCAGAAGGTCGACCCGTCACGCCTGTAATTAAGGATGTCGATCGAGAGATCCCGCTCTTCCGAGATCGCTGTCCTCAACTTCGCAATCGCTTCAGGGTCAGTTTCGGCGCCTTGAAGAAGGCGGCAGTTGCGGCCAATGAGCTCGTCACGTGAGTAGCCGGTGAGTTTTGTGAATGCGTCGTTGGAGAAAATGATCGGATTATCATATTGTCTGGGGTCGGTGATAATCATCGGCATTCTCGTCGCCTTGAATGCCGCTGCGAACGGGTCTTCTGAAGCATGTGCTGCAATCAGGCGATCGCCTGCATCCTGAGCGTCGCGAAAATCATTCTCTTGATCCATAAAAACTTGTCCGGACGCTTTGAATTGAGGTCTTTGGGGCGTTTCGCTGATCTGGGAGGCACCGTGAGAACTTCAAGATGCTAAGGAGAATAGCTGCATGCGTAATTTCACTGACGCAGCTTGCTTTATAGTGGCCGCAGCACGCCCTCGCTTGCTGAACCGTTAGAACATCTGGTGAATAGACCATCGGGTCCCGATTAAGCGACATCGGTCGGATAAGGAGGCGCTGGGTGATCGATAAGAGCAGCAGCATTCTATTTGTCTACTGCACGAGCCAAACGAACATGAGGCCGCCGAGAACGACACTGATAGCTGCGCCATAGCTTTGTAACGGCTCAAGCCACCTTCGCTGCAATCTCATTGTCACCCCTTCGATCGGAGAGATCCAGCCAAGTCTACGACATCTCTCGCCTGCAGCTTCAAATGCGTCGGCTTGGGTCTCGAGTGGCCCGATAACGTAGTCAATCATGTGACCCTGAACGATCACTACGCTTTTGGCTACACCGTCGTAAAATACGGTTGTTTCGTCATTCACACGTTTCATGGATAGGCCCCGGCTTGCAGGCGCTTAATGCATCAACGCAGAAAAGGTTCCGCACGCATCCTGACCGCATCGTCTCAAGGGCGACCGTTATGCCGGAATGGCATCCGATGATCTGAAAACGCACCTTGATGCGGTACGCACCTTCCTTGCTCTGTGCTTTCAGACGCAACCCGATGCGGCGACCTTCGAGCGACTTCTGTCGAATGCCGCAATGGCGTCTTGGGTGATGACAAAAACGGTACCGTCAATGACGGTTAATGTAGTAGATGGCCCTCCGAAAGCTCGGGTGCCCGTGTTGCTGCTTTACGGTGGCAAAGACAATCTGGTCATGACTGGCGCCCGCATCGCACGCGCGAAGGAGCTTAATCCCAACGTGCAGTCAAAGGTCTATCCTAATTCAGGCCACGCGCCTTTTCTGGAGGAAGTCCCTCGCTTCAGCAGAGATCTCGTAGAATTTGCGAAATCGACCTAAGTGGCAAAGTGATTTGTGTCGGGGCGGCTCTCTCGCCCCGATTAACTGCTTCATGGACCAACATAGATGCCCGAAACGAAATGTAGGCGACCGAGGACCATAGGGCTGTTCGATGAGCGCACGCCTTTTGACCTGCGGCACGCCAAAATCAATTCTCGACGGCGATGGCGAAGTCCGGCATCAGATCTGTGCCATACCACCGTCGACAGCGATCTCTGAACCAGTCGGAAAACTGCTCTCTTCGCTTGCAAGAAAGAGAGCTGCGGCCGCGACTTCTTCGGGTCGACCCATGCGCCCGAGAGGGATCATATTCGACAGTGCGTCGCGAACTTCTTGAGAGGCTGCGGCCATCATGGCCGTATCGGTGGGACCAGGGCTAACGACGTTAACGCGGATGCCTTTGGGAGCAAGTTCGTTCGCCCAGGTTCGTGTAAACGAACGGACTGCAGCTTTGGTCGCACCTTACACGCCATAGCCTTTGGTGCCGATGTCTCCCGCAATCGAGCCGATCAACACAATCGTTCCGCCCGTCTGCATCATGTCGATCGCACCCTGCGCCGCGAACACGAGGGATTTCACATTCAAGCCGAATGTCCGATCGAAATGATCCTCGGAAATGTCTTCAAGCGGTGCGTATTCGGATATTCCCGCATTCACGACGAGTACGTCGACGCGGCCTTGCTCTGCTCGGATCTGCTCGAATACGCGCTGAAGATCGGCTCGATCACTGGCATCTGCCCGGATCGTCTGGAGGTTTACGGTTTGGACCTGTGACTCGTCCCCAGCTCCCCTGCGGCTGGTCGCGTAGACCTTTGCGCCCTCGGCTACAAACCTTTCAGAAATGGCTCCGCCGATCCCACCCACGCCGCCGATAACTACGGCAACCTTGCTTCCTAATCTGCTCATAATAACAGACCGGGCTCTTGAGTTCGTCGGTCGTCTTCTCATGCTCGGCGCTCATCTGCTGCGCAGTCGCCTTTGCCGACAAGCATGATCTGCTGGCCCCAGATACCGATTCCATCGTCGCGTCTCACCGTCGCCAGGACAGAGGTCCACACATCCGGTGACGCTACGATGATCCTGACATGTTGCGCGAGATCGCCAGCAACGCGACGGCGATGGGGCGATGGCGCTGCTTCCGGGCCTTCGACTAGAGCGTTCAGCAGATGTATTGCGGGCGCGGGCATTGGCGGTTGATGACGAGCGGACGATCTTGGCGGCATGGGCGCTGGCATCCTGGACGCTCTTCGGCTCGATGCTATGCTATCTTCAGCAAGAATCCATTGCATTCTCCGGTATCGCTCAAAGCGACATCAGGCTGCGGATCGTGCCCACTACTTTCGCGTGGTCGTACGGCTTTGCGAGAAAAGGTATGTCTTCGGCCAAATTCCCCAACGGATTTACTCGACCTGAAGTGACAATGATCTTGATCGGCGGCCAGCGATCTCGCACAAAAGCCGCAAGCTTCATACCGTCCATAGTTCCCGGCATATCGATGTCGGTGAAAACGACCGCGATTTCCGGATGGTGCTCGATCATTTTGATGGCCTCGTCCGCATTGCCGGCAGAGAAAACGACAAAACCCTGATCCTCGAGTTCGTCCTCTATAGCCAAGCGTATGAGGGCTTCGTCTTCGACAACCAATATGGTGACAGGGAATGATTGCACGACGCCAGATCTCCAAACGAGGACAGCGGCTCTGCTTCAAGCCCTCGAACCGACCGTCCGATATCGTACAAACTAGTCTTTCTCTCAATGCGTTCCAGTCAGGCTCGAAAATTGTCCTGCAGGGCGTCCTATGCCTTGGAAGGCATGCCAATTTGAGCGTAGTTCGCCTGGAAAAGACGCACCCGAGAACAGGACGAAGATATGCATCCAGCGGCGGCAGTCACTCCGGGCTTCCTTGCCAACCACGCTGCCCGCGTATTCAACCGTTTGGTGGATAGGGCTTTGCGGCATCACGGGCTTTCGCTCTCTCTCGTCGGTCCAATCATGCTGCTGTTTAGAAGGGCCCGATGCTACAGCGCAACCATGTGCGCTCCTCGCCAATCAAGCAGCCAGCGATGGTTGCCCCTCTCGACATGCTGGAGGCGATATCGGGGAGGCGTTAGTGGCCTATGAGATGCGATGCGGGCGTTGGTCGGAGGGTCAGGGTGTGCCGAAGATTGCTCCCAGCATCATGAATCCTCACAATCGGCTGGCATCAACCTGATGCATAGCGCCCTCAACATCGCGAGCAAGCTGGCCATCCGCAGCCTTGCCGCCAAGCTGTTTGAACAGCCAACCGGATGGACCGAATCTTCCACGCTATAATGAATTGCCAAACTGAGGCATCATCGACGCTACCGTTTCACGCTCGTTCGTCGTGATCGCTGTCCTCGTCCGGTCGAAACGTCGTCAGCGGCAGTGGCAAAGTACGGCGCATTGGGTTAAGATAACTCGACAGCGCGTGCTGCGGTGCTGCGGGTTCCCCGGAAATCCACGGAGACTTCGATCAACCTTCCAACCAAGGGAGCGCGAACCCATGTCTTCGACAGCTTCAAAGGGCCGCATTCAATCAACTCTCCGCCACTTTCTCGACAAGGAGGCATCTGGCGGTGTTGTCCTCATGATCGTCGCCGTCCTGGCGATCATTACGGCGAACTCGCCGGTCGCTGAGGATTATTTCCACGCACTGCACGTTTATATCGGCCCGCTCAGCCTGCAGCACTGGATCAATGACGCGCTGATGGCCGTCTTCTTCCTGCTCGTTGGGCTCGAGATCAAGCGCGAGATGCTGGACGGCCAGCTTTCCTCGTGGAGCCGACGCATCCTACCCGGTGCGGCCGCTGCGGGCGGCATGCTGTTTCCGGCATTGTTCTTCGTCTTCTTCAACCGGCAGGATCCCTCGGCGCTGCGAGGATGGGCAATCCCGACCGCCACCGATATCGCCTTCGCGCTGGGTGTGATCTCGCTGTTCGGATCGCGCGTACCTGCATCGCTCAAGATCTTCCTCGCGGCACTGGCAATCATCGACGATCTGGGCGCCGTTATCGTCATTGCCATGTTTTACACCGAAGATCTCAACCTGATGGCGCTTGCCGGCGCTGCAATCGTGCTCGGCAACCTGATCATCTTCAATCGCATGAAAGTGACGGCGCTTTGGCCCTATCTGGTTCTCGGGGCAGCGCTGTGGGTCCTGGTTTTTGCGTCAGGTGTTCACGCGACGCTGGCTGGCGTGATGCTGGCCCTGACGATCCCGCTGAAGCTGACGCCTGGCACGCCGGAAGCCACTCATGCCGAATCCCCGCTCCACAAACTCGAGCATAGTCTCCACAAGCCGGTGGCTTTCATCGTCGTGCCCGTCTTCGGTTTTGCCAATGCTGGTGTCTCGTTTGCTGGAGTGACGGCAGATGTTTTCGCTGAGCCTTTGACCATGGGCGTAGCGGCCGGTTTGCTGTTCGGCAAACTGGTCGGCATTCTCGGGACGGTCGCGCTTCTCGTCAAGCTGGGACTGGCCGACCTGCCGGCTAAAGCAAGCTGGGGTCAGATGATGGGAACCGCACTCCTGTGCGGGATCGGCTTCACGATGAGCCTGTTCATCGGCCTGCTCGCGTTCAATGATCCCGTCGTTCAGGATAATGTCAAAATCGGCATCCTCATGGGTTCCGTCGTCGCCGGAATTCTCGGCTCGATCTGCCTGATGGTATTCAGTCGTCGAGGCGGATAGCCAAAGGGCAGTGACATCCTTGAGCTCGCCGACGATAGCTCTTGATTGCCGACGGTTAGCAGCGGCACTTCGGGCGTCCATCGTCATCCCCTATGACAGTCAGCGGATCGCCCAGGTTCGGAGGATGTTGGAGACATCAAGCCCATCGAATGCCCTCTCGTGCCGAAAGGCTTGCTCGTCGCGTACGGAGCAAGCCTATCAACTAGCTAAATAACAGTCCTCGCCTTGGCTATGCCAAGAAATCGAGCAGATCCTTGTTCAGCCGGGCGGGTGCGGTGGCAAACAGACCGTGCGGCTCACCTTCATATTCAATGAGTTTTGCGCCTGGGATCGCAGCGGCCGCGGTCCGGCTGGATGGATCGATCGGCACGGTCTTGTCCGCCGTTCCGTGGATGATGAGGGTCGGGATGGTGAACGCCGAGAAATCGCCCCGGAAGTCAGTATTTCCGAACGCATCCACGCAATCGATCGTCGCTTTTGGACTGGCCATGATGCCGAGTGTAAAAGACCAGTCGAGAATGCCGTCGCTGACCGGGCTTGTGACCCATCCAACACCATAGAACGTCTTTGCGAAATCCTGAAGGAAGGCAAACCGGTCCTTGCGGATCTGGGATTTCATATCCTCGAATACGCTTACGTCCACGCCATCGGGATTACTTTGGTCCTTCAGCAGATAGCCCGCAACCGATGCAACCAGGATCGCTTTGGACACACGAGACGCCCCGTGGCGGCTCAGGTAGCGCGCGATTTCACCACCGCCCATCGGAAAGCCGACAAGTGCAACGTCCTGTAGGTTGAGTTCCTCAAGAACGCTTGCCAGGTCATCGGCAAACGTATCGTAATCATAACCGGTTGCAGGATGACCGGACTGACCAAATCCGCGACGGTCATAGGTCACGACCCTGTATCCGGCTTCGAGAAGCGCGAGGGTCTGATATTCGAACATGTCGCCGGTCAGCGGCCAACCGTGGATGAGAACCACTGGGCGGCCATTTCCCATGTCTTTTACATGCAGTTGCGTTCCATCTTTCCCCTCGACAAATGCCATCGGTATCTCCTCTTGCGTGACGGGGAGTAAACACTTCGACAGGACGCGGTGTTCCAGGTTAGACGCGAGCTTATGCTGCAAAAAACGAATAGCCCGATGGCTGGACATGGAAGCGCCTTGGTCTCGGATTTCGCATTCAACGGCTTAAATACTTTCAAAGCTTTCCCACTACACCATTTAAGTTGAGCTATGGCATTGGACCATGTGGCGCGTCAGACAGGAGCAGCGTTTTGAACTACTGGGAAGGCTTCGACTGGGCGAGTACGCGATTAGGTCCAAAAGAAACATGGTCGTCAGCGTTGCGCACGACCTACGACATCATGTCTTCTACCAGCTTTGGCATGTGCGCGACCTGGGGATCGGAAAAAACCTTCCTCTATAACGAAGCCTATGCGCCCTTCCTCGGAGATCGGCATCCCTGGGCACTGGGGCAACCTATCGACCAGGTTTGGCCCGAAGTGTGGCAGGAAATCGAGCCGTTGATTGCGCGGGCGATGGCCGGCGAAACCGTTTATCTGGAAAACCTTCACCTCGTGATGACCCGCAAGGGTTATCCGGAAGATACCTACTGGACATTTTCCTACAGCCCCCTGCGCGACGGAGACACCATCCAGGGATTTCTGGATGTCGCCTACGAGACGACAGAGTTACTCGCTGCGCAGTCACGCGACCGCGTTAACGCCGAGCGTGTCCAACTGGCGTTGAGCGCCGGGGCGATCATCGGCACCTGGGTCTGGGATATTCCGACGGACCAGTTCACCATCGATGCGGCCTTCGCGGATAGTTTTGGTCTCGATCCGGCATTGGGTCGCAGCGGGGTTCCCCTGGACCAGATCATTTCCACAGTCCACCCGGAAGATCGCGATGGGCTCGTCGCGGCCATCAATGATGCAATCGAACGGCGAGGGCATTATGCCTACCAATATCGCGTTCGGCGTCAAGACGGCAATTACTACTGGATCGAAGCAAACGGTCGTGTCGATTGCGATGCCGATGGGAAGCCGTTTCGTTTTCCCGGTGTGCTCATAGATGTTGACGATCGCCGTGCCGTCGAGGCGGAGCGCGACCGGGCGATCGCCATGCTGCAGGTTTTGAACGACGACCTGGAGCATCGGGTTGCCGAGCGTACAGCAGAACTCCTCAAGGCGGAGGAGGCGTTGCGCCAAGCGCAAAAAATGGAGGCCGTGGGCCAGTTGACCGGCGGCCTTGCTCACGACTTCAACAACCTGCTCGCAGGGATATCCGGAAGCCTACAACTCGTGACACGCCGCCTTAACCAAGGTCGCACGGCAGATGTCGAAAGATATCTCTCGGCAGCCCAGGGTGCCGTTCAGAGGGCCGCCGCATTGACGCACCGACTGCTGGCCTTCTCGCGCCGCCAGACGCTCGATCCGAAGCCGACCAGTGTCAATCGGCTGATCAACGAACTGGAGGATTTGATCCGTCGCACTGTTGGTCCGTCGATCGAGCTCGATGTGATCGGGACGACCGGCCTTTGGCCGGCGCTGGTGGACCCATCTCAGCTGGAAAACGCGCTTCTCAACTTGTGCATCAACGCCCGTGACGCCATGCCGAATGGTGGACGAATTACCATCAACAAGGATAACATCGTGCTGGATCAGGCTGCGGCTTCGGCGCATGACTTGCCTAAGGGTGAATATCTCCTGATCTGCGTGAGCGATAGCGGTACGGGTATCCCCGAAGACATCCGCGAGAAGGTTTTCGAGCCGTTCTTCACGACCAAGCCGCTCGGCGAAGGAACTGGGCTCGGCCTATCGATGATATATGGCTTCGCAAAGCAGTCCGGCGGACAGGTGACGATCTCGTCGGAAGAAGGAAAGGGCACGACCGTCTGCATATATCTTCCACGACATGTGATGGATGGTGATGTGAACGACGAACAGGCCGAGCAGCGAGTGCTTACGCGCTCTGAGCAGGGCGAAACCGTTCTGGTGGTCGATGACGAGCCGACAGTGCGAATGCTGATCTCGGATATACTGCATGAGCTCGACTACACGGTCATTGAAGCTGGTGATAGCGTTGCTGGCATGAAGATCCTGCAATCGGACGTCAGGATCGACCTCCTCGTCAGTGACGTTGGCCTTCCGGGAGGTATGAATGGCCGGCAGATGGCGGACGCTGCACGCCAGTCACGGCCGGATCTCAAAGTACTCTTCATAACCGGATACGCGGAGAGTTCGACTGTCCGCGATGGTCACCTCGATCAAGGAATGTCCGTCATGAGCAAGCCGTTCCCGGTGGAACTCCTAGCCGCCCGCGTGCGAGAGATGATTTCTCAGAACTGACGGGGAGGCGTTCATCTCGCTCTCGACCGTCAGCCGCTCAAGGCTGCAACCGAGATGTCAAGCGCGGTTTTGACTTAGTGCCGGCAGCTCGTCGGAAGGCATCGTCATTCGGGTAGGAGCGCCATCGGAATGCGCAGAGTGAACCGCGTCTCGTGCGAGGTGGAGACAATATCGATCCGGCCGCCATGCGCTTCGGCGATCCTGGAGGCGATGTAAAGTCCAAGGCCCAGACCTTCAGTACGTTCCTGACCGTGATGCCGGCTGAACGGCTGGAACAGCTTCTCCAGCGCGCTGTCCGGTATTGGTTTGCCGCCATTGGATACCGAAAGCTCCAGCCCGGTGTCCGATGTGGCCGCCATGACGAGCACGGGCAGATCGGCAGCCCCGTGGGTCAGAGCATTACCAAGCAGGTTAGAGAAGAGCTGTGCAATCCGTTTGTGGTCAACCGACACCTGTCGCTCCAGCGCAAAATGGGTAACGATCTCTCGTTCCGTCCAGACGCTCCGTAGTTCTCCCACAACCTGATCAAGGGCCGGCTGGAGTGGCTCATTCGACAGCTGAAGGGAGATGCCGCCGCCGAGGTGGCCGCGGGCAAAGTCCATGACGTTGTCGACCAAGTTCCCCATGCGATCAACGCTCTTCAGCATCATCGCGACCACTGTTCTGGCGCGATCGTCCAGAGTAGACTTGGTCAGAGGCCGTGCGCCAGCTCCGATCGAGGCAAGAGGGTTGCGCAGGTCATGCCCGAGCACGGCGATGAACTGTTCGCGGATTTCCGCGACCTCAATCTCTTCCTGGAGCCGCTCTTCAGAGGCGACGAGCCGATTGCGTGCATCCAGATGATTTGCAATCAGTTCTGCAAACAGCTTGAACATCGTCAGGATCTTGGAATTGTTCACCTGCGCCGGGCGTGGATCGATCGCGCACAACGTCCCGAAGAATGTGCCGTCACTCAAGGTAATCGGAACTGAGATATAACTCTGGAAGCCGTATTGCAGCGGCGTATGGTGCCCAATCCAGATATCGCTTTTGTCGACATGGTCGATTGCGACCGCCTCTTGATTTTGGCGGATCTCGTGGCAGATGGTGGTTTCGACCTGGAGTTCGCCACCTGGCTTTAGGCCGAAATCGATGTTGTCGAGAACCTCGCAGGCAATCCACCGTCCCTCGGTGACACGAGCGACTGCAGCAAATCCCATGCCAGTGGTCTGGCGGATGACGTCAAAGATCGAAGATACCGCGGGAATATCGGCAATGGCATCGATGTCAGCTTGAAATTCGTGCGGCAATAATCTTGTCCGGTCTCGACGGTTGCAGTTATCGAAACGGACAGGGAGACGCTTGCTGTCCGAAACCTTATATCACCAAATTCAATCGCATAATTCTCTGATCGTCGTCAAAACAAGTTCTTGATTAATCGGGTTGTTGAGGAAACGAGCGTGGGTCGGAAGATTCCCCTTCTTCGGGGATCACAGCGCCAGAGGCGACAATGATGGAGATATCTGGCCAGTGCTCCCCGATGTAGTTGGCCAACTCAATCCCATTGAGGCGGCCGGGCATCTGCACATCCGTAACAATCAACTTCAAGGTATTGTGCTGTTTCAGGAAGGCGAGGGCGACGCGCCGGGGGCTACTGCTGAAATGTGCACCGGCCTCGCCCGCGGCAACGCCGGAGGTTTCAGGCGAGACAACCGCGTCGACAACAACTGATGCGCCCCCCCAACCGCGACCCCGTCGGCCGAGAGAGCCGCAGCCGATAGGGCTGTTGGCTCCGACGGCCTTCCTGAGCGCACCGTTCTTGACGTCACAGAGCAGCAGCTCGAAGAGGCTCTTGAATTTGAGGGCGTGAACGCGAAGCAGTAACATTAAATAGCGTTCCCGCGAATTGTAGGAGCGCTCACCCTTAATGAAGCGTGGCGCTTATGTTCGACGTCTGAATGGTATGGTTTCCTTGCGCGGTAAACTGACACGCAAGGTCGACCACTTGGGCAAACGAGCAATGCGGAGAATCGTACGGATCTCGCTCGAATAATTGCAAGATTTCTATAAGTTTGCGGGCGGATCCCGCCAGGCGGCGTTTTGTCGTAGGGTCGAAGCCTTTAAAGGTCTTAACGACTTCCATACGCAAGGCCTCGAAAAACATCCGTTTTTCTTTTGTGCTTAGGCGAGTTTCAAAATTCTCTTTGTCTAAAGCCTCAGTCACAGTCGCCTCCCAATATTGGTATGAATTCCCGACTTGTGAGATAGCCCTAACGTGGCACCACCCTAGCCAGCCCGAAGTCACCTTTGCTATCGCGACTTTGACTACGCTTCGGTCTGTCGGTTCTGAGGATGCTTTCATTTAGGCATACACACAACGTGGTCCGCCTAAGGTCGGGTGGTACTTCCAGCAGGCTGATTGCTTTCTGAAGGCCCCCGTGTGCCGCCATCGGAGTGCGGCGTTTTTTAGATAGCAGTAGGCACGGCTGGCTCCACGCTCTGAGACGCAGTGGTCGGGTTATTGTCCCCAGCAGGCGGCGTAACTGTCTGAGCAGCGGGGGTGTCAGTCGTTTCCCCCCCAGATCTCTGCGCCTATCCAGGCAAGCAACGCTAGCGTCAAGCCTGCGATTAGAACTATAAGCACCGGTCGGCCGGTGCGCCCCTGTCGTGCTTCGGTCCCGGTTTCATTGACCTTAGGATCGGTCGTAGCACGTCGCGTTTTGGATTGTTTCTCCGAGCGTCCTTGAGGCCCTTTTCAGCAGCCCTCGAAAGTTCCTCGCGGTTCTTGTCCGCATCGTCGCCGCTGCGAGCATCATCGCTTTCAGGATTGGGCTTCTTTTCCATCATCTTGCTCTCCATGGGGATGCACGCAAAAGGGGATATGAAGGCCTAGTCCATCCCTTTGAATACGCTAACTCAAAAGGCTATCGATAGTTGATTTGTTTGGCTCTGATACAACGATGATGTCGATGACAGCTGAAGCAACAAGAACGCGAATAATTTGTCAGAACGCGGAAAAATGTCCGACTAAAACGAGAGACGCTCGGTCGGTTGATGAAAAACTACGTTTCAGTGCACTTTAGTTCAGCATCAGTCATCACGATGGAAACATCCTTGCCGACGCGGAGACTTCCTTGCGCATCGCATCGAGTGACCCGCGAAGGACACGGATCTCTGCACTGAGCGCAGGAGCCGCGTCTTGCTGCTCCCAGTAGAGAAGGGTGTTGTGCCAACCAGTGGTGGTTTCGATCAATCCGCGTACACGCTGCATCGTGCGCTCGTCTACCTGTATTGCAGCTCGCTCCGCGTTGCGGGCCAATTCCACGAGATCGTTCGCTTCGACCCCCCATATTGGCAGCGCCGTACGAAGCTTCAGAATCTGCGCATCGATGTCGTCAATCTGAGATTTTTCCATGAAAATGATATGGCTCTAATCTTTGAACCTTCAATGGGTATCCAAAACTAAAAGTTGAAAACGGAATCCCGAGCTGCAGTAGAAAATTGCGTTCAGCGCTTGGTCCGCTAGCGTACGGCGAGGGAACGCACACCGGTTTGGCCCGTTCAGAAGCAGCACAGCGCATGGCGGTGCGAGGAGCCCAAATGAGTAAACGCATCGCAATCGTTGGGTCCGGCCCGACAGGCATTTATGCACTTCAAGAATTACTTACCTGTAGCGCTAAACTTCATATCACGATCTTCGAGCGGAGCGAAATCGCCGGAAAGGGAACTCCTTACCAACGCGGCATCAATGACCCGTCGATGTTATCGAATATTCCCAGCGTAGAAATCCCACCACTACCGCAGACTTTATACAGATGGCTTCTTCTGCAGTCAGATAAGTATCTTGCTGAATATGACGTCACTCGAGATCAGATTTCAGATCGTGCCTTCTATCCACGTATAGTTGTCGGCGACTATTTTAAATCGCAGTTTTCCACGCTGATTGATAGTGCCTGCGCAACTCGTCATGAAGTCCAGGTGTCGGAAAGCTGTGAGGTAGAGGACATCACGCCTGTCGAGGATATGTTCAAGCTGACGATCGCAGGGCGTAATCGCGAAGACAATTGTGTCTTCGACTACGTCGTTGCAGCGACGGGCCACAGCTTTCCGACCAACCCTGAAAAATCACCTGGCTTTTTCGAGGCTCCATGGCCTGCGACTGCCCTGAAAACCATCCCGAGTGGAGAGGTGGCAGTTCTTGGTACCTCACTGAGTGCGATCGATGCGATCATGACTGTTGCGACTACGTATGGCAAATTTCGGCGGACGAAAAAGGGAATTCTGGAATACCGACCGAGCAAATCCGGCAGCTGCCTTCATATGACAATGATGTCTCGAAAAGGCTTGTTACCGGAGGCCGACTTCTATTTTCCCATTCCCTATCTCGAGCCCCGGATTTGTACAAAGCAGGCCGTGGATGATCGTACCAGGCTAGGCTCTAGTGGGCTATTGGACGATCTCTTCGATCTTTTCAAACAAGAGATTGCTGTCGCCGATCCTGAATACGCTGCAGCCATCGGCCTGGACGAACTAACAGTCGACGACTTTGCTGAAGCTTACTACGGCGTTCGGGATAAAATTGAGCCTTTTGAGTGGGCTAGGCAAAATCTTGTTGAGGCAGGCCGAAACTATAGCGCTGAGCGTACGGTACAGTGGCGGTACGCCATCTTAATTACACATGAGATTATCGAAGCTGCGGTCGATTGTCTAAATGCCGACGATCTAGAGCGCTTCAACCGTTCATTCAAAAGTATCTTCGCAGATGACTATGCGACGGTGCCGCATCTTTCGATTGAGCGTCTTCTCGCTCTCCACGAGTGTGGCCGTCTCGAAATCCTCGCTCTCGGAAACGATTCTGAGATTTCCAGCGACGGGCTCGCACGTGGCGTGACGGTAAATTCGGCTTGCGGACGAAGGGTATTTGACACTTTCATAGATGCGACAGGGCAGAAAAATCGCTCAGCTGCCGACCTACCGTTTCGAGGGCTGGTAGAGCGTGGCCTCATTTCTGAGGGATGGACGGTCACTACGACAGGCAACCAACGAAGAACTGGCGGCATAGATCTCGACGCACAATGTCGCCCGCTGATCTCTGGCACACAGCCGATCCGACGGCTCTTCTTCCCCGCAGTAGCATACCTGCTTCACAAACGTCCCTTCATCCAAGGTATTACGAGTGCGGCCGAATTGGGTAAAGTCGTCGCGCACTCGATCATTGCGGACGTCACAAGGCCTCATCGCAGCAGGCGACGGAGTGTTAAGAAGGTCCAAAGCTTACCGTTGGAAGCGGCTGCCTGACACCCTACGGACTTGTACCGGCGTAGATTTAGAAGTTTCGGCACTGGACAGCCTATCAGAGAAGCTCCCCTCATTCTGTGGTGGAGCTTTTTCCGCTAGTTATCGACTTTCGATCTCTTGCTGTGACAGCGTTACTGCTTCGGGGTTGTTAGTCCCGGGAATGAGTTCCATGACGACCACTTTTTTACCGTGCGATTTTTCAAGCTGCTTAACCGCATCGGACGCTGTCGCTCCCGTGGCTTTTTGGCTTCCGTCCTTCACCTTGAAACTCATCATCACTCGCTTTGGGCGTGGAACTATCGCAGCCCCAGTTACTCGAAACGGACGACCGACTTGAGCGGGATTTTGTCGAAGACCTCGCCCTGCTCGCTTGTGATCTCGAAAATCTGGCCATCAACAACTTCCCCTTGAAGTATTTTGTGCGCCAGTAACTCTCTTGCAGCGTGTCGAACTTCCTCGACGGCCAGGTCCAATGTCGCCAACTCAGTTCCTTCCGGATCTCGATCTAGGCGGTCGCCGTCACGAAGATGGAAATAGTATCTTGGCATCTGCCACCCATGAAGTTTAGCATGTTGTCAAAGCGTAACCCGGCTGGCCTCCACTTGTTCCGGCTGTTCGGGTGAGCAAGCGGCCCATATTGCATGCTGCTTTTGTGAGGGGGAACAGAGAGATGCGCATTGATTTCAATTTGGCGCGTGGCAATAAGTTACTGGCGCGTCTGCCAAGTGAAGACCTCAATGATGTCGCAAACGGGTTGGAGCCAGTTAGTCTCACCCATGGGGTGATGCTTGGTGAGGAAGGCCAGCCGATTGAGCACGTCTACTTTCTCACCAAAGGCATTTGCTCTGTGATTGCAAAAACACCTGAGGGCGCGCGGGCGGAGGCGGGCATCTTTGGCTACGATGGATATATTCCAACTTCTGCCATTGCTGATGTTGATGTGTACACATACGATGTTTACGTGCAGCTGGATGCTGCGGGCTATCGTATCCGGTACGATGACTTTCGCCATCTGATGGAAAATCGGCGAAATTTTCTCAAAGTTATAATCCGAGCGATTGAGGCATTTGCTGTTCAGCTTGCATATACGGCTGTCTCCAACGCTATTCATGATGTCAACGAGCGCCTCGCGAGATGGCTGCTTATGTGTGACGACAGAATTGATGGAAACGAGCTGCCGCTCACCCATGATTTCATTTCCATGATGCTCGCTGTCCGTCGCCCAAGCGTGACTACCGCGCTTCACGTGCTAGAGGGAAACGGTTTCATTCGAGCAGACCGGGGACTCGTCACGATCAGAGATCGTGAAGGAATGGAACAGTTCGCTGCCGATGCCTATGGGAAGCCAGAAAAGGCGTATGAACGCTTAATGAGCGGGCTTTTTTGAAAAGTCGTCGTGTCGTTGGCTACTGCTAGGGAATCGTGGCACAATGACATCTTCGTGCGAGTTCGTTTTCATGCGGAAACGGCGCTGTAGAGAGCGCTGGCGTGCTCTGTGGTTACGCCCATTCCCGTGTCGCTATGATGGCCTTCAGGTCGTCCCTTATTCTCCCAAATGTCATGGGCTTGAAGCATGATACGCTCGTTGTTTCCGCACCCATAACTAGCTCCAACCGTTCGATCCAAGCCCGGTCCAGGAGCCACTTTATCAATATCGTCGAAGCCATTGCCGACGCGCTGAACCATGCCAGAAGAACGGAGTCTCATCGTTGAAAACTGGAAGCGACGACATCCTCAGCGTGATTGCGGGTAGGGGACTAGCCGTTGTTCGAATACCAAATCCCAAGAAGTCGTTTGTCCTTGGCAGCCGACCGGTTTTGAAGCTCACGCCGCCGGAAACCAACGATTTAAGCGATCCAAGGGTTGAATTATTCTTTGCTATCGCGCCCGACGTTATGGTCGGGGTAGGCCCTCTCGATCAAGGCGAAGTCATCGTCGATATCAGCGACAAGAATGTCCGCTTAACGAACGAGAGCGTCTGCACTCAAAGTTCGCAAATAACAGGCAGGTCTAAGGAATTGATTGCGTCGCTTTCGCCATTTGTTGGGAGAAAAGTCGGGAAATTCCCGTTGCCTGAAGCGTGGGATGAACCTTGGTTTGACAGGTTGCGGACTAAGCCATTTCCCGTTTGCGGGAAGCTGACAATCCCCGTAACGTCTCCAGCGGTCGTCCCGGCACTGTGTCAGATGCTTCATACCTAACGACCGAGTCCGCACGCTCTTTGTAGTTGGGCCACGTTACTTTCCGGTTTGGGCCAAAAGATCGCAGTTTGGGCCAAACTTGGTTCCGTTTTTAAATCTCGATGTCGTCGGCACGCGGCATAGTATTTAGTTCCATAAGACAGATTATGCGATCTCTGTATGTAGCCGCAAAGTTAGAATGTCCTAATTCAGCAAAGTTAGACTGTCACACTCCCCGCGTTTGATAACGCGGAGACA